>NZ_RXRN01000008.1:0-185626 GCF_003986875.1 Enterobacter sp. WCHEn090032
AGCAACGTTCATCGCTTCAGGTAAAAAATTACTGGGGATTCCCCAGCCCTGTGGGAGAGGGCTGGGGTGAGGGCATCAGGCCGCACAGGCCTCACCCGTTCACAATCGCCAGCGTAAACCCATCCCACCCCTTAACTCCCACCGTTTGCAGCGCGGTGGCGGTTAAGCGCGGGTTATCCCCAGTCATCTCGATAAACCGACGCACGCCCTGCACCCGCGCGTCGTCGCTGTGCCCGTTAATCACTTCGCCCTCGCGCACCACGTTATCGCCGATGATCAACGTACCCGGACGGGAGTAGTGCAGCGCCCATTCCAGATAGCCGGGATTGTTTGGCTTATCGGCATCAATAAAGATCAGATCGAACGGCGGAATGTCACCGAACTTTTCAAGAGAGTTCAGGGCCGGGCCTTCAATCAATTCAATGCGTTCGTTCAGCCCCGCGAGGACGATATTCTGGCACGCAACGTCGGCATGCGTAGGATCGGCCTCAAGCGTAATCAGCCTTCCGTCCGGCGGCAGCGCGCGAGCCATCCAGATGGAGCTGTAAGCCCCCAGTGTACCGATCTCCAGAACACGCCGCGCCTGCGTCATGCGCACGAACAGCGCCAGCAGTTGACCCTGATTGGCCGCTACATCATGTTCGGGGAGTCCGGCGCGTTTGTTATTTTCCAGGACCTGATTAAGGATGTCATCTTCAGGAATAAGCGACGAAATCATGAAATTATCGACTGCAGACCACTGTTGTTGCATACATTGACTCCTTGCGGGTAATCGCCGGGCGGCGGCGGCGCCTTACCCGGCCTACGGGACGAAATCCAGGCCCGGTAAGCGCAGCGCCACCGGGCAGGTCTTCAGGCACTGACCCAGCCGCCGCCCAGCGCTCTGTACAAATCAATCTGCGCCAGCAGCAGGTTATTTTTCACCTGCACAACGCTGGTCTGGACCGAGAACAGCGTGCGCTGCGCATCCAGCACGTCGAGATAGGATGAATAGCCGTTGCGATAGCGGTTCTGCGCAATGCGCAGGGTCTCCCGGGCCACATCCTGCTGGGCAAGCAGCTCCGTCAGCTGTTCCTGATAGCGCGTAATGGCATCAAGGCTGTTGTTCACTTCGGCAAACGCGTTTCGCACGGTTTTTTCATAGGTGTACAACGCCTGGTTACGCTGGGACTGAGAAATATCCACCTGCGCATTCAGCGCCTGGCGGTTCAGGAGCGGGGCGAGAATGCTTCCCCCCGCGCTCCAGAGCTGCAGCGGGTTATCCAGCAGGCCGGAGAGCGTGCGATCCTGTATCGATCCGCTTGCGGTGAGATTGAGCGACGGCAGCAGGCTGGCGCGCGACGCGGCAAGCGAGGCATCCGCTGCCACCAGCTGTCGTTCGGCCTGGACGATATCCGGGCGGCGGTTCAGCAGCGCAGAAGGCAGCTGTGACGGCAATTTCAGCGGTGTCAGCGCCGCAAAGCTTTCGCTGCGCGCCACGTCGCCCGGGTTACTTCCCAGCAGCAGGCTCAGGGCATTTTCCTGCTGTGCAATCTGATGCTGCAGCACCGGAACCTGCGCCCGGGTTGAACGGAGTTCGGAATCCGATTGCATCAGCTCCAGGCGCGAGCTGTAGCCCGTTTCAAACTGACGCTTCGCGAGGTTAAATGCCTCTTCGCGTGATTTCAGCGTGGACTCGGTCACCCGCAGCTGTTCGTCAAGGGCGAGCAGGGTGACATAACCGGATGCTACGGATGAGGCGACGGTTAAATCCGCGGCGGCAGCGGCGGCTTTTTGCGCCTCCAGCGAGGCTTCGGCAGCACGAGACGTGCTGCGGTTGACGCCCCAGATATCCACGTCATAGCTCGCCGTCAGGCTCCCTCTGTACAGCGTGCCGTAAACCGGCAGCCCTGTCGCGGCGGACTGCGAACGGGCACGCGTCCCGGTGACGCCCGCATCGAGTGAGGGAAACAGGCTGCTGTCGGCAGCATAGACCCGCGCCTGATACTCGTTTATCCGTTCGCGGGCGATCAGAACATCGCTGTTATGCCCAAGCGCCTGGTCCACATAGCGGTTCAGGTGGTTATCATGAAAATTGCGCCACCAGAGCTGCTCCGTCGGGCTGGCAGGGCCGGAGACAGTGCGCCACTGGGTGGGGATGTGCAGCGTCGGCTGAGCCGGTTTGACATCAACGGACTGGCATCCGGCCAGCATGACCGCCACCACCAGTGCAGCTATCGGGCGAAGGATCATTACTTCGCCTCCCGCGTATCAATGGTCACCTGTACCGACATGCCCGGACGCAGCAGCGCGGAATCTTCTGGCTTACCGAGCACCTCAATGCGTACCGGAATACGCTGGGCAATTTTGACAAAGTTCCCGGTGGCGTTATCCGGCGTAATGGCGCTGAATTCTACGCCGGTTGCCGGAGAGATACTCTCCACGCGGCCCTGATAGGCTTTGTTATTGAGGGCATCGACGGTGAATTTCACCGGCTGGCCGACGCGCAGCTCCGCGAGCTGGGTCTCTTTAATATTGGCGATGACCCAGTGCTGCGGCGGCACCAGAGTGGTGAGGTGGGTCCCGGCGGTCACATATGCCCCGAGACGCACGGCGATCTGACCGAGTTGGCCGTCGCGCGGGGCCACAATACGGGTGTTTTGCAGATCGATCTGTGCCAGCTCAAGCGCCGCTTTCGCGTTTTCAACATCCGCTTCCAGCGCACCGCGGTTCACAATCACCGTCTGCAGATCCTGACGCGACATCTCAAGTGCGGCTTTCGCCTGGTCGATATCCGCGCTGCCCTGGGCGGCGCTGGCCAACGCCGCGTCGCGTTCACGAATGGAAAGCGAACCGTCAGCCGTCAGCTCTTTCACCCGCTTTAAATCCGCCTGGGTTTTCAGGCTCTGGGCGCGGGCATTTTTCAGCGCGGCGTCATTTTTGGCGATGACGGCCTCAGCGCTTTTACGCTGCTGCAGATTGTTATTCAGGGCGGCAATTTTCATCGCCAGCTGGGCCTCGGCCTGATGCACCCGCTGACGATAAATACGGTCATCAATCTGCAGCAGCAGGTCGCCTTTTTTGACCTGTACAAAGTCCTGAACGTGCACCTCAGTGATATAACCGTTCACCTGCGGGCTGATAAACGTCGTCTGGCCGCGCACGTACGCGTTGTCGGTAAACTGGGCATGGCGGGTGAATGGCGGGAGTTGCCACGCGTAAAGGATCACCAGCACGCCGACGATACCGATGGCGGCGGCAGTGAAAACGGAAACAATGCGCACATTTTTGCGGGTGTTGGCCTGCTCTTTGGCGGCATCCTGCTGACTCATAAACTCTCCAGAAATATTTCAATTATTTGTTGCCGGTGGCGTTCTTAAGCGCCATACGGGCAGTAATGCGCAGGCGCAGCAAGCGCCATAAAATCCAGACCAGCGTGGCGGCAGCGATACTGGCGGTCAGAAGATAAGTATCGTTATAAGCCAGAATATTCGCCTCCAGGCTGGTGACCGTTTGCAGCTGCGTTATCGCCTGGGTGCCCAGCAGCGCGCTGTCGCCAATCAGGCTTTTGTACATCTGGGTATAAAGCTGGATCCGCTCGTTGACCAGCGGGTTGAGCGTGGTGAGCTGGTCCGCCAGCAGGCTGGAGTGGTACTTCTCACGCCAGGTCTGGAAGGTGCCGAGAATAGCGGAGCCCAGCAAGCCGCCGAGGTTCTGGCTCATGCCAAACATTACCGAGAAGCTGACCAGGTTGCGCGGGTCGGCGATCACGCCGCCGATCGCGGCCAGCATCGCCGGAGCCAGGAAGAAAGCGCTGCCAAAGCCCAGCAGGAACTGGCTCAGCATCAGCTGATCCGGTCGGGTCAGATTGTTGGACTGGCTGTCCAGCAGCGAGGCAACAATCATCAGCGCCAGCGAGGTAATAATTGGCCACGCCAGTTTCGTCGGCTTGATGGTAAGACAGCTGGTGACGATCCCGCAGACGATACCGGCGAAAATGGACCACGCCAGATGCGTCATCTGCTCGTTCTGTAAACCCACGTACTGCAGCCAGCCGATGACGCCGGTATTTTGCTCGGCCAGCACGATACGGATCAGCAGCATGATCAGCCCCAGACGAACGATGCTGCCGCTCGACAGCCAGCGGGTGTTGAGCAGCGGGTTGCTGCGGTTATGTTCAAAGACGATGGCCGCCACAATGAGCACCAGCGATAGAGCCAGCGACCAGCCGATCCAAGGCGCCTCGAACCACCAGTCAAGACGGCCTAAAGAGAGTACGGCGCAGAGCAGGGCCATTCCAGGGGCCATTAAAAAGAAGGTGATAAAGTCTTTTTTCTCAAAAACCTTTCGTCGGTCACCCGGAGGCAGCTTTAAGGCTATCACGCAGGCGAGGGAGATCAGCGCCAGCCCCAGCTCGAAGAAATAGAGCCCGCGCCACTCGTCCAGCTGCAGCAGCTCGGTCGAAAACAGGCGGGCGAGAGGGATGGCGAGTGACGATCCGGTGATGCCGATAGTAAGCGCTTTCAGGCGATGTTTCGCCGGCCATGCCTGGATCTGGTAGTAAATCCCCAGCGAGCTGAGCGCGGCGGCCACCATGCCGTGCGCGGCGCGGACCATCAGCGCCGAGCTGAGATCGTTAACAAAGAGGTGGAAAAAGGTGACCAGCACATACAGCACCAGAAAGCCTTCCGTAAAGGCGCGCAAACCGTACTGCTGGCGGAACTTCACCAGCAGCAGGTTAATGGAAATGTTGGTCATCACATAGACCGCCGGTAACCAGGCGATTTCCGTAGACCAGGCGCCGAAGGTACCCTGCAGATTTTGCAGGTTGGCGGTGACTACCGCATTGCCCAGGGCACCCGTCAGGCAGACCAGCAGGCCAACGACGCCGTAGGCAATCCGTTTGGGCGTGCTGTGGTTCGGCGTGGAGGGGGACCCCAGCAGCGCCGGTTTCTCGTGTGGCTGCCACTCGCGAGGAGCATAAGGGTCGCGTTCGGGCAGGCGCATAACGTTGTTTACCTTTGAAAAAATTGAAAAATTAACGGGCTCGCGATTCTACGTCTGCCTTAAATCATAATTCAAGTGAATATGATTTACGCATGTTAATCAAATGTTGAAGAGGAAGTTTAAGGAAAAAGAGCGGCCTGACCAGACGAACTTTAATCATGAAAGCCTGTTTTGCGGCGCTAAGTGCGGTACGCTAACCGCAGATGCTGTAAGGAGATGACGATGATTCCGACTTTTTTCCCCTGCGTGCCCGCTGGCACGCTAAGTGCCATTAACACCGTAGGACACTGGCTGGCACAGGATGACCTGCAGCCGGGGCAGCCCGTTGATATGGTTATTCTGGCGGGAAATGCTGTCATTCCTGCCATTGATGCCGCCTGTCGCCAGGCGGCCGAGCAGGGTGTGCCCTTGATGATTAGTGGGGGGATAGGACATTCCACCTCCTTCCTCTATGCCGCAGTTGCCAGACACCCGCGCTATCGCATCGTCCCCACGGCAGGCCGTGCGGAGGCGGCCATTCTGGCCGATATCGCTCGTCAGTTCTGGCATGTTCCGGCGGAGCGAATTTATGTTGAGGATCAGTCAACCAACTGCGGTGAGAACGCACGGTTTAGCCGGGCGTTGATGAAACATCTCCATCTTGCCCCTGAACGCGTGCTGGTGGTGCAGGACCCCACCATGCAGCGGCGCACAATGGCAACGTTTGCCCGCGTATGCCAGGATGAACCCGCCGCACCAGAATGGGTAAGCCATCCCGGATTGACGCCCGTGTTACGTAACAGCAATGATGGACTGGTCTTCAGTGGGACAGAGGAAGGGCTGTGGCCGGTTGAACGCTATCTGTCACTGGCACTGGGTGAACTGCCGCGTCTGCGCGACGATGTTAATGGTTACGGACCGGCCGGGCGTGATTTTATCGCCCACGTGACGATACCCGCGCAGGTGGAAACCGCATGGCAAATCTTACGTAACGATGCGATTCTGACAGAGGCGCTCGCGAGCCGTTCTTTGCTGTAATGGCCTGTATGCAGGCATAAAAATAACGGGTACGTATGATGCCGTACCCGTTATCGTTATAGACAAGTCGAGTATTTAATCGAGATCAGAGGTAAACCAGGGTAAAGGTTGTCTGACCATCCAGTTTCGTATCATCTGTTATCGCCAGCGTCGTGGTGTCCTCAATGACCAGATTCGCTTTCATATCAAATGTCGCCGCCCTGAAGGCCAGTGGCTGAAGGGTGCCTGTTGCGGCAGCGGTGATATTACTGACGCCATCACTACGCATCTCAACGCCTTTTGCCCAACTGGTCAGGTCGTTATTACTGATAATCGCGTCAGCAGACGCACCATCAACGGTCACGCCAGTGATCCATAAACCGTAGTCGCCAATTTTCACACCGCCATCCGTCAGACCCACGCCGTACTGATAGTACGCGTCAGTTTTAGCGCTACCGTTTACCGTGGGGGCAAGGCCGGCATTGCTGGCGCTTTTATCGTCCTGGGTAGTAAAAGCGACTCTCGTATCCATCGGACATGTAATAGTCAGCGAAATCGTCTTATCGCCCAGGTTGTTATCCTCTGTCGCGGAGAGATCACGAAGATTAATGGTTCCGTAATCGATGATCCCGCCGTTACTCAGCTCGGGTGTGCACGATGCGTTTGTTAACGTACCCGTGACCTTCAGAACGGCAGTAGGTTCTGCGTATACAGACGTGCAGGAGAGGGCTACAAGGGTAGCCAAAAGCATTTTTTTCATTGTTGATCCTTAACTCAATTATCCAGGTTTTACATTAATCAATATAATCTTTGTGATTATAGTTTTGCCGTTAAACCGCTGACCTGTTTAGAGATAAACCAGCGTCATCGTGGCCTGACCGTCAAGTGCGGTATCGTCGGTAATCGCCAGGGAATCCGTATCACGGATCACCAGACTGGTCTGCAAGTTAAAGCTTGCTGTGGTGAAGGCCATCGGGGTTGGTGTTTGGTTTGTATAAGGTGATAATGCTATCGTGTTAAAGGCATCGCTGCGTGGTGTGTATGCCCATTTCCATATGGTCCAGTCATCATTCTTGTTAATACCCTGGACGCTTTTGCCATCTGCAGTTATTTGGGAAATCCATAGACCGTAGTTGCCAATTTTGACCCCCTCGTTTGTTTTACCCACGCCATAACCGTAATAGGGATAGAGCACGTTTTTATTTTCTGCAATATCATTCGGAAGCGCAGCATTGCTGTCGCTGCGGTTATCCTGCATTTTGAAACCCACTTTGGTGGGAGCCGTACAGGTAATGGTGACCGGGAGAGATTTTCTCTCAAGCATGTTGTTTGTGGTAGCGGATAAGTCCCTGATAATTAGCGTACCGAAATCGAATATCCCGCCGTTTCCCAACTCAACATCACAGGTGGAGCTGGTTAAGGTTCCTTCCACCTTCATTACGGTGGTTTCTGCTGCGAGAGCAGAGGTGGTGCAAAGTGCGATGGCCGTAGCCAGAATGATTTTTTTCATCCTTGATCTTTCCTTGTGTTGATGTCATTCAGGTGATGGAGTTAAAAAAAACGCCAGAGGGCGTCCTTAAAAATCAACTCTGAATAATATTAACTAATATAATGTTTTTATATTTAATAAAAATTAAAGGTACTTTAAGGAAAAATAAAAAGGTCACGACAGATGAGGGCTGGGCCGCACGCGCCCATAAAAAATACCGGGTACGTATGATAACGTACCCGGTATCGTTAATATGCTAAATATCCAGGGGGAGTATTAATTCAAAATCAGAGGTAAACCAGGGTAAAGGTTGTTTGACCATCCAGTTTCGTATCATCCGTTATTGCGAGCGTCGTGGTATCCTCAATAACCAGATTCGCCTTCATATCAAATGTCGCCGCCCTGAAGGCCAGTGGCTGGAGAGTGCCTGTTGCGGCAGCGGTGATATTACTCACGCCATCACTACGCATCTCAACGCCTTTAGCCCAACTGGTCAGGTCGTTATTACTGATAATTGCGTCAGCAGACGCACCATCAACGGTCACGCCAGTGATCCATAAACCGTAGTCGCCAATTTTCACGCCGCCATCCGTCAGACCCACGCCGTACTGATAGTACGCGTCAGTTTTAGCGCTACCGTTTACCGTGGGGGCAAGGCCGGCATTACTGGCGCTTTTGTCGTCCTGGGTGGTAAAGGCGACTCTCGTATCCGCCGGACATGTAATGGTCAGCGAAATCGTCTTATCGCCCAGGTTGTTATCCTCTGTCGCGGAGAGATCACGAAGATTAATGGTACCGTAATCGATGATCCCGCCGTTACTCAGCTCGGGTGTGCACGATGCATTTGTTAACGTACCCGTGACCTTCAGAACGGCAGTAGGTTCTGCGTATACAGACGTGCAGGAGAGGGCTACAAGGGTAGCCAAAAGCATTTTTTTCATCGTTGATCCTTAACTAAATTATAGGTTTTACATGCATCATTACAATTTCCATGATTGTAATGTCGCTATTAAACAATTGATCTATTTTGGTGTTTTGTTTCTGCTTACAGATATACCAGTGTCATCGTGGCCTGACCGTCGAGTACGGTATCGTCAGTAATTGCCAGTGAATCCGTATCACGGATCACCAGATTGGTCTGTAAGTCAAAGCTAGCTGTTGTGAAGGCTATCGGAGACGTGGTTGCGTACTTCGCGAAAGTCAGGATACCTCTACCATCGCTGTAGGGGATATCTGTATAATCCCATAGATCGGGATCCCAGTCTCTACTGTGGTTAATAACGGAGACACCCGTTTTTCCATCTACAGTGTAACCGGTCAACCACAAACTGTAGGTGCCAATCTTGACCCCCTCATTCGTTTTCCCCACGCCATAACCGTAATATTTAGAGGTCACGTTTTTAAAATATGCAATATCAATCGGAAGCTGAGCATTGCTGTCGCTGCGGTTATCCAGCATAGTGAAACCCACTTTGGTGGGGGCCGTACAGGTAATAGTGACCGGAAGCGCTCTCTGAGCAAATTTGTTGTTTGCGGTAGCGGATAAGTTCCTGATAATAAGCGTACCGTAATCGAAAATACCGCCATTCCCCATCTGTACATCACAGGTGGAGCTGGTTAATGTTCCCTCCACCTTCATCACGGTGGTTTCTGCTGCGAGAGCAGAGGTGGTGCAAAGTGCGATGGCCGTAGCCAGAATGATTTTTTTCATCCTTGATCCTTCCATGTGTTGATGTCATTCAGGTGATGCAGTTAAGAAACCGCCAGATGGCGTCCTTACAAATCAACATAAAACAATATTGATTAATTTATATTTTGTATATTTAATAAAAATAAAATCACTTTTAAGAAAAAATACTTACAACAGGTGATATACGAGGCGCACGCGCCTGATTCAACAATTGCCGGTCGGGTTATTATCCAGAGTGACTTTTTTCATTGTTGATCCTTAATACATATCAATGTGGTGCTTGTCTTTGTAGGCATGATAGCCTGTCCTGTGATTATATTATTCAGTCGGTGTATAGAGTTAAAGTAACTATATTTAAAATTTGATTTAAGATGTTTTAATGATGGCTTCTAGTTGATTCAAAGGTTGGGTGAATATTTTCACTCTCAAAAAGAGGTGATAAAGAAAAAAATCGTGCCGTGATATTTATTTACGACGGATGGACGCGCCATCCGTCACGGTGTTTACAATTTTGCGAATTTGTCCAGCGTACGCACCAGCTGCGTGACAAAGCCATACTCGTTGTCATACCAGGCAACCGCTTTCACCAGCTGCAGATCGCCAGCCTCGCTGACTTCCGTCTGAGTGGCGTCAAATACCGAGCCATAATGCGAGCCGATGACATCTGACGACACAATCTCTTCATCGGTATAGCCAAAGGATTTGTTGCCCTGGGTTGCTTTTTTCAGTGCGGCGTTGATCTCCTCTACCGTCACTTTTTTCCCCAGAATAGCGACCAGCTCGGTGACCGAACCGGTTTTCACCGGCACGCGCTGGGCGTGGCCTTTCAGTTTACCGCTCAGGGCCGGGATCACCAGGCCAATGGCTTTTGCGGCCCCGGTGGTGTGTGGAATGATGTTCTCTGCCGCGGCGCGCGAGGCGCGCAGATCTTTCCCGCGCGGACCGTCCACCAACGCCTGCGTACCGGTATAGGCGTGAATGGTGGTCATGGTACCGACTTTAATTTCAAAGGCGTCGTGCAGGGCTTTTGCCAGCGGGGCGAGGCAGTTAGTGGTGCAGGAGGCGACGGAGATGATGGTATCACTGGCGTCGAGGGTATCGTCGTTTACGTTATAGACGATGGTTTTCATCTCACCCGCAGGGGCGGAGATCAGCACCTTTTTGGCACCCGCATCCAGATGCGCCCGGGATTTCTCTTCAGAGGTATAAAAACCGGTGCATTCCACGACAATATCCACCCCGGCGGCTTTCCACGGAATATGCCTGGCCTCTTTTTCGGCGTATACCGCGATCGTTTTACCATCCACAATCAGCGCGTCTTCGGTGAAATCCACGCTCCACGGGAAACCGCCGTAGTTAGAGTCATGCCTGAGCAGATAGGCCAGCACTTTGGGCGAGGTAAGATCGTTGATGGCGACGACGGTGTTGCTGTCCTGGGTTTCAAGCAGGCGACGCAGGACGAGACGTCCGATGCGTCCGAATCCGTTAATGCCAATTTTACTCATGGTGTTCTCCTGTAAACGTGTCGGTACGACAGTTTGAACTCATCCAGGCTTAGACCATGACGGGCAGGGCGGCAATTGAAGATGCTTCATGCGCGGGGAAGTATTTGAAAAACCATACAGTAAAGTTAATGAATTTTTAAGGAAAGGAGATTATGTTGGCGCGGTGACTGTTTTTTTTCAGGAAATCCCCATGCGTACTAAATATACAAGCCTGCAGATTGCGATTCACTGGCTGGTGTTTCTGTTAATCATCGTCGCCTACTGCGCGATGGAGTTTAAAGGCTTCTTCCCCCGAACCGCACGCCCGACGATTAATATGATCCACGTGTCATGCGGTATCAGTATCCTGGTGCTGATGGTGGCACGTCTGCTGGTGCGTCTGAAATTCCGCGCGCCACCGATTCAACCGAAGCCAAAAGCGATGGTGACGGGTCTGTCCCATCTGGGGCATCTGGTGGTGTATCTGCTGTTTATTGCGCTGCCGCTGATTGGCATTGTGATGATGTACAACCGGGGGAGCGACTGGTTTGCTTTTGGCATGACGATGCCGCATGCGGCAGAGTCCAATTTTGACCTGGTGGATACGCTGAAAGAGTGGCACGAGACGCTGGCAAATCTGGGCTATTTTGTGATTGGCCTGCATGCCGCCGCAGCGCTGATGCATCACTACTTCTGGAAAGACAATACGCTTCTTCGCATGATGCCGAAAAAGCGTCAGTAGTCTTTAACGCTTGCCGGGTGGCGCTGCGCTTACCCGGCCTGGATGTGCATCGTAGCCGCCACCCGGCTTGTTGTTAACCCAGCAGAGCACGCTCTTCAGCCGTTAACGCCAGCGGCTGCGTTGACCCCGTCTCCGACGATTTCACCGCCGCTTCCAGCACCGCCATCACCGCTAATGCCTCAACCGGATGCACCGGGTTGTCGATCTTCCCGAGCAGGGCATCACGCACGTTGATGTAATACTGGCGCTGATCGCCTTTCGGCGTGGTAATCGTCTGCGGTGCGCCATCAGCCCCATAGAACACCATACTGTCACTATCTTCCCCCCAGGCTTCACTGCCTGGAATGACGCCAGACAGCAGTTGCGCCTCCTGCTGGTCGATTCGGGCTTTCACTACGCTGCCTTTGTCCCCGTGGACGGCAAAGCGTGCTGTTCCGCCAGCCACCAGCATGCTGGCGTGCAGAATGACCTTGTGCTCCGGGTAGTTCAGGACCACGTGCGCCCAGTCGTTAACTTCTGCGCCGTCGCGCAGCGTTGCAATATTCCCCTGCACCGTCTGCGGCAGGCCAAAGAGCTGCAGCGTCTGGTCGATCAGATGCGGACCCAGGTCAAACCACAGACCGCTCCCGGGGACATTCTGCTCGCGCCAGCGCACGCGCACTTCCGGGCGGAAGCGGTCGATATGTGACTCCAGATGTTTAACCTTGCCGAGCGTGCCTTGCTCAATAATCTGCTTAATGCCGAGGAAATCGCTGTCCCAGCGGCGGTTGTGGAAGACGGAGAGCAGTAGCTGCTTTTCATCCGCCAGGGCGATCAGATCCCGGGCTTCCTGCATATCAAGCGTGAAGGGCTTATCGACGACCACATGTTTCCCTGAATTCAGGGCCAGGGTTGCCAGCGGGGCATGCGTGGCATTGGGGGAGGCGATCACCACCAGATCGACGTCCGGGTGCTGAATCGCCTCTTCCGGCGTGGCCACCACCTGCACGTCAGGCAGATCGCGTTTCACCTTCTCTTCATCCCGGGAAGAGACCACGGCCAGCCTGATGCCATCCACAGACTGGATCAGCGGAGCATGGAACGTTTTACCGACGAAACCATACCCGATCAGCGCAATGTTGATTGTTTTAACTGTACTCATGACCTTCTCCACGTTATTACGCGCACACCGTTACCTGCAATGCGCCAGGGTCCCCAAGCTCAGGCCAGGGACGATCTAAAAAGAGTTGTTGAATGCCGGATAGCCCGGAGACCAGATACGGTTCACAGCGGTTAACTTTCAGATGGTCGGCGACAATCCAGTGCGCATGGCTTGCGGCAAGCATCGCGCATTTAACCTCGGCGTCCGCTTCTTTACCGGCACTCAGACCGAGTTCGGCATGAATGGCGCACGCGCCGAGAATGGCGATATCTGCCCGATACCGGGACAGCAGCGACAACGTTGCGCTTCCGGCGAACAGGCGTTGTTTTGGGTCCCATTTCCCGCCGAGCAGGATCAGTTCAATGTCTTCCCGCTCGCTAAAATGCTGGGCGATATCAAGCGACGTGGTAATGACGGTAAGCGGTCCCTGAAGAAAAGTGGCGACTGCCATCACCGTGCTTCCGGCATCCAGAAACAGGGTGGAACCCGGGGGAACCTGCTGCGCGACCTGTTTACCCAGGCGCTGTTTAGTTTCCGGCAGCAGCGTGTTGCGGCCCTGACGATTCATGGCGGAGAGATTCAGGGCGATGGCCCCGCCGTGGTTTTTCTGCGCCAGTCCCTGGTTTTCCAGGTCGGTCAAATCCCGACGGATGGTGTCTGCTGAAACCTGCAGCTTCTCTGCCAGTTCGGTGATGCTGGCCTGGCCCTGCTCACTGAGGAGATCGAGGACGTAGCGTTGACGAGCGGTTTTGTGCATGGCTGCAATCCTGCAAAATGTCGCAATAGTTTGCATAATACAGCATTTTGACGCAGAAGGAAGAACGATGTCGGGAGCAAACAGGAGAAAGGGGGAGCGGCAGGAAGAGGGCGAAAAAAAAGCCCCGAAGGGCCTTTGATTATTTGCGACCCAGCAACAGGCCGAGCACAATACCCACAGCTCCCGCGGCGATAAGGCCGGTGAGGGGGTTATTTCTGACAGCTTCAGTGACATCCGAGACGGCATCGCTGGCCTGTGCGGCATATTTTTTAGCGGCACCTTTTACCTGATGCTTTGGTGAATCCACGAATTCACCAAACTGCTGCTGTGCTGAACCTGTCAGTTCATCAAGCTTATTTTTTGCTTTGTCTTCAGCAAACTGGGTGTTTTTATCAGTACCGAAATCAGACATTGTGCCTCCTTTTGTTAACAGGTAAAGGATAGCCTCTCTTAACAGATGTGAAGCCCGCGGGGCTAAATTCGGCCCGCAATGCCGCTGTTTTCGGATATCTCTGTGCCTGAAACGCCACAACACGCGACGCCGCTATTCGGCAAATTTCAGCAGCGCTTCGCCATCCAGACGATAACGCACCCACTCAGACTGCGGCAGTGCACCAATGCTCACGTAAAAGTCGATGGCGGGCTGGTTCCAGTCCAGCACGCTCCATTCAAGGCGACCGCACTGCCGTTGTACGGCGAGCTGCGCGATATGTTTCAGCAGTGCTTTTCCCGCACCCAGGCCGCGATACGTCGGGGAAACATACAGATCTTCCATATAAATCCCGTTGCGGCCAAGCCAGGTTGAATAGCTGGTGAAGAACACGGCATAGCCAGCAATTTGTCCTTCACACTCAGCGATCAACGCTTCGGTTTTACTGCCTTCGCCAAAGAGTGTTTCCCGGATCTCATCCGGGGTGGTGACGACGGCTTCCGGCGCTTTCTCATATACTGCCAGTTCATAGATCATGGCGTAAATGGCCGCTGCATCGTCGGGACGGGCCTGGCGAAGGGTGATATTCATGGTTTTTCCTGATTTTTGCCTGTGTGTTGATTGATGGCGTTAAGCATACGGAGTATTGTCCGAAGAATTAAGTGCAATGAAATCAACCAATGATGAATATTATGCATCCGGCCCTGAGACGCCTTGATTTAAACCTGCTGCCTGTTTTTGATGCGATATATCGCCACCGCTCCGTTCGGCTGGCCGCTGACGAGCTGGCGATGAGCACGTCCGCACTCAGTCATGCGCTGTCGCGTTTACGTACGACCCTGAACGATCCGCTCTTTTTTCGCGAAGGGCACCGCATGTCCCCCAGCGTGTATGCCTCTCAACTCGCACCTTCCATTGCTTCCGCCTTATCGTTCCTCAACCACGAGTTAACGCCGCAGCCGCCGTTTGACCCGCCCAGTAGTACTGAGACCTTACAGATTGCGATTACCGATTTTACCGCGCTGTGCATTTTCCCGGCCCTGATGCACACCCTGCAGCTGTCTGCCCCGGGATTACGTTTTGAATTGCGCTACCTGCCGCACAGCCCGGCGCTGACGGAACTGCTGGCGGGCGAGGTGGATCTGGCCCTGGGATTTAGTACGCCGGAGGATATCCGACATCCGGAACTGGAAGAGATTGGCTGGTTTGAAGATGAGTATGTCGTCATCAGCAGCGCGAACCGAACGCGGCTGACGCTGGAGGATTATCTCGCGGCCCGACATCTGGTGGTTACGCCATGGAATGAGAAACAGGGTGTTCTGGATGTGCGGCTTGAGCAGTTAGGCTATACCCGACACATTGCGATCAAAACGCCGTCGATGCTCAGCGCGCCATTTATCGTTGCGGAAAGTGATCTACTGATGGCCATTCCACGGTATGCGGCCGAGAAGCTGATGGCGGCAGTGGATATCAAAATTTTTGACTTACCTTTCTCGATACGAAGATTTGAGGTGAAAATTTACTCCCATAAACGCAGCGGTCAGCGGGGCGCGACACGCTGGCTTAAGGAAGAACTGCAAACGCTGGCGCAGGCTTGCAGGGGAGAATAGGCAAGGCAAGCGCAGCGCCACCCGGCAAGCAAGGGTATCGCAATATACCAGCTGTGGAGACTGTTAATTTTTGGGAGGGGAAATGAAATCAAATATCAAGGTTTTACTCAATAAAATCATTGAGTTGCTAATTTCATGTAATGAGAGTGTTTGGTCAAAGAAACTCATGTATTTTCGCGAGCACCTGGACTCTGATTATGATCATGCATTGTCAGGTATCAGGTCTATTTTTGGAGGGGCAGGTTCCTTTAACGACTTAATATTGCAGAACAACGGCAAAATGCTGCGTGAAGAAAACAACGCGCTTAATAAATTACAAGATGAGTTATACAGTTTAGCAAAAGCAGAGAACTCAACTCGTAATATTTAATGTTCAGTAAAAGGTGCGACGCAAGAATTCAATCCCCCAGATACACCACAAGCTAAATGTTACCGAATTGGTTTTTTTTTAATTTATCGCTTCCGTGTTCGGTTATGGCGAGCCGTTAACGTTTAGTTAGTGGGGCAGGCCTGTATAATTTTAGCAGGCCTTATATCATTATCTTTTAAAGAGTTTAGGAAGTAAGAGCAAAACTAAAGAAACTACGGTCGAAATACCAAACTTAATAAGTATTGCGGTAAATTCATAGGTGTTCATTGCCTCTTCACCATCACCTGATATCTGGATGTGCTGCATAATAATATTATTAATCCAGGCATCCGGGATTATGACAAAACAGACGATCAGTAACGCAAGGAATATTATTACTTTCATCTTACACCACATTTACTGAAATCAGGGATACCACGTACATCAACACGACCATATGCCATTAATCCTTTGCCACCAGGCACCAATACCTTTTTTCGATTGAGTAAAGCATTACGTAGAACCTGGAAGTCGGCGGCACTGTAAAGAGTGATACAACCCCATGAAACACCAGAGCCATCAGTGTTTAGAGGATGAAGCCTGAAACTACCACGTCGCGCACCATTGACGTATACGTGATCGCTCATGGTTTGCGCACTGTACAAACCGAACCATTCAGAATGGTGGTTTTTATACATATGTACGAAATCGATAAATTCAGCTCTGATCTGGTTTGCGACACTGCCTGTCGGGCGGTCGACAATCCAGTAGGTTCCAGGTGGAATAGCTGCTTTTTCGATATCAGAACAGTTTGGGTTGTTTATATAACGTTCGACACCTGAGAGAACATCAAACGAGCCAACGCCGTAACAATTCAGCTTGAGGGTTTTACCATCAGACGACAGCCGTCCATAGTCCATCATACAAATCTGCAATCCCTTACTCCCTTATGAATGCTTGTTGACGTAATGATAATAGATAAGGGAAGACTGGTTAAACTATCAATTTTAATTATGTGACAAATCAGCAACGATGCGTTCTGAACGTAGCAATGTGTAGCATAAAAATGTTGATGACGGGAATTTGGGCGCGATTTTTCACGTGGTGAATGACATACGAACAATGGAATTTGACGATAATCACGTGATGTGAAGGGCTGAAAGGGGGCAAATTTGGGGGCAAAATACCGTTTGTGGGCATTTTGCGGGCGTTAAAAAGTCCTTTTTGTCCGATAGTACCTTTTGTGTAAACCGCGTAAATATCTGATAACCATATAAAACTTAATGTTTACATAAAGTTGCTTTGAAAGATACAATACCCCCCTATAGTATCAGGAGGGCGCATGCCGCATTCACCCGAAGATAAAAAACGTATTCTTACCCGCGTCCGTCGCATTCGGGGCCAGGTTGAGGCCCTTGAACGCGCGCTGGAGTCGGGCGATCCCTGTCTGGCCATTCTGCAGCAAATTGCCGCCGTGCGCGGGGCTGCCAATGGCCTGATGGGCGAAATGGTCGAAATTCACCTCAAAGATGAGCTGGTGACGGGAGAAACCACGCCGGATCAGCGAGCCGTACGCATGGCGGAAGTCGGCCATTTGCTGCGCGCTTATCTAAAATAAACCCACACACCTCACAATAAGGGAAGACAATATGAAATCTCGCGCTGCAGTTGCATTTGGACCCGGCCAGCCGCTCAAAATCGTTGAAATCGACGTCGCGCCGCCAAAAAAAGGCGAAGTGCTGATCAAAATCACCCATACCGGCGTATGCCATACCGATGCGTTTACGCTGTCCGGTGACGATCCGGAAGGCGTGTTCCCGGCGGTGCTCGGCCATGAAGGGGGCGGGATTGTGGTGGAAGTGGGCGAGGGCGTGACCAGCCTGAAACCAGGCGATCACGTGATCCCGCTGTACACGGCGGAATGCGGCGAATGTAAGTTCTGTAAATCCGGTAAAACCAACCTCTGCCAGGCAGTTCGCGCCACCCAGGGGAAAGGGCTGATGCCGGACGGTACCACCCGTTTCTCGTACAATGGCGAGCCTGTTTATCACTACATGGGCACCAGCACCTTCAGCGAATACACCGTTTGCGCGGAGATCTCGCTGGCGAAGGTGAATCCGCAGGCGCCGCTGGATAAAGTCTGCCTGCTGGGCTGCGGTGTCACCACCGGCATTGGCGCGGTGCATAACACGGCAAAAGTGAAAGAAGGCGACACCGTGGCGGTGTTCGGGCTTGGCGGCATCGGTCTGGCGGTGATTCAGGGCGCGGTTCAGGCGAAAGCCGGTCGCATCATCGCGGTCGACACCAATCCGGAGAAATTCAAACTGGCGGGTGAAATGGGGGCGACCGATTTTGTGAACCCGAAAGATCACGACAAGCCGATTCAGGACGTCATCGTCGAGATGACCGACGGCGGCGTTGACTTCAGCTTCGAATGTATCGGCAACGTTAACGTTATGCGCTCCGCGCTTGAGTGCTGCCACAAAGGCTGGGGCGAGAGCATCATCATTGGCGTGGCCGGTGCAGGCCAGGAGATCAAAACCCGTCCCTTCCAGCTTGTCACCGGGCGCGTGTGGCGCGGTTCCGCCTTTGGCGGCGTGAAGGGCCGTACCCAGCTTCCGGGGATGGTTGAAGACGCCATGGTCGGCAAGATCCAGCTCGACCCGTTTATTACCCACCGTTTACCGCTGGAGCAGATCAACGAAGCGTTCGATCTGATGCACGAAGGAAAATCTATCCGTACCGTGATTCATTTCGGCGACAAGTAACTCTTCTGCCAGCGGTTTTCCGCCGCTGGCGTTGCTTTAATATTCTTCTCTAAAGTGTGACCAGTGCGGCGTTTTTAGCCGTAATCTAAATCTCTGCCGTGCCGATGACTATCTGACAGGCGTGTTTTTACGCATCTTACCTACAAGAGAGTCGACGGTCATGGACAACACTACTTCGATGCCGGCGCAGCGCAAGCTGAGCTTCTTGCATCACATCAGGCTGGTTCCGCTGTTTTCCTCCATTCTCGGTGGCATTATTCTGCTTTTTGCCTTGAGCTCGGGTCTGGCAGGGTATTTCCTGCTACAGGCCGATAACGATCAGCAGGATGTTACATCCGAAATTCAGGTGCGTATGGGGCTGTCGAACAGCTCAAACCATCTGCGAACGGCGCGCATCAACATGATCCACGCCGGTGCGGCCAGCCGTATCGCAGAGATGGATGCCATGAAGCAGAACATCCGCGAGGCGGAAACGCGGATTAAGCAGTCCCAGGATAGCTTTACCGCCTACATGAACCGTTCCGTGCGCACCTCTGCCGACGAAGCGCTGGATGCTGACCTGAAAGCGCGCTACGACGCCTATATCGCGGGCCTGCAGCCGATGGTCAAATTTGCCAAAAACGGCATGTTCGAGGCCATCATCAACCACGAGAACGAAACGGCGCGTCCGCTGGATGACGCCTACAACGCCGTGTTGCTGAAGGCGATTAAGATCCGTACCGATCGCGCCAATGCGCTAACGGCACAGGCGCACAGCCGCACGCAGCTGGGGCTGATGTTTATGGTCGGCGCGTTTGCGCTGGCACTGGTGCTGACGGCGATGACCTTTGTTGTACTGCGCCGCACGGTGATCAACCCGCTGCAGCGTGCCGCAAAACGCATCGAAAATATCGCCAAAGGCGACCTGACGATGCCGGACGACGTGGCCGGACGCAGCGAAATTGGCCGCCTGACGCGCGATCTGCAAACCATGCAGCACTCCCTTGAAAACACCGTCGGTACCGTCCGTCAGGGGGCGGAGGAGATCTACCGCGGCACCAGCGAGATTTCAGCCGGTAATACCGATCTCTCTTCCCGTACCGAGCAGCAGGCGGCGGCCATTGAGCAGACCGCCGCCAGCATGGAACAGCTGACCGCGACGGTGAAACAGAACGCCGATAACGCCCACCATGCCAGCAAGCTGGCGGAAGATGCCTCCGGGAAAGCCAGCCGCGGCGGTCAGATGGTCTCCGGGGTGGTCAAAACCATGGGCAATATCTCCAGCAGTTCGAAGAAGATTTCCGAGATTACCGCGGTCATTAACAGCATTGCGTTCCAGACCAATATCCTGGCGCTGAACGCGGCGGTAGAAGCCGCGCGTGCGGGCGAGCAGGGGCGCGGTTTTGCCGTGGTGGCAAGCGAAGTCCGAACGCTTGCAAGCCGCAGTGCGAATGCCGCAAAAGAGATCGAAAGCCTGATCAACGAATCGGTTTCGCTGATTGACCAGGGCTCCGGTGAAGTGGTTGCCGCCGGTAATACCATGAACGAAATTGTCGAAGCGGTGAAACGCGTTACCGACATCATGCTGGAGATCGCCGCCGCGTCCGATGAGCAGAGCCGCGGTATCGTGCAGGTCAGCCAGGCGATTTCTGAGATGGATAAAGTGACCCAGCAGAACGCCTCGCTGGTGGAAGAAGCCTCTGCTGCGGCGGCGTCTCTGGAAGAACAGGGCGCACGTCTGACCGAGGCGGTCGGCGCGTTTCGTCTGAGCGGCGCGAAGCCGGGCCGCGCGGCAACCTCTGCGCCGGTGGCGAAGAGTGCGCCGTTGCGCCCCGCGGCAGCGGTTTCCGGAGATAACTGGGAGACGTTCTGAGTCGCCAGCAGTGTCGGGTGGCGCTTCGCTTACCCGACCTACGTATGGCCTACAAAAAGGGACCTTTCGGTCCCTTTTTTTATCTGTTACTGCTTATCGGGTAACGCGTACGCGATAACGTAATCACCGCGATCCGGCGACTGGCGTGCGCCACCGGCGTTAATGATAACGTACTGTTTACCCGTTTTCGGCGACACGTAGGTCATCGGGCCGGACTGGCTGCCGACCGGCAGGCGGTCTTTCCAGATCTCTTTCCCGGTGGCGGTATCAAACGCGCGCAGGTAGAAATCTTGCGTGCCGGCAAAGAACAGCAGGCCGGACTGCGTTGACAGCGACGCACCCAGCGTCGGCATCCCGATCGGGATGGGCATGTGCATGCGAATGCCGAGCGGGCCGGTATCTTCCACCGTGCCGACAGGAACCTGCCACACCAGCTTGCCGGATTTCAGGTCAACCGCCGACATGGTGCCAAACGGCGGTTTCTGACACGGAATGCCCAGCGGTGACAGGAAGCGCTCGCGCATCGCACCGAACGGTGTGCCGTCCATCGGGACAATCCCCATCTCAATGCCGCTGGCGTTTTTCGCCACCTTAGCGCGCGGCACCATGTAGTTTGCCAGACCCAGGCGCATGTCGTTGACGAACATCAGGCTGTTGTTCGGGTCAATGGAGACGCTGCCCCAGTTCATCCCACCGAGAGAGCCGGGGAACTGCAGGGAACGGTCGAGGCCAGGCGGGGTGAAGACACCCTGATGACGCATCTCCTTAAACTGAATGCGGCACAGCAGCAGGTCAACAGGCGTCGCCCCCCACATATCAGACTCGGTGAGCGTCTGGTTGCCTATCATTGGCATACCAACGGAGTACGGCTGGGTCGGAGAGTAGCGTTCACCTTCAACGTTGCCCGCCGGAACGGGACGTTCCTCAACCTTCGCCACTGGCTTACCGGTTTCGCGGTTAAGCATGAAAATCATGCCCTGCTTGCTGGTCTGTACCAGCACAGGCGTGGTGCCGCCTTTACCGTCTGGCAGATCGTACAGCAGCGGCTGGGAAGGCAGGTCAAAGTCCCACAGGTCGTGGTGAGTGGTCTGGAAATGCCAGCGGACCTGACCGGTGGCCGCGTCGACGGCGACGATGGACGAGCTGTACTTGTCGTCCAGCGCGGTGCGTTCACCTGCCCAGAAGTCTGGCGTGGCGTTGCCGGTGGGCAGGTAGATCAGGTTCAGTTTGGCGTCGTAGGACATCGCTGACCAGACGTTCGGCGTACCGCGGGTGTAGGTCTGGCCTTCCGGCGGCAGGCCGGTCAGGTTCGGATTACCCGGATCCCACGCCCAGGCCAGTTTACCGGTGTGAACGTCATACGCGCGCACCACGCCCGGCGGTTCGCCGGTGGAGTAGTTATCCGCGACGCGACCGCCGACCACGACGACATTCCCGGCAACCAGCGGCGTGGAGGTCTGCTGATAATAGCCCGGCTTGATCTCGCCCATGCCGACGCTCAGGTCAACGGTGCCATGGTCGCCAAAGTCTTCACAGACCTTGCCGGTATCCGCATTGATGGCAATCAGGCGAGCATCGGTGGTCGGCAGGAACAGGCGGCGAGAGCAGGCCGCTGGCTGTATCTCTGTCTGTGACGTTGTCACGTTTGAGCGATCTTCAAAATAGCCCAGACCGCGGCAGCGCTGCCAGTTAGGCGCCGTGGCTTTGGGATCGTAGCGCCATTTTTCTTTTCCGGAATCCACGTCCAGGGCCAGCACTTTGCTGTACGGGGTACACACATAGAGCGTGTCGCCAACCTGCAATGGCGTGTTCTGATCTTCCGCGCCGGAGCCGTTGCTCTGCGGAATATCGCCGGTGTGCGCAATCCAGGCGACCTTCAGGTCGTTGACGTTTTGCTTGTTAATCTGGTCCAGCGCGGCGAAGCGGTCGCCGTGCGTGGTGTTGCCCCAGTGCTCCCAGTTTTTTTGCTGCTCGCCGGGTGCGACGGGTTTAACCGGAACGGGCTCGTTTGCCGCCACGAGGGTCTGCGGCTTGAACATCCAGCCCAGGCTGACCAGCATAGCCACCGCGAGCAGCGCCGCAACGCCAAACGCAGGCGCCTTATTCGCCGTGCGGTGGTTGGCTGTACGCAGGAAAGGCCAGACGACGGCACAGAGGAACGCCAGCACTGCAAAGGTAAACAGGCGGGAGAAGAGCGGCCAGAAATCCCAGCCTGCATCGCTTACTGCCCAGAACAGCGAGGCGATAAACGCGATGGCGTAAAGCACGATCCCACTGCTGCGGTTGAGGAAAATCAGGACTGCGGCAATCAACATCGCCACACCCATCATCAGGAAGTAACCACTTCCGCCCACGGTGGCGAGCTTAAAGCCCAGACCGCCGACGGCCAGACCGATGAGCATCATCAGTCCGGCAAGAAACCACTGCAGAATACGCGGTATTCCACGTGGCGCGCTGCCAAATGCCATTTCTCTCTCCTTTAGATCCCCCGCTGTGTCGGGTATGTACCAGTTGGGTAATAAATGCGGTGGGATTGCTGATTGATACAGGTGAATTCGTTTTTATCAAACCGTTTGCGAACCATTTGGTGAATTCGCGGCTATGATAAAACTGTTAAATTGTTTTACGCAATTGTTAATGATTTATTCCGCATTATTTGATTAGCGCAGAGGACTGTTCCCTCTCCCCTTAGGGGAGAGGGTCAGCGTGAGGGGGGTATTAAACCGGCATCGATTTACGAATCGCGCTCAGCAGCGTCTGCGCGCCGGTGGAAAGCGGGGTATCCACCCGGGTTAAAATACCGATAGGTTCACCGGCGCCGGGAGAGGTTATCGGCAGGGCGGTCAATGTTCCCTGCCGCAAATCATCTTTCACCGCCCCGGAGGGGACGAACCAGACGTAGTCATAGTCCAGCGTGAGCTGGCGCGACAGCGAGGCCGAGAGCGTTTCGATACACCCTGAAGGGAGCGTACACCCCTGCATCTGCAGCAAGGTTTCGGCGGCCTGGCGCGGGACGGTCCCTTTCGGGCAAACCACCACCGGCCACTCCATGACGCGGCTTAAGGTGACGGTGTCCTGCAGCAGAGGATGATCGGGACGTACCACCAGCTTCAGCGATTCCAGGAATAACAATTCGTAGTTAAGACCGACCATCAGTTCGGGGTCGGACATCCGACCGATGCCGAGATCCAGTTCGCCCGATTTCAACCCGGCGAGCAACATGGTGTTATTCATGGTGGCAACCTGAAGCGTGGTATGCCGCTGTTGCTTGTGGAACTGGCCAATAACCGGAGGGAGAATGCCCAGCGCGGCGGTTGGCAGCGCACCCACGCGCACGACCTCGTGGGTTTGCTCTTCTTTTCGGTGCAGGGACTGGCCTGCGGTATTGAGCGCATCCAGGACTTTCACCGCGTGCGTCAGGAACTGTTCGCCCACGAGAGTAAGCTGTGCCCCTAACCGACCGCGGTCAAAAAGACGGGCACCGGTCAGCTGTTCCAGTTCATTAAGGGTTTTGGAGAGCGCGGGCTGGCTCAGGTTAAGGGTTTCAGCCGCACGCCCCAGTGTTCCCTGTTGAGCGACGGCCACAAATGTATGCAAATGGCGCAAGCGTATGCGCTGACTGAACAGACCATTTTTTTCCATAGGCGATGTTAAAAACAGAGCGATGCGGGTGACAAGTTAAGTTGTTTAATTTTGATAACTTGATAGCAAAATATTTTTAACATTTGATCTGTTTGAGTTACAACATGTTTTTCGGCAGGATCAGATAAGCGAACGTCCTTGTTCATTTATTGCTCATTGCTGGGTGGGAAAGGGAAACAGGTTTAGATCACGCCATCACCGCCGTCAGAACACCATACCTGACCGGAGGTAAATGAACATTCGTCCGAGGCCAGCGTGACGTACAGCGGGGCAATCTCGACGGGCTGACCCGGACGCCCCAGCGGCGTATCTCCCCCGAACTCCTTCACTTTTTCCATCGGCTGGCCGCCGCTGGATTGCAGTACCGTCCAGTAAGGGCCGGGGGCGACCGCGTTGACGCGAATGCCTTTCGGGCCGAGCTGTTTGGCTAAGGATTTGGTAAATACCGCCAGACAGGCTTTGGTCTGGGCATAATCCAGCAGCACGGGGCTGGGTTTCACCGCCTGCACGGAGGAGGTATTAATGATGACGGACGACGCTTTCAGATGGCGCAGCGCCGCCTTGGTGATCCAGAAAGGCGCGTAAACGTTGGTTTTGAACGTCGCGTCAAAGTCTTCGGTAGTCAGCTCCTCAAGGGATTCCCGGAACTGCTGACGACCCGCGTTGTTCACCAGAATGTCCAGACCGCCCAGTTTCGCAACGGCTTCCTCAACCAGGTTCTGGCAGAAGGTCTCATCCCGCACGTCGCCCGGCAGCGCCACGGCGGTGCGGCCCTCCGCTTTAATCAGGTCGATGACCTCAGCGGCATCTTTTTCTTCTTCAGGCAGGTAGTTGATGGCCACGTCAGCGCCTTCACGGGCATAGGCAATCGCCACCGCGCGACCGATACCGGAATCCCCACCGGTTATCAGCGCTTTTTTACCGGCAAGGCGACCATGCCCTTTGTAGCTTTTCTCCCCGTGGTCGGGTACAGGTTGCATTTCAGATGCCAGTCCCGGCGGCGTTTGCGGCTGTTCCGGGAACGGGGGTTGCGGGTAAGCGTTCGTACGTTGTGTATCACTCATAGCTGACTCCTTAAGCCAAGGGGTGAGATTTGATGGATAGATGCAGCGTTAACGCTTCGCTGAATTATTTCTGCAAACGATCAACACGGACGACGGCAGGGGATGATTTTTTATCAAGCGAACCGTTGATACTGATCATCTGGTCGGGTTTTACCGTTCTGCCGTCGAAGACTGCCTGGGGAATAATAACGTCGATTTTTCCGGTTTTATCCTGAAATACAAACTTATCGCCGCTACCATCAATAAGATTACCGCGCAAGGAAATGGTTGCACCATCGTGGAGCTGTTTTGCCTGATCGATGGTCATAATTCGCGCGTCATCGGTTCCGCGATATCCGCTATCAAGTGCGTGCGGTGGCGGTGGTGCTTCATCTTTTTGTAACCCGCCGTTATTATCTGCCCATACGGCCGGAACCAGAAATATTAAAAAAGCGGAAATAAGCGATAATTTCATCGGATATCCTTCATTTTAGGTGTCTTGACTTATTAAGTATTGTTGCTATTCCTTTAGGTGGCAAATGTGATAAGTCCTAAAAACATTCGCGTTAGAAATCAAAATTATCGGATAATAAGCGAAACGGTGACGATGGCCATGAAGCGTGAAAATGAAAAGTTACCCGGGATAGATGAAAGTTATCGCTTGCTGACGTTTGAATACGCGTTTCGTCAGGTAGGGTTTATTGTTCTTTTAGGTATTATCGTCGCGGCCATTGCCGGTCTGTTTTCAAGCGGAGTGGTTAGCGATACGGCGAAGACAAATGCCGATAAATCCCTGACCATCAATTATGAGCGCTTTGGCCGACGGGAGACGGAGACACGGATGCAGCTCGCGTTTCCGGTGAAAACGGAGGGGACCTATACCCTCAGCATCACCAGCGAGAGCAGCGATGCCTATGAGCCTGGCAGCGTCTGGCCTCAGCCGGACAGCATGTTCAGCCACGGCAACAGCCTCTATTTTGTTTATCACAACCTGAAAAAGACAGACACCTTTTCGGTATTACTCTTCACCACACCGTCCCGGGCCGGCAAATGGAACTCGGTCATCCGCGTAAACAACGGGCCGGAGATTAACATCTGGCAATTTATTTACCCGTAGGAGGCTGATATGGATATGGTCTTTCGTGCGCTGGCGATTTATCTGTTCCTCGTGGTGGTATTTAAAGTGGCCGGGCGACGCGCGCTGTTGCAGATGACCAGCTTCGATCTCATCCTGCTTCTGATAATTAGTGAAGCCACACAGCAGGCGCTTCTTGGCGAGGATTTTTCGGTCACCGGTGCGATGATTACGATTACTACCCTGGTGGTAGTGGATATTATTTTCGGGTTAATGAAGAAATATTTTTCGCCTGTAGAAAATATTCTTGATGGCACCCCCGTGATTCTGGTGGAAAACGGCATCCCCTTAGCGGATAAACTTAAAAAAGTCGATGTCTCCTGCGATGATATTCTGGTATCAGCGCGTCAGAATAATGGTATTACTGAAATGAGCGAAATTAAATATGCCATACTTGAACGCAATGGACATATTTCAATCATTCCTTTCGAGAAATAAGAGGCGGCAAGATGAGCAATCTTTTGCACGATAACCATTACACGGTGGGTGAACTGACAAAAAAGGTGGCGAGCAAATTAACCGATCTCGGGCTTCGCTTAACCACGGCGGAATCCTGCACCGGGGGAAAGCTCTCGGTGGCGCTTTGCGCAGAAGAGAACACCGCCGATTTTTATGATGTCGGTCTGGTGGTGTTCAGCGATGGCGCAAAAGAGCGGATCCTCGGCGTAAGCCAGCAGACGCTTGAGCGGTATACCGCCGTCAGTGAACAGACGGTCACCGAGATGGCTGCCAGTATCCGCGACATCGCCCAGGCGGATATTAGCATTGCCATCAGCGGCTACGCAGGCCCTGAAGGGGGCGACGATGGCACGGCGGCGGGAACGGTCTGTTTCGGCTGGAATATCCGTGGCCAGACGCACACCCGCACCGTGCTGTTCTCCGGCGACTGTCAGGACGTGGTGGAAAAGGCGGTGCAATTTTCACTGGCTGAACTGGTGAGCCTGTTATCCGACGGCAATAAAGGCTGAACGCAGGGGGAGGTTATATGGCAGTCATCGTGATTACCGGCGGAACCGCGGGCGTGGGAAAAGCCACGGCGCTGCACTTTGCCAGGGCAGGTTACGACGTCGGGCTTATCGCCCGCGATGAAGCCAGCCTGCACTCCACGCAGGAGGAGCTGCGGCGGTTTGGCGTCAATGCCCACGCCGTGCAGGCGGACGTCGCCGACAGTCAGGCGGTGGTGGATGCCGCCAACGAGATTGAGTATCGCCTCGGCGCGATTGATGTCTGGGTGAATAATGCCATGGGGGCGGTGCTGGCACCGTTTCGCACCCTGACACCGGATGAGTTTCGTCGCGTGACGGAGGTGACGTACCTCGGCTTTGTCAACGGCACGCGCGCCGCCCTTGAGCTGATGGTTCCCCGTGACAGGGGCGTGATTATCCAGGTCGGCTCGGCGCTGGCGTACCGATCCATCCCGCTGCAGTCAGCCTACTGCGGTGCCAAAGCGGCGATCCGCGGCTTTACCGACGCGGTGCGTACCGAGCTGATGCATGAGAACAGCCGGGTACAGCTTTCGATGGTGCAGATGCCGGGGCTCAATACGCCGCAGTTCGAATGGGCGCGCAATAAGTTCGCCTGGGCGATGCGCCCGGTGCCGCCGGTGTTTGAGCCTGAAGTGGCCGCCAGCGCCATTTTCCGGGTCGCACAAAAACCGGTTCGGGAGCTGTGGGTCGGCGGCAGTACCATCCAGTCGATTGTCGGGCAGTTCTTCTTCCCCGGTTTTCTTGACCGGCTGATGGTGAAAAAAGCCTGGGAAGGGCAGATGACCGACAACCTGAACGCACCGGATCGCCAGGACTATCTCGATCAACCGGTTAACGATCTGCACAAAATTCATGGTCGTTTTACTGACGAGGCGAAAACCCGCGCGTCGTCGGTGACCTCCGGTATGCCGGGCAAAGTGGCGTTAGGTGCCCTCGCGGTGGCGGGGATTGTGGTCACACGTCTGCTCACCCGCCGGAAGCGGTAATCAGCGCAGCGCGCTGCGGTGCGTCCAGAACCAGCGATAACCGTAGCCGCCAAGCGTGAGCTCAACGGTTTTACCGCAAATCAGGGCGTCATCGTAGCGCTTGTCTGCGAGGCAGGCAGTCCAGGTGGCGTTGCGGATCCCCTTCGCCGTAAACTGCACCGGCTGGTCGCTAAAGTTAACGAAGGTGAGGATGCTGCGCTCGTCGGTCTCATAATAGAGGCCCAGTACCGCGTCATGATCGAGGGTGATAAGCCGAAACGGCGCCACGGCAATTTCAGGAAACTCCGAGCGGGTATTGGCAATATCAATGATCCGGTGCAGCAGCGAATTGCGGTGAAGCAGCGAATCGGCGACGTTCACCTTTTGATAGCGGTACGGACCGTGGTCGATGATTGGGGCAATAAAACGCTGCGGATCCGCCGCGGAAAAACCGCCCCCCTGCGATCCGGCCCACTGCATCGGGGTGCGGACAGCGTAGCGCTCCTCCAGCTCCAGATCGTCGCCCATGCCTATCTCATCGCCATAGCGCATCACCGGGACGCCTGGCAGGGAAAAGAGCACCGCGTGGCAGAACGCCAGCCGCTTCCGATCGCCATTGAGCATCGGTGCCAGGCGGCGGCGGATCCCGCGCTGGTAGACGTTCATCTCTTCGTCAGGGGCGAAGGTGTCGAGAACAAACTGTTTATCTTTCTGAGAGATGCCTTCCAGATCCAGCTCGTCATGATTGCGCAGCCAGTTGGCGAAACAGCATGAATCCGGCGGGACGATCATTTTCTTCACCGCGTTGCGCAGCGGGCGGGCGCTCTTCCGGGCCAGGCTGACGTAGAAATACTTGTTAAGCCAGAAATTGAGGACCAGATTCAGCCGGTCATTGTTGCCAAAATAGTCCCGATAGGTTTCCACCTCGACATCAACTTCCCCCAGAAGGATTGCGTCCGGATTGTGCTGCTCAATCAGACGGCGCATATGCTCGAGGATCCACAACCCCTTTTTCTCATCACCGTTTCCTGCCTGGGTGGTAAGATGGGACGCGGCATCCAGGCGGAATCCCGACACCCCCAGCTTGAGCCAGAAAAGAATGATGTTCTCAATCTCTTTTAGTACCGCGGGAGAGGTCAGATTCAGATCCGGCTCGTGGCGATAGAACATGTGCCGATAGTATTGTCCCGCCTCGTCATCCCAGCTCCAGATGCTCTTTTCCACGCCGGGGAACATCGGGGGCGTATCGTCGTCGTCATTATCCGACCAGAGATAGTAATCACGATACGGTGACGCCGGGTTGCGACGGGCCTGCTGGAACCAGGGATGGGCGTCCGAGGTATGCTGGATCAGCAGCTCAATAATGACCTGCATGCCCAGCTCCCGGGCCTGCTCGATAAAGGCGATGATGTCGGCCAGCTTTCCGAAGCGGGGATCCACCTGGAGATGGTCGCTGACGTCGTAACCTTCATCAAGAAAAGGGGTGAGATAAAACGGGGTGATCCAGATAACCGTCGCGCCCATGCGGCGAATATAACGCAGCTTGGCCGCGATCCCGGCGATGTCCCCGCAGCCATCGCCGTTTAAATCATAAAAGAGCGCGGTATCAATCTGGTAAATAATGGCCCGTGTATGCCAGCCTGCCATCCTGCACCTCAGTGGTAACCTTCTGTATCAGAAACCTTGCCCCGAAAGACGTAATAGCTCCAGGCGGTGTACACCAGAATCACCGGAATAATGAGCAACGTCCCGACCAGCATAAACAGCTGGCTGGCGGGCGGTGCCGCGGCTTCCCACAGGGTGATGCGCGGCGGAATAATATTGGGCCACAGGCTGATACCGAGCCCGCTGAACCCGAGGAAGATTAGCCCCAGCGTCAGCAGGAAGGGGCGCGAGTGGCTGTCCGGGTTGCGGGTCAGGCGCCAGATCAGCACGCTGAAGAGCCCCACCAGCAGCGGCACCGGCAGGAACCAGAAGAAGTTGGGCAGGGTAAACCAGCGTTCGGCCACGTACTGCCAGCCGAGCGGCGTCCAGATGCTGACCACCGCGATAACCACCACCAGCGCCAGCAGCACGTGGCGGGTCAGCTCGCGCATGCGGGCCTGCAGGGCGCCTTCGCTTTTCATAATCAGCCACGTGGTGCCCAGCAGGGTGTAGGCGACAACCAGCCCGATACCGCAGAAGAGGTTGAACGGTGTAAGCCAGTCCAGCGCCGAGCCAACAAACCGCCGACCCTCCACGTCGAAGCCGTTAATCACCGCGCCCACGACCACTCCCTGGCTGAAGGTGGCGAGCAGGGAGCCGCCGGCAAAAGAGTAGTCCCAGAATTTGCGGTGGGAGGGCGTGGCTTTGAAGCGGAACTCAAAGGCGACGCCGCGAAAGATAAGGCCGATCAGCATGGCGGTGAGGGGAATGGTCAGCGCATCAATAATCACCGCATAGGCCAGCGGAAACGCGCCGAAGAGGCCCGCGCCGCCGAGAACCAGCCAGGTTTCGTTGCCGTCCCAGACGGGCGCTACGCTGTTAACCATCACGTCGCGCTCTCTGGCGTCGCCGACGAAGTTAAACAGCAGGCCAATCCCCAAATCAAAGCCATCCATGATGATGTACATCAGTGTGGCGAACACGATGATGGCAAACCAGATCACTGAGATATCGACGCCCATCAGATCCTCTCCTCTTCCGGAACAGACTCCGCGGCAGACAGCGGACGGGCAGGCGTGCCCGACGTGTTTGACGTCAGCGTGGCAACAGGCTGAGGGCCTTTCTTAATCAGCCGGATGAGATAAACATAGCCCACGCCAAACACCGACGAGTAGACGACGATGAACGCCAGCAGGCTGATGCTCATCTGCAGGGTGCTGTGCAGCGATACCGCATCGACCGTGCGCAGATAGCCGTAGACGACCCACGGCTGACGGCCCACTTCGGTGGTTACCCAGCCGGCGAGCAGCGCCAGCAGACCGGCAGGCCCCATACAGAGCGCAAACCAGTGGAACGGGCGAGAGTGAAACAGTCGATGACGATAGCGCAGCCAGAGGCTGATTAGACCCAGCGTAATCATCAGCAGGCCCATCCCGACCATGATGCGGAACGACCAGAAGACGATGGTGGAGTTAGGACGATCCTCTTTCGGGAAATCTTTCAGGGCCGGAACCTGTTTATCCAGGCTGTGGGTCAGGATCAGGCTGCCGAGGGCGGGGATCTCCAGACCGTATTTGGTACGCTCCTCTTCCATATCCGGCAGGCCGAACAGCAGCAGCGGGGTGGCTTCGCCAGGTGGGTTTTCCCAGTGCCCCTCAATGGCCGCGATTTTTGCCGGCTGGTGCTCCAGCGTGTTCAGACCGTGCATATCGCCGACGACGGCCTGGATGGGAGCGACCAGCAGCGCCATCCACATCGCCATGGAAAACATGGTGCGGATGGCGGGGGTATCGTTACCGCGCAGCAGATGCCACGCGCCCGATGCGCCGACAAACAGGGCGCTGCTCAGGAAGGCGGCGATAGCCATATGGATCAGACGGTACGGGAAGGAGGGGTTAAACACGATCGCCAGCCAGTCTTCCGGAATAACCTGGCCGTTCTGAATGGTGAAGCCCTGCGGTGTGTGCATCCAGCTGTTGGAGGCGAGGATCCAGAAGGTCGACATCAGCGTGCCGAGTGCGACCATGCAGGTCGAGAAGAAATGCAGCCCCGGGCCAACCTTATTCCAGCCAAACATCATGACGCCGAGGAAACCGGCTTCCAGGAAGAAGGCGGTTAACACCTCATAGGTCAGCAGTGGGCCGGTAATACTGCCCGCGAACTGGGAGAATCCGCTCCAGTTGGTGCCAAACTGGTACGCCATGACCAGCCCGGAGACGACGCCCATACCGAAGTTAACGGCAAAGATCTTGAGCCAGAAATGATAAAGCGATCGCCAGACGTCGTTTCTGGTGCGCAACCACATCCCTTCCAGCACCACCAGATAGCTGGCGAGCCCGATGGTGATGGCGGGAAAAAGGATATGGAACGAGACGGTAAAAGCGAACTGAATTCTGGCCAGATGAAATGCATCGAGTTCGAACATGGTCCGTACCTCTGAAACGATGGGGCACGAGAATTGCCAGGCAGTTCAGGCTGCCTGGCAAAACCGATTACGGTTTTTTCTTACCTGCGCCCAGCTCGGCGCCGGTCAAAGGGTCGGCGTGTGGATCGGACTTCGTGCGGGCAGACATCGCCTTAACCAGGGTTGCCTGTTCGGTCGTGAGCGTCACGCTTGCGCTGCCATCTCCGCCGTCAACCGCAGGCTGGGGGGACTCAACGTAATCGAAATGTTTATCGCTGTTCCAGCTTCCGCGAACCTCTCCACCTTCAGACATATTGTAGTACTTGTTGGTGAATTCCTCGATTGGCGGCAGTTTTCCCGGTGGGAAGTTATTACGGATGGACTGCAGCGCCTTCTCAAAGGAGAGCTGATGCGCCGCCTCACGGGTCATCAGGAATGCCAGCGCATCCTTGACGCCGGGATCGTCGGTCACGTTGATCAGCCGCTCGTAGATAATCTTCGCCCGGGCTTCTGCTGCCACGTTTGAACGCAGGTCCGCCGTTGGCTCGCCAATGGTGTCGACGTAGGCCGCCGTCCAGGGGACGCCCGCGGAGTTGGTCAGCGGGGTGCCGCCGCCATAAAGCAGGGAGGTGATGTGGCTGTCGTTACCATTTTCGGTCATCGACCGGTACAGCTCAGCCTCGTTTTCCACTCCTTCCGCCAGGGCGCCTTTCGCGCCCTTATTCAGCATTCCCACCAGGGTACCGATGATTTCGAGGTGGCTTAACTCCTCGGTAGCGATATCCATCAGCATATCTTTACGGCCCGGATCGTCATCGCTCAGGCCTTGCGTAAAGTAGCGGCAGGCGGCGGCCAGCTCGCCCTGCGGCCCGCCAAACTGCTCCAGTAAAAGATTGGCCAGGCCTGGGTTAGGTTCAGCAACGCGAACCGTGTATTGCAACTGTTTAACGTGTCGAAACATGCGCACTCTCCTGTGGGTTATTTTTTCGCTTCGACACCCGACGCGTCTGAACGCAGCAGGAACTGTTCCGTCGTTTGCGGGATATGGCGAATCAGCCAGTCGGCCATTTCGCGCTCTTCGGCGAGGATGGTCTCAATCGCGGGGATTGAGGCGGTATCGCCCGCTTTTTTAGCGGCCGCCAGCAGGGAGGTATAACAGGCGATTTCAAACTGCTCGAAGACATAGCCGCTGATGGAGCCTTTCACGATTTCATCAGACGGGAACATGCCGCCAATGGACTGACCCAGCGCCGCCATTTTGCTCATTGAGTCTTTTAAAACCGAACGAGAAATATCATTACGGTCGAGGATTTCTTCCAGCAATGTGATTTGCCGTTTTGTCTCATTAATATGTTGCTCAATTCGGGCGCGAACATCAGGATAATTATCGATACGGCTGGCCATAGATTCCAGCATAGATTCGGCTTGCTTTTCCATCGCATGGGCATCGCGTAGCCAGTCGTGGTAGTGTTCTACGTGATTCATCATTGTATCCTCATAATGGGTTCGCTTATTTGGTCTCACTTTCAGCAGCCTGATCGGCACGCGCGGCACTGTAGCCAGATAAATGGCCAACAATATTGGCGTAAATGCTGATGATAATGACCCATAGCACGCTGTTCTTCCACCATATTACGGAAGGAATAGCGAGAATGAACCATATTATAGCTGCCGTTAAATGGCACCGTTTAATTGTCCTGGGACTGATGCTCATTTTATTTAACCTGCGTTATCGCGTTATTTCTGCGCTTTTTGGTTAATATTTCCAACGGCCAGGTCGGTGAGTTTAAGGTCGGTCTCTTTTTCTTCTTCCAGCGTTTCGGCAAGAAGCTTAACGGCTTTTTTATAGCCCAGTTGTTCAGCGAGAGTAGTAAGGGTACCGTAACTGGCGATTTCGTAATGCTCCACTTTTTGCGCAGCGGCAATTAATGCGGCATCACGGACTTCATTTTTTTCCGTACTTTCGATGACTTCATTGGCTTCTTCAATTAAGCCTTCCATCGCGACGCATTTCATACGCTTGAGCTTGATACCGTCTTCCTGTTCGACGATCTGGTCGATACGCTCAATCTGACCCTGCGTCTCTTCAAGGTGGGCGGTGAAAGCAGCGCTCAGTTTCTCACTGGACGCGGCACGGGCGAGCTTACTCAGCGCTCGGGTAAGCTGTTTTTCTGCGCTGTAGGTATCCGATAGAAGATGAATAAAGACATCCTCAACACTTTTCATATTCATAATAATTACGCTCCGGTAAAATAATGAAAGGGTACTGCGAGCTTTTCAGCCCGCAGCATGCTCTCTGGTTTTATTAAAAGAGTATTAAATAAGATCAGGAGTTATCAGATTTACGGCCTCCGCCGTGACTGTTCTGTCCCCCTTTCTTACCCGCTTCAGATGCGCGTTGCGGATCGTTTTTAAAATTACCACCGCTATGCTGGCCACCTTTACGTCCAGCTTCTGATGCTTTTTCACGGTCTTCAGCGAAATTACCGGAACCACCACGATGCTCTGCCATATTAAACCTCATAGTCATATATTGGTTATGTCAGTACGATACGAAAATATTCCGTATCACTCGTCGTTCGAGTAATAACTTTAGTCGCTGTGGGCAAACCGTCAAATGCGTTTTGCTATTTGCGGTTACGTTATTTTTAAATATTTGTAAATTTGCGCTTCGCTTGAGCAGGAAATATGGATAGGCAGGAAGGACTTGTAAACAACCATTAAGATTATTCCTAACTTCGGGCTAAAAATTTGAAAGGTGAGGATAAAAATAATGGCGCGCGCAAATTGGTTAATTTGCAGTCAGAAGAAAATCAAAAAGTACTCCTTTATAGCTAGTCAGCGAAACCATAAATAATTATAAGGAAAATCCTGGATAAAAGCGCCAGGCGTGAAAGGGCGGTTTCGTTGAGGCGTGTTCAGAGGCCAGTAGCACACGGTTTGACCACTGTCGTCTTAAGATCACAAATCAGAAATTCTTCCCCCCGGAAGGAACGGGTTTCTCTACACTCCAGGTAATATTCACTGGAGGCATGACATCATGGCGAACACCATCACGGCTGATGACATTCGGGAACACTTTTCGCAGGCTATGTCGGCGATGTACCAGCAGGAAGTTCCGCAGTACGGCACCTTGCTTGAACTGGTTGCGGACGTAAACCTGGCGGTTCTGGAAAATAATCCACTACTACATGAACAACTGGCAAACGCCGATGAGCTTGCGCGCCTGAACGTGGAGCGTCACGGGGCCATCCGCGTTGGCACGGCGCAAGAACTTTCTACCCTGCGCCGTATGTTTGCCATCATGGGCATGTACCCGGTCAGCTATTACGATCTCTCTCAGGCGGGGGTGCCCGTTCACTCCACAGCGTTTCGCCCGATTGATGATGCGGCGCTGTGCCGTAATCCGTTCCGTATCTTTACCTCGCTGCTGCGTCTTGAGTTGATTGAAAACGTCGCGCTGCGCGAACGTGCGGCGGAAATCCTGTCTCATCGGAACATCTTTACCCCGCGCTGTCTGGCGCTTCTCGATCTGTACGAATCAGAAGGGCAGTTTACGCAGGCGCAGGCGCACGAGTTTGTGCAGGAGGCGCTGGAAACCTTCCGCTGGCACCGCCATGCAACGGTCGATCAGGAAACCTATCTGGCGCTGCATAACGAGCACCGGCTGATTGCTGATGTGGTCTGCTTCCCGGGGTGTCACATTAACCACCTGACGCCGCGCACGCTGGATATTGACCGGGTGCAGGAGCTGATGCCGAAGTACGGCATTGAACCCAAAATTCTGATTGAAGGGCCGCCTCGTCGCGAGGTGCCTGTCTTACTGCGTCAAACCAGCTTTAAAGCCCTGGAGGAGCCGGTGCTGTTTGCCGGGGAACATAAAGGCACCCACACCGCACGTTTCGGTGAGATTGAGCAGCGCGGCGTGGCGCTGACCCCGAAAGGCCGTGAACTGTACGACAGCCTGCTTGCCCAGGCCGGTACCGGCAAAGATAACCTGACGCATCAGCTGCATTTGCAGGAGATTTTTAGCGCCTTCCCTGACAGCGAGCTGTTAATGCGCCGTCAGGAGTTGGCTTATTTCCGCTATCGTCTGACGCCAGCCGGGGAGGCGCATCGGCATGCGTTCCGGCCTGGCGACGATCCGCAGCCGCTGATAGAGCGCGGATGGGTTGTCGCCCAGCCGATCACCTACGAAGATTTCCTTCCGGTCAGCGCTGCCGGGATCTTCCAGTCTAATCTCGGCAATGAAACCCAGGCGCGCAGCCACGGTAACGCCAGCCGCGATGCCTTTGAAGCGGCGCTGGGCTGCCCGGTGTATGACGAGTTTGCCCTCTATGAGGAGGCTGAAACGCGCAGCAAACAGCGTTGCGGTTTGCTCTGAAATCGTTACTCTGCTGGGGTGTGTTGGAAAAAATAAGGTCCTTATGCAAACTCCTTCCGCCCCTGTGGTTGAAACGCGCTACGGCGCACTGGCTGGTTTTACTGATAATGACGTGCATGCCTGGTACGGGATCCCTTACGCCGCGCCGCCGGTAGGCAACGGGCGCTGGCGTTCACCGCAGCCGCCTGCACGCTGGGAAGGCCTTCGCGAGGCCACGGCTCTTTCGCCTTCATGCTGGCAAAGCAGCGAGTATTGCCAGACGCTGGGTGGCGGCGATCCGGGCCAGTTTTCTGAAGATTGTCTCTATCTTAACGTCTGGTCTCCGGTTGACCGCGCAACGCCGCTCCCGGTAATGGTCTGGCTGCACGGCGGCGGGTTTACGATTGGCGCCGGTGGCTTGCCACCTTACAACGGCACCGCGCTGGCAGGACGTGGCGTGGTGGTGGTGACCCTCAATTACCGTCTCGGTCATCTCGGCTTTTTCGCCCATCCGGCCCTGGAAGGGGAAGAAGATCGCGTGGTGCATAATTTTGCCCTGCTGGATCAGATCGCCGCCCTCGAATGGGTACGGGACAATATCGCCGCGTTTGGTGGCGATCCGGCTAACGTAACCCTGTTTGGTGAATCTGCTGGCGCGCGCAGCGTGCTGTCGCTGCTGGCATCGCCCCTGGCAAAGGGGCTGTTCCATAAGGCGATAGTGCAAAGTGGCTACACCTTGCCGGACACGCCGCGTGAACAGGCGTTGCAGAAAGGAGAAGCTCTGGCCGCCCATTTTGGTCTCAAGAACACAACGGCCGAGGAGCTGCGCGCCATTCCACCCGAGTCGTTCTGGCCGTTAACCGCGCCGCTGAACGTCGCGCCGGCGCCCATCGTCGGGGATTGCGTGCTGCCGGAAGCGATGCTGGACGTCTTTTTTGCAGCCCGTCAGCACCCTGTGCCGGTGATGATTGGCTCTAACAGCGACGAGGCCAGCGTGATGGCGGTGTTTGGCATCGATCTCGCGGGGCAAATCCAGAAGCTTCGCCGGGAGCGGCGGTTTGGGCTGGGGCTGATTAAGCTGCTCTATCCCGGCGTGAAAGGGGATGAAGAGCTGGGCAGGCAGGTATGCCGCGACATGGCGTTTACCACCATGGGGTATGTGGTGATGCAGGCTCAGCAGCGTGTGGGGGGGTTGTGCTGGCGCTACTGGTTTGACTATGTCGCGGAAGCGGAACATGCCACCTATGCCAACGGTGCCTGGCACGGCAACGAGGTTCCCTATGTCTTCGACACGCTCGGCCAGGTGGAACCTTCACGTCAGTATGTCAATGAACGGGATCTGCAGTTTGCCGCCCAGGTGGCCGACTACTGGGTAAGCTTTGCGCGAGAAGCTGGGCTTCGCGAGATCCTGCCAGGACCGACGCACTGGCCCGCCTGCCGCAAAGGGCGGGACGTTTTGTTACGCATTGGTGTGAATAAACATGCAGCTTTCAGGCTTGAAAACCGCTTTATGCGCGCCCGCATGAGCCTCTTCAAACGGGTGATGAAGCACCACGTCAGTCTCGATTAAGCAGACATGCGCGAAACGCCGCCAGACCATTTTCCGCGTCAGGCGTTTCGCGCAGCACCAGCCGGTAGCTGGCGCCGGTTTTAATGCTTGTCTCATAGGGCCGCATCAGCCTTCCGGCGCGGACATCTTCAGCCACCAGCGTTTCGTCAGCAATGGCAACCCCCAGCCCCTGAATGGCGGCGGTGATCGCCAGATCCATAGTGTCGAAGTGTTGATTTTTGTGCATGACAAAGCCGGGTCCTTCCTGTTTTGTGAGCCATAACGACCAGTCGGTCTTATCCCGCGTCGGGTGCAGGAACGTCAACGCACCCAATGCTGCACCCGCGCGCACCGGGCTTATCACCGGCGTGAGCGCCTCTTCGAACAGCAGATCGCCTGCGCTCATGTGCGTACCGAACACGATGGCCGCATCATAGGATTCAGTTTTGAAATTGACGTTATGATCGGTAGTGGTGGTGAGAGCGATTTGCAGATCCGGCTGTTCGCGCTCCACCTCCAGCAGGCGCGGCACCAGCCACCGCATCGCGCAGGTCGGGGCTTTGAGCCGGATCTCGGTTTGCTGGCTCCGGGCCTGGTCCGCCACGGCCAGCAGCTGTTCAAAGGCGGACTGCAGCTCCGGAAGCAGGGCGCTGCCCTGCGGGGAGAGGCGCAAGCCGCGCGCGTGGCGTTCAAACAGCGGAAAACCAAACCACGTCTCAAGGGAGGCAATCTTGCGGCTGACGGCCCCCTGCGTCAGGCAAAGTTCCGCAGCGGCGTGCGTAAGATTCAGATGACGCGCGGTGACTAAAAATGCGTCAATGGCATTGAGCGGGAGCGAACGGCGCGACATGGAAACACCTCAGCTATGCATTTTTCTCATGGCTATTATGACAACAATTCGATTGTCCCGACAATCAACTTGTTGTTTGAATAGTTATGCAAAGACCATGAGAAGGGTAACAGGATGACTTTACGAACGCCGGTACAGACGCGCTCCAAACTGCCAGATGTGGGAACCACCATTTTCACCGTTATCGGCCAGCTCTCGGCGCAGCATAACGCCATTAACCTTTCTCAGGGCGCACCGAATTTCTCCTGCGACCCGAAGCTTGTTGCGGGCGTCACTCGCGCAATGGAGGCAGGGCATAACCAGTACGCGGCGATGACCGGTCTGCAGCCGCTCAAGGAGCGCATTGCCGATAAAATTGCCACCCTCTACGGCACGCAGTATGACCCAGGCCGCGAGGTGCTGGTGACCGCCAGCGCCAGCGAAGGGCTCTACTCGGCGATAAGCGGGTTAGTGCATCCGGGCGATGAGGTGATCTACTTCGAACCTTCATTTGACAGCTATGCGCCAATTGTTCGTCTGCAGGGGGCCACCCCGATCGCCATCAGGCTCACGGTGCCGGATTTTGCCGTCAACTGGGACGAAGTTCGCGCTGCCATTACCCCCCGCACGCGGATGATCATCATCAATACGCCGCATAACCCGAGCGGGCAGGTCTTCTCGGCCAATGACCTGCAGCAGCTGGCAGCGCTGACGCGCAATACCGACATCATTATTTTGTCTGATGAAGTGTACGAACACGTCGTGTTTGACGGTGAGCCGCACCACGGGATGGCCACGCATCCGCAACTGGCGGAGCGCAGCGTCATTATCTCATCTTTCGGAAAAACCTATCACGTCACCGGGTGGCGCGTGGGGTACTGTGTTGCTCCGGCGGTGCTGATGGATGAGATTTGTAAAGTGCATCAATTTTTGATGTTTTCTGCCGATACGCCAATGCAGCACGCATTTGCTGAACATATGCTCGATCCGCAAACCTGGCTGTCGCTGTCGGCGTTTTACCAGCGTAAGCGCGACCTGTTGCACAGCCTGCTGGCCGATTCGCCGTTTACGCTGCTGCCGAGCGCCGGTTCGTTCTTCATGCTGGCGGACTACAGCGCGTTCAGCGACGAGCGCGACAGCGAGCTGGTGAAACGGCTGATCGTTGAGTACGGCGTTGCAACCATTCCACTGTCGGCGTTTTATGCGGACGGTACGGATAATAAATTGATTCGTCTCTCTTTTGCGAAAGATGAGGCGACGTTACGGGCAGGTGCCCAAGCCCTGTGTCGGGTCAAACCACGCTGAGCCTATCCCATTAGGCTATTTTATTCGCCATTTTGGCACCGGGCAGTGCTCGAAATCCTCACGTACTACATGTACGTTCCGGTTTCTGTGCGCTGTCCGGTACCAAACTGCCTTCAACAATTACGCCTACTGGGATAGGCTCTGAGGAGTATGAGATGAAATTACGCGCGTTAGTTGTCGGCATGGGATTGCTGTGTACGTTTTCCTCCTTTGCGGCCACCGAGCTGCGTTACGGTCTGGAAGCGGAGTATCCGCCGTTTGAGAGCCGTAATGCGGCGGGCGAACTGGAAGGGTTTGACGTTGAGCTGGGGAATGCGATTTGCAAAGCGGCGGCGCTGAAGTGCAGCTGGGTTGAAACCTCTTTTGATGCGCTGATCCCGGGGCTGGTGGCGAAGAAATTTGACGCCATCAACTCGGCGATGAATATCACCGAACAGCGCCGCAAGAGCATTGATTTCACCCAGCCGATTTACCGTATCCCGTCACAGCTCGTCGGCAAGGCCGGGACGGCAGTTGAGGCGACGCCAGAAGGGCTGAAGGGCAAAACCATCGGCGTGCTGCAGGGATCCATCCAGGAAACCTATGCCAAAGAGCACTGGGAAAAGCAGGGTGTCACCGTGGTGTCTTATAAAGATCAGAATATGGCATGGGGCGATCTGCTGAATGGCCGTATCGACGCCTCGCTGGTGATGTCCGCGGCCGGGCAGGCAGGTTTCCTCAGCAAGCCGCAGGGTAAAGGGTTTGGCTTTATCGGCAAACCGGTGTCTGACGACACCATCCTCGGCAGCGGGATCGGCTTTGGGCTGCGTAAAGGTGACGAGGCCACCAAAAAGCAGCTTGATGCCGCGATTGATAAAGTACGTGCCGACGGCACGATCGCCAAACTCGCTGATAAGTACTTCCCGGGTATCGATGTCAGCGTAAAATAACCACCTCATTCGCCCCGTCAGATGATGTCCTGACGGGGCATTTTTATACACATTTTCCAGGCTTTCTTTACACCACTTTCGGGCCGTTCTGGTCGACAGAAAATATTTCTCACTTTGTTCAGATTATCACCGGCCAACAATTGGATTCTTAACCATTTTTGTTTAGGCTGTGCGTTCTTTCTTGCCGTCATTTCGCCAGGCGCGAAACACATTCACACGACCATAAGGACGTTTTTCCAGGCATGAATCGCAGACGTTTTTTAAAAGGCTCGCTGGCAGTGGCAGCCCTGAGCGGCACATCTGGCCTTGCTTCCCTGTTTTCCAGAGCGGCATACGCTGCTGACTCTGATATTGCTGACGGTCAGAGCCGTCGTTTTGATTTTTCCGTCCTGCAATCCATGGCGCATGACCTGGCGAAAACCCCATGGGGTGGCGCGCCACGTCCGCTGCCAGACACGCTGGCCACCATGACGCCGCAGGCGTACAACGCCATCCGCTACGATGAAAAACAGTCGCTGTGGAACAATATTGACGGGCGTCAGCTGGACGTACAATTCTTCCATATGGGGATGGGCTTCCGCCGTCGCGTGCGAATGTTCTCGCTGGATCAGTCCACGTCAATGGCGCGCGAGATCCACTTCCGCCCGGAGTTGTTTAGCTACGGTGAAACGGGCGTGGATACCAAACAGCTGGAAGGGCAAAGCGATCTCGGTTTTGCCGGCTTCCGCGCCTTTAAGGCACCTGAGCTGGCGCGTCGCGATATCGTCTCTTTCCTGGGGGCGAGCTACTTCCGCGCGGTGGATGACACCTACCAGTACGGCCTGTCTGCGCGCGGCCTGGCGGTCGATACCTTTACCGACACCCCGGAAGAGTTCCCGGACTTTACTTCCTTCTGGTTTGAAACCGTGAAGCCGGGCGACACCACCTTTACCGTGTATACGCTGCTCGACAGTCCGAGCATCACCGGGGCCTATAAGTTCGTGATCCACTGCGAGAAGAGCCAGGTGATCATGGAGGTGGAAAACCACCTCTATGCCCGTAAGGACATTAAGCAGCTCGGCATCGCGCCGATGACCAGCATGTTCAGCTGCGGCAATAACGAACGCCGCATGTGTGACACCATTCACCCGCAAATCCATGACTCCGATCGCCTGGCGATGTGGCGCGGCAACGGGGAGTGGATCTGCCGTCCGCTGAACAACCCGCAAAAACTGCAGTTCAATGCCTATATGGATAAAAACCCGAAAGGGTTCGGTCTGCTGCAGCTCGATCGCGATTTCTCGCACTATCAGGACGTGATGGGCTGGTACAACAAACGCCCGAGCCTGTGGGTGGAACCGCGCAACGACTGGGGGAAAGGCGCGGTGGGCCTGATGGAGATCCCGACCACGGGTGAAACGCTGGATAACGTGGTCTGCTTCTGGCAGCCGGAAAAAGCCGTCAAAGCGGGCGATGAGCTGGACTTCAAATATCGCCTCTACTGGAGCGCTATGCCGCCGGTGCGTTCCCCGCTGGCCAACGTCTACGCGACCCGTACCGGTATGGGCGGTTTCCCGGAAGGCTGGGCGCCGGGCGAAAACTACCCGAAAGTGTGGGCCCGTCGCTTTGCCATCGACTTCGTCGGCGGTGACCTGAAGGCCGCCGCGCCAAAAGGTATCGAGCCGGTGATTACGCTCTCCAGCGGAGAAGCAAAGCAGGTGGAGATCCTCTACGTTGAGCCGTTTGACGGATACCGTATTCTGTTTGACTGGTACCCGACGTCGGATTCGACGGAGCCGGTGGATATGCGCCTGTTCCTGCGCTGCCAGGGCGATGCCATCAGTGAAACCTGGCTGTACCAGTATTTCCCGCCAGCGCCGGACAAACGTCAGTACGTTGATGATAGGGTGATGCGTTAACGATCGATTCCCTCTCCCTCCGGGAGAGGGTTAGGGTGAGGGGCAATGACCGCAGCAAAATCCGAAATTATCCCGGTATCTGACGCTATCGAACTTCGCGCCGTCGAAGCGCGCTATGCCACTGAGCTGTATAACCTCGTCGTCAAAAACAGAACCTGGCTGCAAAGCGCGTTTGACTGGGCGCATCATGCGGTCAGCGAAGAGGATACCCGCCGCAACGTGCAAAGTAACCAGATGCTGCACCAGCGCGGCTACGCCAAAATGTTTTTGATCTTCAGCGATGATGCGCTGGTCGGCGTGCTGTCGTTTAACACCATTGAACCGACCAACAAAGCCGGGTACATCGGCTACTGGCTGGATGAAGACCATCAGGGGCAGGGTATTCTCTCTCAGTCACTGCAGGCATTTATGCGCTACTACGCTGAGCGCGGTGAGATCCGTCGTTTTGTGATTAAGTGTCGGGTCGCGAATCAGAACAGCAACAATGTTGCCCTGCGCAACGGCTTTACGCTGGAAGGGTGTCTGCGGGAAGCAGAATACCTGAAGGGCACCTTTGATGACGTAAACATCTACGGCAAGATTTACGCCCTATAGCGCCCCCAGCAGCGGGGTGCGGGTAATGCGCTGCGCGCCGTTAATCACTTTTTCGCCGCGCAGGTGAATGCTCTCGCCAGCAAAGGCTTCAACTACCGCATCGTCGGTGATTTCAACCCGATGCTCAATCAGCACGTCACCGCTGATCCGCGCGCGGCCCTGAATGACCACCTTATCGTCCAGCATGATCGGCCCACCGCGCAGCCATGCCTGACCGCCAATCAGCACGTGATGTTTGATGACGCAGTTGCCTTCCACTACCGCATTTTCCGCCACCTGGGAGCTATAGCGCAGCGTCGGGATGGCATCGTCGTCAAAACCGGCAATCACCCGGGCGTTACCATAGACTTTTGCGCAATCGCACACCCAGACGTTATTCAGATCGTTACCGTCGAGGATGGCGTTGTCGAATATTTCGGCGCGGTGCTCAACAAACGCAAAGCTGACCATCGCCTCACCGTAGATTTGCGCCTGGTGGACAATGCGCGACTGGCTCACCGTCGCCTTATCGTAAATTTGCAGGATCTGTTCGTGGTCCGGCGTCAGTCCTTTGGCCGCAATGACCACGCTGTGATGCAGCACGCGAGCCTCGCCGTAAATATGGCATTCACCCCGCACGCAGGATTGCTGAATAGTGACGTTGTCACTTATTCGCGCTCCATGGCTCACCTCCGCGCCATCCAGCCAGCAGTTGTCCCCGATATGCGCATCATGGCTCACGGTGCACGGCAGGGTGAGGCGTGCGTTGCCGGCCACGGTTGCCCCGGCGAACACTACGCTGTTTTCGTCGTAGATCCAACAGTGACCGTCCTGCGCGAGGGCGCGCTCATCGTCTATCCAGCCGCCTCGGGTACCGGCTTTTACGTCGTTAAAATCCGCCGTGGCGATAATCTGTCGCAGCGTTGTTGAGTGGGTCGTCTCGCCGTTTTTCCATTGCCAGAGGCGGGTTTCGTCGCTGAGGCGATATTTATTCATGTTCGTGTCTCTGATAAGCGTCATAAGTAAACGTAGCAAAGTTTTCGCTTTTCGAAGGGTTGGCAACCCTGCGGCAAACGCCATAAAATGGCATTCAAAATGCATTTTAAAGAGACGCAGGAAAAACAATGACCGTCGATGAGAATTACTTCACAGAAAAATATGGACTCACCCGCACGCACTCAGAGGTACTGTACAGCGCGAAAATCGTGAAGCCTGGTAAAACCCTCGATCTCGGCTGCGGCAATGGTCGCAACAGCCTGTATCTCGCCGCCAACGGCTACGAGGTGACCGCGTGGGACAAGAACCCAATGAGCATTGATAATATCGAGCGCATCAAAGCGGCGGAAGGCATTGAGGGTCTGCAAACGGCGATCAAGGATCTCAACAGCCTGAGCTTTGATGGCGAGTACGATTTTATTCTCTCCACCGTGGTGCTGATGTTCCTACAGCCAGACACCATCCCGGGTCTTATCGCCAACATGCAGCGCTGCACCACGCCGGGCGGTTACAACCTGATTGTCGCCGCCATGGATACGGCAGATTATCCCTGCACGGTCGGTTTCCCGTTTGCATTCAAAAGCGGTGAGCTGAGCAACTATTACGAAGGCTGGGAGCTGATTAAATACAACGAAGATCCCGGCGAACTGCACCGCACCGATGAAAACGGGAACCGCATTAAACTGCGCTTTGCCACTCTGCTGGCCCGCAAGCCCGCTTAACGGGCGGCCAGCAGACACAGCTGCAGGGCGGTGTGGTAAGAGGCCTCGAACGACGACAGCGGCAGGAATTCAAACTTCGAGTGGAAGTTATGCGCGCCGGTAAAGAAGTTCGGCGTGAGTAAGCCTTTTGCCGAGAGCGCCGCCCCGTCCGTACCGCCGCGCATTGGCGTCGGTTTTGGCGTGATGCCGAGCGATTCCATCGCCTCAAACATCAGATCGATAGCGCGCCTGTCTTCGCCAATCGCATTGCTGATATTGCTGTAGGTATCTTCAATGCGATAGTCCACTTTAGCCGTCGGATAGAGGGCGGCAATCCGCGCGGCGACGTCGGCAATCTGCTGTTTGCGCGCAGCAAAGTTCTCTTTATCAAAGTCCCGGATGTTGGCCTTCAGTACGGCCTCGTTCTGCCCGGCCTGGAGGCCGTTAAACCAGATATAGCCTTCGCGGCCTTCGGTACACTCTGGCGTTTGCTGGCGATCAAAATGGCTGATGTAGTCAGTCGCCATCAGCAGGGGATTGACCAGCACGCCTTTCGCGGACATCGGGTGCGCCGTCACACCGGTAAAGCGGATCTCGGCGGCGGCCGCATTGAAATTCTCGTAAACAATTTCGCCCAACTCGCAGCAGTCGATGGTCCAGGCGAAGTCGACATCGAAGCGTTTCAGATCCAGCGCCTTGGCACCGTTCAGACCGATCTCTTCGTCAGGCACGAACGCCACGACGATATCCCCATGCTGATGTTCTGCCGTCAGGTTTTCCAGCACCGTCATCACGACGGTAACCGCCGCTTTATTATCGGCGCCCAGTACGCTGGTTCCGTCGCTAAAAATAATCTCTTCATTCGGGTAGGCGAGAATTTCGGGGTGCTCTTTTACCCGCAGCCAAATCCCTTTCTCTTTATTCAGACAGAGGTCTTCACCGGTAAACGTTAATATTTGTGGATGAATATCCGGTGATAATCCCACGTCGACAGTATCAATATGGGTAATAAAGCCGATGCGCGGCGCACCGGGGACGTTGCCTTTTTTGACCGCTGTCACCGTGGCGAATTCGTCAATCACAATGTCGTCTAAACCCAGCTGTGTTAGCTCCTGCGCCAGTTCCCGCGCCATGTCGTGCTGGCCCGGGGTCGAGGGCAGGGTTTTTACTCTGGGATCGCTCTGGCTGGTGATGGCGAGATAGCGAAAAAAGCGGTGCGTTAATTGTCTGGAAAGTGGCGAGCCCATAGTGATTTGTTCCTTATTTATTTTTCGGGTGTTTGCCACATCACTTTAATGTTATTTATGAAATGGCAAAAGAATTAATTAGCCGTCGAATTAAAAAGACAGGAATATACGATGACAAGCAAACTCACAACTTTCACGCTGGCACTCGCGGCGCTGACGGTCAGCTCCGCTGTCGCCGCGAAAACGCTGGTGTATTGCTCCGAAGGATCGCCGGAAAACTTTAATCCTCAGTTATACACCTCGGGAACCAGCGTCGACGCCAGCGCCGTGCCGGTCTATAACCGGCTGGTCGATTTCAAACCCGGCACCACGGAGCTGGTGCCGAGCCTGGCGGAGCGCTGGGAGGTGAGCGACGACGGCAAGGTTTACACCTTCTATCTGCGTAAAGGCGTTAAGTTTCAGAGCAATAAATCCTTCACGCCGACCCGCGACTTTAACGCCGATGACGTGATTTTCTCGTTTATGCGGCAGAAAGACGTCAACCATCCCTATCACAACGTCTCAAACGGCAGCTACTCCAACTTCGAAAGCCTGGAGTTTGGCAGCCTGATTACCGCCATTGATAAAGTTGATGACCACACCGTACGGTTTACGCTGGCGCACCCGGAAGCGCCGTTTGTTGCCGATCTGGCATGGTATTTTGCCTCTGTTCTGTCGGCGGAATATGCCGACGCGATGCTGAAAGCGGGGACGCCGGAGAAGGTGGACATGGAGCCGATCGGCACCGGTCCGTTTAAGCTGGCGCAGTATCAGAAAGATTCTCGCATTTTGTTTACCGCCTTCCCGGACTACTGGCAGGGGAAATCGAAGCTGGATCGGCTGGTGTTTACCATCACCCCGGATGCCTCCGTGCGTTTTGCCAAAATCGAGAAGAACGAATGCCAGGTGATGCCGTTCCCGAACCCGGCAGACCTGCCGCGTATGAAGGCGAACAAAGATATCAACCTGATGAGCAAGGCGGGGCTGAATACCGGCTTCCTGGCGTTCAATACCCAAAAGCCGCCGCTGGATAACGTGAAAGTCCGCCAGGCGCTGGCGATGGCCATCAACAAACCGGCCATTATTGACGCGGTGTTCCACGGCACTGGCACGGCGGCGAAGAACCTGCTGCCGCCGGGCGTCTGGAGTGCCGACAGCGAGCTGAAGGATTACGACTACGATCCGGAGAAGGCGAAAGCGCTGCTAAAAGAGGCCGGTTTTGCCAACGGCATCAGCATCGACTTATGGGCGATGCCGGTCCAGAGGCCCTATAACCCGAATGCGAAACGCATGGCGGAGATGATTCAGGCGGACTGGGCGAAGGTTGGTGTGCAGACCAAAATTGTCACCTACGAATGGGGCGAATACCTTAAACGCGTGAAGGGGGGAGAGCATCAGGCCGCGCTGATGGGCTGGACGACGGCCACCGGCGATCCGGACAACTTCTTCGGCCCGCTGTTTACCTGCACCTCGGCGAATGGCGGCTCAAACTCGGCGAAATGGTGCTACAAGCCGTTTGATAAGATCATCGCTGAGGCCAAATCGATAACCGATCATGATAAACGGGTGGCGCTCTATAAAGAGGCGCAGCAGATGATGCATGACCAGATGCCTGCGGTGATGATTGCGCATTCAACGATTTTCGAGCCGGTACGCAAGGAAGTGAAGGGCTATGAAATAGACCCGTTTGGCAAACATCTGTTCTGGCAAGTGGATATAAATCAGTAAATTTTCACTGCCCGGACAGATGCCGGGCAGTCTTTTTGCAATTTGTGCTACCCGCATCATTTTTTGTCACAACAAACCCGCCAGACTTTTGCTATAACTTCAAGTGCATACTTGCATATAACATGGAAAATCATCATGCGTACTCACTCTTTTTTTAAAGTTGCAGTGCTTACTGGTCTGTTGGCGTTGGCGGGTTGTTCTTCTAAAGTCGCCGCACCTGAGCAATATTCTGGCTTTTTAAAAGATTACTCGGGTTTACAGCAAACGACGTCCGCGACAGGTAAGCCTACCCTGCGTTGGGTAGATCCCGCTTATAACGAAGCTAACTACGACAGTATTATCTGGACGCCAATTACCTATTATCCAACGCCAAAACCCACCACTCAAATCGGGCAAAAAACGCTTGATGAGCTGTTGAATTACACCAATAACAAAATGAAAACCGCTATTGGTACGCGTAAGCCGATTGTGACTACGCCGGGTAAACACAGCCTGATTTTCCGCGGTGCCATTACCGGGGTGAGCTCGCAGAAAGAGGGACTGCAGTTCTATGAAGTGGTGCCTGTTGCGCTGGTGGTTGCCGGTACGCAGATGGCAACCGGACATCGCACCATGGATACCCATCTCTACTTTGAAGGTGAGCTGATCGATGCGGCGACCAATAAACCGGTCATGAAGGTGGTACGTAAAGGCGAAGGTAAAGAGCTGAATAACGAAAATACACCAATGACCTTCGCGACGCTGAAGCAGGTTGTTGATGACATGGCAACGGACGCCACCATGTTTGATGTGAAAAAAACCGCGAAATAATCTAAAACGGCCTGCGTGATGCAGGCCGTTTTTATTTACGCCGTCCGCAAGCGTCTGAACCAGGTTTCCGGTTTCGTGAACATCACCATATTTCCTCCCAGAATCAGCACTAATCCAACAATGCCGTTGATATGCCAGACGTAGCCTTCATACACCGTGGAGATGGAGAGCGCCACCAGCGGGAAAAGCAGCGTGCTGTAGGCCGCTTTGCCCGGGCCAATGCGGCCCACCAGCGTGAAGTACGCGCCAAACGCAATCACCGAACCAAACAGAGCCAGATAGACCAGCGCGCCCATATAGCTCAGCGTCCACTCCGGCACGAAGCTATCACCTCTGAACAGCGCAATGCAGCCCATCACCAGCGTGCCATAGAGCATCGCCCAGGCGTTGGTGGTCATGGTTTCGAGGCCTCTGCGCTGATGGCGCATGCTGATCATATTGCCCAGCGAAAAGCCGTAGGTACCGAGTGCGGAAAGCCCAATGCCTGTCAGCAGTGACGCACTCCAGCCGCTGGCCAGCAGATCGTCCCAGAAGAGGGTGATGATCCCGACCAGGCCCAGTGCCGCAGCCGTCCAGAAGCGCGCCGGTGGGCGCTGACCGAAGAAAATAAAGCTGTTAATGGCGTTATAGAGCACGGCCATGGAGAAGATCACCGACTCCAGCCCGGTGTTGATATGTGCCGCTGCCGTGTAAAAACACCAGAAGTTAAAGCAGAAAACACAGCATCCCTGCAGCAGGCAAAACAGGTGATCCCGTAGCACCAGCGTGCGCAGACGGCGCAGGGCGAGTAACACCACCATCATCGTCAGGCTGGCGACCGCGAAGCGCCAGAAAATCGACACCGGCGCCGCCACCGGTCCCTGCTGCAGGAAAATCGCAATCCAGGTGGTTCCCCAGATAATCACCACCAGTCCGTATAATAATGCGTTCATATTCTTCTCTTCTTAAACCACCGAAGCCCGCAGTATGGCGCGACATCCCGCATCGGGCTTTCACCGGCTTGCGGGAGACTTGCAAAATCTTGCGCTTTTTTCTTTCCCGGGGACTGGCAACGGGCGACAACTCTTTTTAGACTGAGATCCCAGTCCATCACGCGCTAACGGTTATGTCTCACGCTTACGATACCTTTGAAACGCTCAGCCAACAGAATGCAGTCCTGCGGGGAACCGTCTCGCTGAATTCCGGTATTCAGCTGGCCGCGTGGTACAACAAGCACGATACGATAACGGTGAAAAGTAACCATCACACCCTGAGCCTGTACGTGGCGGACGGTTACGAAAGCTATCAAAAAACGCCGGGCGGCTGGAAAAACGGCGGGGGGCCGGACCGTTTCTGTTTGATGCCCAAAGAGAGCGAATCAACGTGGGATATCCGGGATGACCTGTCGTTTGTGCATCTCTACTGTACCGATGAGCACCTGCGCGACGTGGGGGAGAAAATCTGGGACAAGCGGCCGCTGTCACTGACCCTGGACGAACGCATTTTTGGCAGCGATCCCAAGATCACCGCGCTGTATCGCCAGTTCTTACTGGGCTGTGACTGGCAGCAAAACGCCAACCAGCTTACCCTGAGCACGGCCTCTACGCTGCTGCTGACTCATCTGCTGCAAAACTACGCCAACGTGCAGTGGAAACTGCCGGTCGTCACCGGCGGGTTATCGCCGTTTGTTCTGCGCAACGTGCTGGCCTTTATCGAAGAGAACCTGGGGCAGCCCCTGACGCTGGCCGAACTGGCGGCGCAGGCCGCCCTCAGCGAATACCATTTTGCCCGCATGTTCCGCCAGTCAACGGGGCTGGCGCCGCATCAGTACGTGATGCACAGGCGAATGGTCAAAGCGAAAGAGCTGGTGCAGCATACCTCCATGCCGCTGACGGACATTGCGCTGGCCTGCGGGTTTAACTCCGCCAGCCACTTCAGCAACCGCTTTCGCAGCGTGACGGGCATGACGCCCTCACAGCTACGTGCGGCGAGCGCGTGAGAACAGGGCATAGCACACGCCGCCCAATACCAGCCCCCAGAATGCCGAACCAATCCCCATCAGCGTGACGCCGCTTGCGGTCATCAGAAACGTGACGATGGCCGCGTCGCGCTCCGCTTCGTGATGTAATGCCTGATATAAACTCCCGCTGATGGTTCCCAGCAGCGCCAGACCGGCCAGCGTCTGGATCCAGCTAAGCGGCAGGGCGGCCATCAGGCCGGTAATAGAGCCACCGAAAATCCCCGCCAGCAGATAAAACCCGCCAGCGGCAATGGCTGCCAGCCAGCGCTTATCCGCATCCGGGTGTGCATCCGGGCTTTGACAAATGGCGGCGGTTATCGCCGCTATGCAGATGGAAAAGACGCCAAACGGCGAAAACAGCAGCGCCAGTCCACCCGTCACGATGATGAGCGGGGAGACCGCCAGCGGATATCCCGACGCTTTCATCGTGGCGAACCCCGGCGCATTTTGCGAGGCCATGGTCACGAGGAAGAAGGGCACGCCAATGCTGACCAGGCTGGTGAAGGTGAACGTAGGCGCAACAAATTCGGGCATCACCAGGGAGAGGGTTAGCCTGTCGGTGACAACGTCACCGCTTATCCCTGCCACAATACCGCCTGCCAGCAGCGTGACCACGATGGCATAACGCGGGGCCAGCGCTTTTGCCAGCAGCCATGCCGCAATCATGCTGCCGCACAGCAAAAAGTGCCCCTCAAGATGCGCAAACGCATGCAGGCCAAACTGCAAAAGCACACCCGCCAGCATGGCGGCGGCAAGGGAATGGGGGATCAGCTTCATCAGCCGGGCGAATAACCCGGTGATGCCGCAGAGCAGGATAAGCGCGTTGGCAAAGATGAACACGCCGATGGTTTCCGCCAGCGTGACGCCATGCAGGCTGGTGGCGAGCAGCGCGGCACCGGGCGTGGACCAGGCGGTAAGCACCGGCGCTTTATACCACCAGGAAAGCGCCAGCGTGCTGACGCCCATCCCTATTCCCAGGGCGGTCATCCAGCCTGCGATCTGCTGTGCGCTGGCACCCGCTGCGGCAGCGGCCTGCCAGATAATGGCAGCAGAACTGGCGTAACCCACCAGAACGGCGACGAAGCCCGCCAGCGTGACGGGAATGAAATGCGAGGAAGGGCGCATGGGAACTCCATTGTGCGTTATAACGTCCGGAATAAGGTAACACTGTGCGTTATAGCGTACAAGTGGTATGCTGGGCATTACCAGGAGGGAACATGGACATCACACTGCATCTTGCAACAACACTGAAAACGCTGCGTCAGGCGCGCGGCTGGAGTTTGTCGAAGCTCGCGGACGAGACCGGTGTATCAAAAGCCATGCTCGGGCAAATTGAGCGCAATGAGTCCAGCCCGACGGTGTCGACACTGTGGAAAATCGCCACCGGACTGAACGTACCGTTCTCCGCGTTTATCACCCCGGAGGCGGACCGGCAGGCCGTCTTTGACCCGCAGCAGCAGGCGATGGTGGTGAAACCGCTGTTTCCGTGGGACGAAACGCTGAAGTTTGATCATTTCTCCATTACCCTGGCACCCGGCGCGCTGAGCGAGTCCACGCCGCATGAAGCGGGGGTGATTGAACATGTGGTGGTGATCAGCGGTGAGCTGGAGATGAAACTTGAGGGGCAGTGGCAGACCCTTTCTGCCGATTCAGGCGTGCGTTTTGCCGGTGATAAACCGCACGCATACCGTAACAGCAGCGACCGGCCGGTGCATTTTCATTCGCTGATCCATTATCCCCGCTAAGGCTACGCAAAACTGTTTCGCTGACGCATACTTCTGACTACAATAGCCGCCATTTTGACCATAACGGATAACGACGAAGTATGCGCCTGCAATCCCATCATCTTGAACTTTTAAGCCCGGCCCGCGACGCCGCCATTGCCCGTGAAGCGATCCTTCATGGCGCAGACGCCGTCTACATTGGCGGCCCTGGCTTCGGTGCCCGCCATAACGCCAGCAACAGCCTGAGCGATATTGCTGAACTGGTGCCGTTCGCCCACCGTTTCGGGGCGAAGGTGTTCGTCACCCTGAACACCATTCTTCATGATGATGAGCTGGAGCCTGCACAGCGTCTGATTACCGATCTCTACCAGACCGGCGTCGATGCCCTGATTGTGCAGGACATGGGCGTGCTGGAGCTGGATATTCCCCCCATTGAACTGCATGCCAGTACCCAGTGTGATATCCGCACGGTAGAGAAGGCGAAGTTTCTTTCCGACGTCGGCTTTTCGCAGATCGTTCTGGCACGCGAACTGAACCTGAATCAGATCCGCGATATCCACCAGGCGACAGACGCAACCATTGAGTTCTTTATCCACGGTGCACTGTGCGTAGCCTATTCCGGTCAGTGCAACATTTCCCACGCGCAAACGGGCCGCAGCGCCAACCGCGGCGACTGTTCTCAGGCCTGCCGTCTGCCGTATACCCTGAAAGACGATCAGGGCCGCGTCGTGGCGTTCGAAAAACACCTGCTCTCCATGAAGGATAACGATCAGACTGCCAACCTGGGCGCGCTGATCGACGCAGGCGTGCGCTCCTTCAAGATTGAAGGGCGCTACAAAGATATGAGCTACGTGAAGAACATCACCGCGCACTATCGCCAGATGCTGGATGCGATTATTGAAGACCGCGGTGACCTGGCGCGCGCGTCGGCCGGTCGTACCGAGCATTTCTTTATTCCGTCGACGGACAAAACCTTCCACCGCGGCAGCACGGACTATTTTGTCAATGCCCGCAAAGGGGATATCGGCGCGTTTGATTCCCCGAAGTTTATCGGTTTACCGGTCGGTGAAGTGCTGAAAGTGGCGAAGGATCACCTGGATGTTGAAGTGACGGAGCCGCTGGCGAACGGTGATGGCCTTAACGTGATGATCAAGCGTGAAGTGGTGGGCTTCCGCGCCAATACGGTGGAGAAAACCGGCGAAAATAGCTACCGCGTCTGGCCGAATGAAATGCCGGCCGATCTCTACAAAGCGCGACCAAACGCGGCGCTTAACCGTAACCTCGATCATAACTGGCAGCAGGCGCTGCTGAAAACCTCCAGCGAACGCCGCATTGCGGTGGATATTGAACTGGGCGGCTGGGAAGAGCAGCTGATTCTGACCATGACCTGTGAAGATGGCATCAGCGTAACCCACACGCTCGACGGTCTGTTCGAGGTGGCCAATAACGCCGAAAAAGCGCTTAACAACCTGAAGGACGGCGTGGCGAAGCTGGGGCAGACGATTTACTACGCCCGCACCATTGAGGTGAACCTGCCGGACGCGCTGTTCGTGCCGAACAGCCTGCTTAATTCGTTCCGCCGTGAAACGGCAGAGATGCTGGATGCGGCACGCCTGGCGCACTATCCGCGCGGCAGCCGTAAAGCTGAAACCGTCCCTGCGCCCGTTTACCCGGATACGCATTTGTCCTTCCTTGCCAACGTCTATAACCATAAAGCCCGTGAATTCTACCATCGTCACGGCGTGCAGCTGATCGACGCGGCGTATGAAGCGCATGAAGAGAAGGGCGATGTGCCGGTGATGATCACCAAGCACTGCCTGCGCTTTGCCTTCAACCTGTGTCCGAAGCAGGCGAAAGGGAATATCAAAAGCTGGAAGGCCACCCCGATGCAGCTGGTGAACGGAGACGAAGTCCTGACCCTTAAATTTGACTGTCGTCCGTGCGAAATGCATGTGATTGGCAAGATGAAAAACCACATCTTCAAAATGCCACCGCCCGGCAGTATTGTGGCGTCCGTCAGCCCGGACGATCTGATGAAAACCCTGCCGAAACGTAAGGGCAGCTAATTACCGAACGTGCGTGTCCGGTTTGCGCGATTTCTGCCACAGGTGGTGCTCGCGCAAACCCTCTGCCGACTCTTCCGCCGCGCTTCGCAATTCGTCGCTGTCGGCTTCATGACGAAGCTGATGCTCCACGTTTTTCACCCAAATATATTCATGTCCTTTGTGCCCCGCCATAAGCTGCCCCGAAAACAGGGCGCAGAGCAACATCACCAGTGCCAGGCCTTTTCTCATTATCTCTTCACCGCAGAATAAGAACGCGGAACGATCATGCCTGTAATTCCCTTGTGTTATTATTCGAATATTCAAATTAACGCAAAGTCATCGTCAGGTTTTGTCGAATTAAAGCTATATTGAGACTTTTCTTAAAATTGAGATACTGACGATAAACCGCCATTTCTGGTACCAAACTGGACAATGGTTTTAGAGATAAATCCTATATAATAAGAATTCTCTGGCTAAGGAACGGGTCTTAATAAATGAAAAAAATAATGGTGTTGGCGCTTGTGGTGGTTGCAGCAGGGGCCGCGGCTGGCGCTCGTTATGTCAGTAATGACGCACCTGAATATATTCACTCTGCAGAAGCTCGCGTAGGATCATATTTAACCAGCGATTATGGACGCGTTGATTGTAATAGCATCAAAATTAACGACGAACGCTGGGAATTAGACTGCACTCACAAGACGCGCGGGAAAACATTCCAGTTTGCGGTCTATCCATCCGAAAAAGCGCCATATGGCGTGTCGCGTTCGTTTTATCTTGAGGCCATCAATGATGATGCCAGACAGAGCGCTGAGCAGGGCCTGATGCGTTATTTGCAAATCAATACCCAGGCGGGTTAACAGGGCTGTTTAAGGTTCGTTGAGATAAAGAGTGATAGGTTGTATGGGATCCGCTGCCCGGCCATGACGTGTCGGGACGTAGAGACCAAAATACAAATCTATCCATGCAAGCATTTACCGCCAGATAATGGCGGTTTTTTTTTGCCAGCAGTGGCGCTACCAGCGTTATGTCGTGACCCGATAGTGCGACTGTACCAGGCCCGAAGGGAAGCTGCGGCTGGATACCAGTGTCAAATCGATATCCCGTGGAAGGGCGCCAAACAGCGGTTTTCCCGAGCCAAGCAGGACAGGAACGGTAGTAATCACCATATCGGCCACCAGTCCTTCGCGCAGGAACGACTGTATGACCCGCCCACCATCGAGATAGACGCGATGGACATTTTGCGCCGCCAGATCGTCCAGTACCTCTTTTGGCGCACGGCGGGAGAACTGCACTTTGCCCTTCAGCGCCTCCGGCACGGGCGTGTCGGCCAGCTGTCGGGAGAGCACCAGCACCGGCCTGTCATACGGCCAGGTGTCAAAGGTCACCACCTTCTCATAGCTTCCGCGCCCCATGACGATCCACTCTTTGTCCGCAATAAACGCCGTATAGCCATGGTCTTCGGTCGGATCGTCGCGCTGCAACAGCCAGTCAATATCGTCATTCTCCCGGGCGATGTAACCATCAAGACTGACGGCGATAAAAACGTGGGTGGTGACCATCAGGTGCTCCCTTGTTAATCGTAAATGCCGATGTCCGGACTGGCTCTTTAGCGGACAGCATCCGGACGTGAAAATTGTTTGCGATACTGGGCCGGGGAAAGCGCGAACTGCTGACGAAAATGATGACGCAGCGTCGATGCCTGACCAAACCCGGTCTGTTCAGCAATGCTGTCGATGCTTAACCGACTGCTTTCCAGATAATCTTTCGCCCGCAACAGGCGCTCATGGAGTAACCAGCGGGCTGGCGTGGTTCCCGTCGCCGCCTCGAAGCGACGCAGAAAGGTGCGCTGGCTCATCCCAACCCGACGCGCCAGCGAGTCGACACTGTGCGCTTCATTAAGATGCTGGTGCAAAAAGTCAAACAGCTGACCAAGTCGCTGGCTTTCCCGCAACTGCGCCACCGGGCGGCTCAGCTGCTGCGGCTGTGAACCATCCCTGTGTGGCGGAATAACCAGCCGGCGCGCCACGCTGTTGGCGGTTTCCATGCCATAATCCCGTCGCACGACATGCAGGCAGAGATCGATGCCCGCTGCACTGCCTGCGGAGGTCAGAATATCGCCTTCGTCCTGGTAGAGCACATCCTCAACCACCTCGATCTCAGGGTAACGGGCTTTAAGTGCGTCAATATAACGCCAGTGCGTTGTGGCTTTACGTCCGTTCAGCAGCCCTGACGCGGCCAGCACAAACACGCCGGAACAGATGGACAGCAGCTGACAGCCCCGCGCGCTGGCCTGGCGTAACGCGTGGCAGAGCGGCTCCGGAACCGGTGACTCCAGCCCCCGCCAGCCCGGCACCACGATCAGATCGGCAGATTCAAGCAGGGAGAGATCGCCATCGGTAATGATACGGATCCCGCCCGTTGCCCGCAGTTCACCGCTATCCACGCTCGCCACCGCAAAGCGGTACCAGTTGTCGCCGAGCTCGGGGCGCGGCAGGCCGAAGATCTCCACCGCCACGCCGAATTCGAAGGTACACAGACCGTCATAGGCCAGCACCACCACCTTCGGGCGGGGATGCTGTCTTAAGTTTGTCATCTTTTTGCTGTTTTCTGGCATACGTGAGCGCATTCACCGGCTGAATTTGTGGATAGAGTAGTGTTAACACAAACGCCAAAGATGAGGAAGGATCATGAGCTATGTTACTGAATTTCCGGCTGCCGAGCCGCAGGAAGCCGTCACCCATTTTCTGCGCCGTCTGAGCGTCGAAACCGATTGTGCCGATGTGCATCATGCCATCGTCAACCAGGAGCAGGACTTCGTGCTGCTTCATGTGGTGGGCGGCCCGGAGCAGTTTGCCCGCCGTCACGTCCCCGGCGCAGTGCACATGCCGTGGAGTCAGATTACCGCCGGGCGCATGGCCCAGTGGCCTGAAGGCACGCTGTTTGTCGTCTACTGCGCCGGACCACACTGTAACGGTGCGGACAGAGCCGCGCTGAAGCTGGCGCGTCTTGGGCTGCCGGTCAAAATTATGCTCGGCGGGATCACCGGCTGGGAAGATGAAAAGTACGCCTTTGCCAGCAGCGAAACCGCTGCCGCGCTGTGAAGATGAATTTTTTTCATCACCCGTGAAATTTTCTCGTTTGCCGGGATAAAGCAGGTATGACATCTTTTTTGGACATTTAGACATCCAGAAGTCTAAAACTTCAAAAGATGAATTATCACTGCGGGCAATTATCACCGGCAGACTGAGGAGATTTCCATGCAACGACACCACGCCCCGTTCCGCGCCGATGTAGTCGGCAGCTTTTTACGCCCGGATGCCATCAAACAGGCTCGCCAGAAATTTGCCAGCGGCGAAATTGACGCCGGGCAGCTTCGCGCCATTGAAAACGACGCTATCCGCCATGTCGTTGAGCAGCAGTGTGCGTGTGGGCTGAATGTGGTCACCGACGGTGAGTTTCGCCGCGCCTGGTGGCACTTTGATTTCTTCGACGGTCTGCAGGGCGTAGAGCGTTACGATGCGCAGCAGGGCATTCAGTTTAACGGTGTGCAAACCAAAGCCCACGGCGTGCGCGTTACCGGCAAGCTGGGCTTTGGCGAGCATCCGATGCTGGAAGACTTTCGTTATCTGAAAAGCATCAGCGGGAGCGCCGAGCCGAAAATGACCATTCCGAGCCCGAGCGTGCTGCATTTCCGCGGCGGTCGTAAAGACATAGACGCCACGGTGTATCCGGACCTGAACGTCTATTTCGACGATCTGGCGACCACCTGGCGCGACGCCATTCGGGCCTTCTATGACGCGGGCTGCCGTTATCTGCAACTGGATGACACCGTCTGGGCCTATCTCTGCTCGGATGACCAGCGCCGTCAGATCCGCGAGCGCGGTGATGACCCCGACGAACTGGCGCGTATCTATGCCCGCGTGCTGAACAAGGCCCTGGAGGGCAAACCGGACGATTTGACCATCGGGCTGCACGTCTGCCGCGGTAACTTCCGCTCAACCTGGATTTCAGAAGGCGGCTATGAGCCGGTGGCGGAAGTGCTGTTCGGGACGGTTAACGTTGACGCGTTCTTCCTGGAATATGATAACGACCGCAGCGGGGATTTCGCGCCGCTGCGCTTTGTCCGCCCCGGCAAACAGCAGGTGGTGTTGGGGCTTATCACCACCAAAAATGGCGAGCTGGAGAACCCGGAAGGGGTGAAGGCGCGTCTGGAAGAAGCGGCGAAATACGTGGCGAAAGAGCAAATTTGCCTCAGCCCGCAGTGTGGCTTTGCTTCTACCGAAGAGGGTAACAGCCTGAGCGAAGCCCAGCAGTGGGACAAAATCCGCCTGGTGACGCAGATCGCCAGTGAAGTCTGGTAAACCCGCTTTTCAGCGCTGCATTATTAAAGTGCAGCGCTGTGCCATTCTGAGACGTTCTCTTTACATCCTGCGCTTCAGCCCCTGCATTCACGCTTTTTCCATTCTGGCATCCTTTTTGCTCCTGCTTCGCTGAGACATTTATTTCCGCGTCCACGCCGTAACGGACGTCTTCGCACAGCGTTCTTTTTCAGGAGTGAAAATATGCACCGTCGTACTTTATTAAAAGCCTTTGCATTGTCTGCGTCTGTCGTTGCTATGGGAATGAGTTTTAGCGTGCAGGCGGCCGATACCATCAAAGTGGGGATCATGCACTCCCTCTCCGGCACGATGGCCATCTCCGAAACCCCGCTGAAAGATGTCGCCCTGATGACCATCGATGAGATCAACGCGAAAGGCGGCGTGCTGGGTAAGAAACTGGAGCCGGTGGTGGTGGATCCGGCCTCAAACTGGCCGCTGTTTGCCGAGAAAGCGCGCCAGCTGTTAAGTCAGGATAAGGTGGCGGTGGTGTTCGGCTGCTGGACGTCGGTCTCGCGAAAGTCCGTTCTGCCCGTCTTTGAAGAGCTGAACGGTTTGCTGTTCTATCCGGTGCAATATGAAGGCGAGGAGATGTCACCGAACGTCTTCTATACTGGCGCGGCGCCGAACCAGCAGGCTATCCCGGCGGTGGAATACCTGATGAGTGAAGACGGTGGCGCGGCGAAACGCTTCTTCCTGCTGGGCACGGACTACGTCTACCCGCGCACCACCAACAAGATCCTGCGCGCGTTCCTGCATTCCAAAGGGGTGGAGGATAAAGACATCGAAGAGGTTTACACCCCGTTTGGTCATAGCGACTACCAGACCATTGTCGCCAACATCAAGAAATTCTCTGCGGGCGGTAAAACTGCCGTGGTCTCAACCATCAACGGCGACTCCAACGTTCCGTTTTACAAAGAGCTGGCGAACCAGGGGCTGAAAGCGACCGACGTGCCGGTCGTGGCGTTCTCCGTGGGTGAAGAAGAGCTGCGCGGCATTGACACCAAACCGCTGGTGGGCAACCTGGCGGCGTGGAACTACTTTGAATCCGTTGATAATCCTACCAACCAGGCCTTCGTGGCGGACTATAAAGCCTATGCCAAAGCGCACAAGCTGCCAAACGCCGATACCGTGGTGACCAATGACCCGATGGAAGCCACTTACGTGGGCATCCATATGTGGGCGCAGGCGGTGGAGAAAGCGGGCACCACCGATGTGGATAAAGTGCGTGCGGCGATGGCCGGTCAGTCCTTTAAGGCGCCGTCTGGCTTTACGCTCACGATGGATGCCACCAACCATCACCTGCACAAGCCGGTCATGATCGGCGAAATCGAAGGCAACGGTCAGTTTAACGTGGTGTGGCAGACGGAACAGCCGGTACGTGCCCAGCCGTGGAGCCCGTTCATCGCCGGGAATGACAAAAAGCCCGATCAGCCGATGAAAACCGCCAGCAACTAAGCCATTCCCGCAGGGAGAAAGCCATGAACTTCATACGCACGATCGTCGCGCTTGTATGGCTTACCGGACTGCTGCCAGGGATGGCGCAGGCATCGGATGCCGATCGTTTTGTTGCTGCCAGCCGCAGCCAGCAGGCGGAACTGCTGACGCAGTGGGCCGCCTCGCCGGAGGCGGCAAGGTTGCCGCTGCTGCAGGCACTGCAACAGGAAAACCTCTTTGTTGATACGCAAAAGCACGCCTTTGCACAACGCAATGGCGACATCATCCCGCTGGGCGAAAGCCAGGCAGCAGCGGGGCCAACCAAAGCCGTTCGTCTGACGAACCGGCTGCGGGTGCTCGCTGCGACGGCCATCGCCACCCATCAGCTTGTGAGTGACAGTGTCACCGAAAGGCGCGCAGCGGCGCGCCAGCTCCAGCGCGATGCCCAGCCTGGCATGCTCGCCTTTCTGGAAAAACGGTTGACGGATGAAAAGGACGCGGTGGCGCGTCAGGCGCTGTTGCTGGCGGTGGCGAATCTCCAGCTGACCAGCCCGCAGGCTGAGGTCCGACGCACGGCAGTTGAACGGCTCGGGCAGTCCGACGATCCGGACGTGGCGTCCAGGCTGACTCCGTTTACCCAGACACAGACCGAGCCTGACGCCGGGGTTCGCGCAGCCGCGCAGGAGAGCCTTCGCCAGATCCAGCACCGTCTGATGTGGGGCGATCTGCTGGGCCAGGCGTTTATGGGGCTGTCGCTGGGGTCGGTGCTGCTGCTGGCGGCGCTGGGGCTTGCCATCACCTACGGCCTGCTGGGCGTGATTAATATGGCCCACGGCGAGATGCTGATGCTGGGGGCGTATGCCACGTGGATGGTGCAGCAGACGATGGCCGGGCTTGCTCCTCAGTGGCTGGCGCTCTATCCCGTTATCGCGCTGCCGGTCGCCTTCTGCCTGACGGCGGGCATCGGGATGGTGCTGGAGCGCACCGTGATCCGTCATTTGTACGGTCGTCCGCTGGAAACGCTGCTGGCGACGTGGGGGATCAGCCTGATGCTTATCCAGCTGGTGCGCATGACGTTTGGTGCGCAGAACCTGGAGGTGGCTAACCCGGCATGGCTTTCCGGCGGGGTGCAGGTTTTTGCCAACCTGACCCTGCCATGGAACCGCATCGTGGTGCTGGGCTTCGTGCTGCTGGTGCTGTTCTTCACCTGGCTCATTCTGAATAAAACCCGTCTGGGGCTGAACGTGCGGGCGGTGACGCAAAACCGCAGCATGGCCGCCTGCTGCGGCGTGCCGACCGGGCGCGTCGACATGCTGGCGTTCGGGCTGGGCTCAGGCATTGCCGGTCTGGGCGGCGTGGCGCTTTCCCAGCTTGGGAACGTCGGGCCGGAGCTCGGTCAGGGGTACATTATCGACTCGTTCCTCGTGGTCGTTCTTGGTGGCGTAGGCCAGCTGGCAGGCAGCGTGGCCGCGGCGTTTGGTCTGGGGATCTTTAATAAAATCCTTGAACCGCAGATGGGGGCGGTGCTGGGTAAAATTTTGATTCTGGTGGCGATCGTGCTGTTTATTCAGAAACGCCCTCAGGGGCTGTTTGCGCTGAAAGGGAGGGTGATTGACTGATGAGCCAGCCGCTGACCTTAACGCTGGCGCGCAAAGCGCCACGCACAACGCAGATTGCCGGCAGCCTGCTGGTGATGTGCCTGCTGATACTGCCGTTTTTCGCATTACTGCCTGCGACGCATCCGCTGGCGCTGTCAACCTGGATGCTGACGCTGATTGGCAAGATCCTCTGCTATGCCATTGTGGCGGTGGCGCTGGATCTGGTGTGGGGCTACGCCGGTATGTTGTCCCTGGGGCATGGCATCTTCTTCGCCCTGGGCGGTTACGCGATGGGCATGTACCTGATGCGCCAGGCGGCGGGGGACGGTTTGCCGGCGTTTATGTCGTTTCTCTCATGGAGCGAACTGCCGTGGTTCTGGTGGGGTACCCAGCATTTTGCCTGGGCGCTGGTGCTGATTGTGATGGTCCCGGGGCTGCTGGCGCTGGTGTTTGGCTGGTTTGCCTTCCGCTCCAGGATCAAAGGGGTCTATTTCTCGATCATGACTCAGGCGCTGACCTATGCCGGGATGCTGCTGTTCTTTCGCAACGAAACCGGTTTTGGCGGTAATAACGGCTTTACCGGCTTCACCACGCTGCTGGGTTTTGCGGTAACGGAGACGACCACGCGTATTGCGCTGTTTCTGGCCACCGTGCTGTTGCTGCTCCTGGCGCTGGGCATCGGGTTTGCGCTGGCGAAGAGCAAGTTTGGCCGCATTCTCACTGCCGTTCGCGACGCCGAAAACCGCCTGACGTTTTGCGGATACGATCCGCGCGGGTTCAAGCTGCTGGTGTGGACGCTCTCCGCGGTGCTGTGCGGCCTGGCCGGCGCGCTGTATGTCCCGCAGGTGGGCATTATTAACCCCGGCGAAATGTCGCCGACGAACTCGATCGAAGCCGCGATCTGGGTCGCGCTGGGTGGGCGCGGCACGCTGGTGGGGCCGGTCATTGGCGCGGCGCTGGTCAACGGGGCGAAGAGCCTTTTCACCGTCGCGATGCCGGAATACTGGCAGCTGTTTCTGGGATTGATTTTTATCGCCGTCACGCTGTTTTTGCCGCGCGGCGTCTACGGCCTGTTTCGTAAGGGAGAGAAATAATGCAGCCAGCCGAAGGGTTATTCACCCGCCAGTTGCCCGGCGATCGTTACCGCGAACAGACCGACCCGGTACTGCAGCTTGAATCCATCAACGTCAGTTTTGATGGTTTTCAGGCGCTGACCGATCTCTCGCTGAATATCGGCGTGGGCGAACTGCGCTGCGTGATTGGCCCCAACGGGGCCGGTAAAACCACGCTGATGGACGTCATCACCGGCAAGACGCGACCCAAAAGCGGACGCGCCATTTACGATCAGTCGATCGACCTCACCACGCTGGAGCCTGCGGCGATTGCCCGCCAGGGAATAGGCCGAAAATTCCAGAAACCCACGGTCTTTGAAGCGCTGACGGTGTGGGAAAACCTGGAGATCGCCACGAAAACCGATAAATCCGTCTGGGCCAGTCTGTGGGCAACGCTCAACGGTGAGCAGCGCGATCGCATTGATGAGATGCTGGCTTTATTGCGGCTCAGCAACGAGCGGGACCGCCGGGCCGGACTGCTTTCCCACGGACAAAAACAGTTCCTGGAGATTGGTATGCTGTTGGTGCAGGACCCGCATCTGTTGCTGCTGGACGAGCCCGCCGCCGGAATGACCGATGCGGAAACGGAATATACCGCAGAGTTGTTCAGGACGCTGGCGGGCAAGCACTCCCTGATGGTGGTGGAGCACGACATGGGCTTTGTGGAAACCATTGCTGACCACGTAACGGTGCTGCATCAGGGGCGCGTGCTGGCGGAAGGTTCGCTTCGTGAGGTGCAGGCCAACGAGCAGGTGATTGAGGTCTATCTGGGACGTTAAGGAGAGGGAATGTTACAGGTCAACGAACTGAATCAGTATTACGGCGGCAGCCATATCCTGCGCGGCGTGAGCTTTGAGGCGGTCACCGGGGAAGTTACCTGCCTGCTGGGGCGCAACGGTGTAGGGAAAACCACGCTGCTGAAGTGCCTGATGGGGCTGATCCCGGCGAAAACCGGGGAGGTCATCTGGCAGGGGAAAACGATCACCCACAGCAAGCCGCACCAGCGGGTGCAGTCGGGCGTAGCGTACGTCCCCCAGGGCCGGGAGATTTTTCCGCGTCTGACCGTGGAGGAGAATCTGCTGCTGGGGCTGTCGCGCTTTCCCGCCCGCGAGGCGAAGCAGGTGCCGGAGGAGATCTGGCAGCTGTTCCCGGTACTCAAAGAGATGAAACACCGGCGCGGGGGCGATCTCTCCGGTGGTCAACAGCAGCAGCTGGCGATTGGTCGCGCGCTGGCGAGCCGTCCGCAGCTGCTGATCCTCGATGAACCCACCGAAGGCATACAGCCTTCGGTGATTAAGGAGATTGGCCAGGTGATCCGCCAGCTGGCAGACAGAGGGGATATGGCGATCCTGCTGGTTGAGCAGTTTTATGACTTTGCCGCCGACCTGGCGGACAGCTACCTGCTGATGTCACGCGGCACCATCATTCAGCGCGGACGGGGTGAAAACATGGAGCAGGATGGCGTTCGCGGGCTGGTTGCGATTTGAAATGTTATAATATAACATTCTCGCTCTGATAAAACGGAATGAGGGTGTTATCTTGGCTGCACATATTGGGAAATTTGCCATGACGCTGGGGGCGCTGCTGGTCAGCGGTCAGCTGTTTGCCCACTCGCACGGTCACGCGATGAGCGAAGCGGAACAGAAGGCGGCGAATGGCGTCTTTGAGGACAACGATGTTAAGGACAGAAAACTGTCCGACTGGGACGGCACCTGGCAGTCCGTCTATCCCTTCCTGCTGGACGGCTCGCTGGATCCGGTCTTCAGGAAGAAAGCGCAGCAGGATAAAAGCAAAACCTTTGATGAGGTGAAAGCCTACTACCGCACGGGGTATGCAACCGATGTGGATGCCATCGGCATCGAGAATAACGTGATGGAATTCCATAAAGGCAAAACGGTCAGCAGCTGTCGTTATGACTACAGCGGCTACAAAATTTTGACCTACGCGTCCGGCAAAAAGGGCGTTCGCTATCTGTTTGAGTGTCAGGACGCCAGCAGCAAGGCGCCGAAGTTTGTGCAGTTCAGCGACCACACCATCGCCCCGAAGGCCTCTTCACATTTTCATATTTTCATGGGCAACACCTCCCACGAGGCGCTGCTGAAGGAGATGGATAACTGGCCGACCTATTATCCGAACGAGATGTACAAACAGCAGGTTGTGGAGGAGATGTTGCACCACTAGGCCGTTGATGTTGCTTTTGCCGGGTGGCGGCTTCGCCTTACCCGGCCTATATTCGCTATGCCGCTTTGGGTGACTCGCACCATGCCTTGACGCTCATCCCGCGCAAAATCATCAGCCACGCCACAATAATCGCGGCCATCATTATCACAAACAACGACCAGTGCGGCAGGTTAGTCAGGATAATACCGGTGATCATCGGGTTGGCCGCCGCGCCTAGCCAGCCAAGCGCCTGGGCGGAGAAGTAGCTGGCTTTCATCCCCGGCGGGGCGATATTGTCGATCAGCATGTATTCACCCGGCGCATAGATAATTTCACCCAGCGTAAAGATGGCGGCAGCAATGCCCCAGTAAATCAGGTTCTCCCCGGAGAGCATAAAGCCAGCCAGACCGACGATAAAAAACAGCGTGGCGGCGGTCATCAACGGACGGATATTGCTGGCTGAGATCTTACGACCGAGTGCGTACTGCAGCGTCACCACCACGGCGGCGTTGACGGGCAGCACCACCGCGACCACCTTTTCGGCGAAATCACTGTCCGCATGTGCAGCCAGAACATACTGCGAAATGCAGCTCGCGAACGATCCGCCGACGTATGACGCGAGCAGGCCGGAGAGCGTGTACCAGAACAGCGCGCGGTCTTTCAGCAGGACCGACGGTTGCCACGCCGTCTGCTCTTCGGCAGTGTCTAACGCCACGCTTTTTTGCACAAAGAAATGGATAAACCCCAGCGGCAGCGCGGCGCAGAAAGCGGCCAGCCAGAACGGCAGCTGCAGGCTGTACATGACCAGCAGGGTGCCAATGGGCGGCCCAATCGTCCAGCCAATATTCAGGAAACTGTAGTTCAGTGAAAAAACGCGGGCTTTTTCACTGGAGGTCAGCACGTCTGAGAACCAGGCTTTCAGCACCGTCGAAAAAACCGAATAGGCGCAGTTGATCAGCGCAAAGAACAGCACCACCAGCGTGACGTTATTCACCAGCGGGATCGCCACAAACCCGGCGATAAACGCCACGATGGCGATCAGCATGTAGCGTTTTTTATCAAACTTATCGGCCAGAATGCCGAACCCCAGGCTGAATACCACGCCAATGGTCAGCGCCACGGTCAGGGCGTAACCAATATTCTCGACGCTCATGCTATAGACGCGCGTGAGATAAATGGTCATAAACGGCAGCGTTGCCCCACGACCAATGGTTAATAACAATGACGATGCCAGCAGCGCTGCGGTTGAGCGCCGGAGAGATGGTTTCATATTCCTGCCCGACAAATGCTTATGCTTTTTATGTTGTGTCCTGAAAGGAGTATCACGACATAAGGGCCTTGTATAGCACCCAATTTATCCGTAAGTGCTTCGCCTGACTGCCAGAATTAATGATCTTCTCGTGGCACGCTTTTTTCTGTTACTTTGAACTGTTAACAAATTATTAATAATTCAGGGGCAGGGTATGACGCGTAAAGACGGACTGCTGGCGTTGCTGGTGGTCATCGTATGGGGACTCAATTTTGTGGTCATCAAGCTGGGCTTGCACAACATGCCGCCGCTGATGCTGGCCGGTTTGCGTTTTATGCTGGTGGCGTTCCCGGCTCTGCTGTTTGTCGCCCGTCCCAGGATCCCCTTTAAACTGCTGCTGGGCTACGGCCTGACCATCAGTTTTGGCCAGTTTGCGTTTCTGTTCTGCGCCATTAAATTTGGTATGCCCGCCGGGCTTGCTTCGCTGGTGTTACAGGCGCAGGCGTTCTTTACCATCATTCTGGGGGCGTTTGTGTTTGGCGAGCGTCTGCAGGGTAAACAGCTGGCGGGTATTACGCTGGCGGTGTTTGGCGTGCTGGTGCTGATTGAGTCCAGCCTGAATGGTCAGCACGTGGCGCTGCTCGGCTTTATGCTGACGCTGGCCGCGGGCCTGAGCTGGGCCTGCGGGAATATTTTCAACAAACTGATCATGCAGCACGAGGCGCGCCCGCAGGTAATGTCTCTGGTCGTGTGGAGCGCGCTGATCCCGGTGGTACCGTTTATGGTCGCGTCCCTGATATTCGACGGCCCGGCAGTGATGCTGACGAGCCTGGTTGAAATCGACCTCACCACCATTTTGTCGCTGGTCTATCTGGCGTTTGTCGCCACGATTATCGGGTACGGTATCTGGGGATCGCTGCTCGGGCGATACGAAACCTGGCGCGTGGCGCCGTTGTCGCTGCTGGTGCCAGTCGTTGGGCTGGCCAGCGCCGCTATTTTACTGGACGAAAAGCTGAGCGCCCTGCAGCTGCTTGGTGCGGTGCTGATCATGGCCGGGCTGTACATCAACGTGTTTGGCCTGCGAGTGCGCCGGACGGCACGGGTGCGGGGATAAGAAAGAAAAAAGCCCCGCATCGGCGGGGCAAAAACGAATCAGAGGCGGTGCTGATTATAGTAAGGCACGCCTAATTCGTCGGATTTGTCGCTACCAGCACCCATATGGTTGAAATCATAAGGCGACTGGTCATGTGCTGACGGCAAAATCATCGTATCAGGATTATTTTGCTGCGTTGCACGAGGGGTTTGCTCCGCGAAGGTCTGGCTGGAGAAGAGCACCAGCAAGGCGAGGGCGGCGGAGGCGGTAACGTTCATGATTTCCTCGGTTACGTCTGTTACAGGCGATGATTAACTACAGTGTTTTAACGGATACAGGTATCGGGATTCACCGGGCACGCTGGTGATGCGGTACTTATGAGGCGGCACGTCAAAATAGTTCTTGAACGTACGCGTCAGAGTTTGTTGCGATTCAAATCCATAACGCTCCGCCAGATAAAGGATCGGCTCATTGCTTTCTTTCAGCTTCTGGGCAATTTCCGTCAGCTTGCGGCTGCGAATGTATTGACCTAATGAATGGCCGGTCTCTTTTTTGAACATCCGTTGCAGGTGCCATTTGGAGTAACCTGAACGCTCTGACACTTTTTCAAGGGAGAGCGGCGATTCCAGGTTGTCCTCGATCCAGTCCAAAATGCTATGAATGGTGATAGCGTCAGTATTGCGTCTGGACATCGTCATACCTCTTTTTTTCTGATTACGGCAGAATTTTCTTGAGCAGAAGCTCAAGCGTTGCCACTTCATCTGCCGTTAGGTTTTTTGTTAGTTCCTGATGCAGTGTTTGTCCTACTAATTGATGACATTGCTCGCACATGGCCGCGCCATCGCTGGTCAGCTTTACCAGTACGCCGCGTTTGTCATTCGGGTTAGGGCTTCGTTCTACCCATCCTTTGCAGACGAGACGATCGAGCATGCGGGTGAGCGCACCCAGATCGACAGAGAGCACCTTTTTCAGCTCAACCGGTGTGATACACACTTCGCAGCGAATGGAACACAGCACTTTGAACTGTGTCGCGGTGATATCCAGCGGTGACAGATAGTCGTTGAGCAGGCGATCTTTCTTCTGATTTACCATATGAATAAGACGACCCAGCGGAACAACGTCGTTAAAGATATCACTGGTGCTTTTCACAATGGTTGCCCTGGCAAGTAGTTAGTCACGGCAGATATTATTGCTCAGGCAAGTATAAGTCAACTGAATGAATCAGCCGATGCCACGAATTGCTAAAACGTTTCATGAACTTTTTTTGTGGTCTTTCAAATCAGATAGATAACTGAGGATTATCATTTCAGGCAGGAAATAATCGTCACGCTGCAACGATGGCTGAATGTCATCTTTTCACCCTATAATTGCGGTGTTAACTATGGATAAGGACAACAACACACTATGCTGGATTTACTTAAAGCAATCAGCCTTGGGCTGGTGGTCTTGCTGCCGTTGGCAAACCCGTTAACGACGGTGGCGCTTTTCCTCGGACTGGCAGGGAACATGAACAGCGCCGAGCGCAATCATCAGTCGTTGATGGCCTCCGTGTATGTTTTCGCCATCATGATGGTGGCGTATTACGCCGGTCAGGTGGTGATGAACACCTTCGGGATTTCTATTCCCGGCCTGCGTATTGCCGGGGGGCTGATTGTCGCCTTTATCGGTTTCCGCATGCTCTTCCCGGCGCAAAAAGCCCATGAGTCACCGGAAGCGGCCAGCAAATCTGAAGAGCTGGAAACCGAACCGAGTGCGAATATCGCCTTCGTGCCGATTGCCATGCCGAGCACGGCGGGGCCGGGGACCATCGCGATGATTATCAGCTCCGCGTCGACGGTGCGTGACAGTTCAACCTTCCCGGACTGGGTGCTGACGGTAGCGCCACCGCTGATTTTTGCGATTATTGGGGCGATTGTGTGGATCTCTCTGCGCAGCTCCGGCGCGATTATGCGCTGGGTAGGCAAGGGCGGTATCGAGGCGATTTCCCGTCTGATGGGCTTCTTGCTGGTCTGTATGGGCGTGCAGTTTATTATTAACGGCGTGCTGGAGATTATTAAGACCTATCATTGATGTCTTGCCCGGCGGCGCTTCGCTTGCACGGGCCTACGGGTTTTGTAGGCCGGGTAAGGCGAAGCCGCCACCCGGCAAGAAGGTTCACCCGTGCTGCCCCTGTTCCTCCAGCGCCACCGGCCACTTACGGAAAATCAGCACCGACCAGACAAGCGCCACCAGGGCCGGAATGGCACCCAGATAGCCAATCGCCGACATCGACACGTGCAGGATGACCTGATTTCCCACCAGCGCACCCGCGCCAATCCCCAGATTGAAGATCCCCGAAAACAGCGACATGGCGACATCCGTCGCGTCCGGTGCCAGAGCCAGCACCTTCACCTGCATGCCCAGACCAATAATCATGATCGCCACGCCCCAGAACAGGCTGAGGATCGCCAGCTGGATCTCACTGCCCGCGGCGGGCATCAGCAACAGCAGGCAGGCCAGCAGCAGGGCGATGGCGCTGCTCACCAGTGTGGAGGCATGTCGGTTACCCAGCTTACCGAACAGCACGCTGCCGATAATGCCCGCGCCGCCGAGGATCAACAGTAAAACAGTGGCAAAGTTGGCACTAAAGCCCGCTACCACCTGCACAAAGGGCTCGATGTAGCTGTAGGCCGTGTAGTGGGCGGTGACCACAATGACGGTAAGCAGATAAATACTCAGCAGTGCCGGACGACGCATCAGCAGCGGCAGGCTTTTCAGCGAGCCGGAATGTTCGCTGGGTAGCGCAGGCAGCAGTTTTATCAGGCATACCAGCGTTATCAGCGCACCCATGCCGATGGCGAAGAAGGTGGTACGCCAGCCGAAGTACTGCCCGACGATGCGGCCAATCGGCAGGCCGAGCACCATCGCCAGTGCGGTACCGGTGGCTATCAGGCTCAGCGCCTGAGCGCGTTTACCCGCCGGCGCCAGGCGAATTGCCAGCGACGCGGTGATCGACCAGAACACCGCATGGGCAAAGGCGATGCCGATGCGACTGATGACCAGTACCGTAAAATTCCACGCCATAAACGACAGCACATGGCTGGCAATGAACAGCACGAACAGGCCGATCAGCAGCCTGCGCCGCTCGATCTGGCTGGTCAGCAGCATAAACGGCAAGGACATCAGCGCCACCACCCAGGCGTAGATGGTCAACATAATGCCCACCTGCGCGGTTTCCATCTGGAAACTTTCAGCGATGTCAGACAGCAGCCCAACCGGCACGAATTCGGTGGTGTTAAAAATAAACGCGGCAATGGCCAGCGTGACCACGCGTAGCCACGCAACCCTGCGGGAAACTGTGTTCGTTGTCATAGGGATGTCGGAGATTCGTTGCTGAAAAGAAGAGGAGACGATCTTAAAACGTCAAAAGGCGAAAACTCAACCATTATGTGATGCAGATCTCAATATTTACCTTATGAAAGCGGTAGCCGCAAGCGTGCTTTTCATTGAATATAAAAGAACAACACAATAAAAACAGGCGGTAAGATAATGCAGGAGATTGATTTTTATCTGGTCGATGCGTTCAGCGAGACCTCGTTTGGCGGTAACCCGGCCGCCGTTTGCCCGCTCAGGGAATGGTTGCCCGATGAAACCTTGCTGAAAATGGCGCAGCAGCACAATCAGTCTGAGACGGCCTTTTTTGTCTGCAGCAAAGGGGGTATTGAGCTGCGCTGGTTTACCACGCTTACCGAAGTCAATCTCTGCGGCCACGCTACGCTTGCGGCGGCGCACGTTCTGTTTACCGAGCTGGACTACCCTGATTCACGGATCCACTTCGATACCGCCTCCGGTCGCCTGACGGTCAGCCGGGAGGGCGACTGGCTGACGCTGGACTTCCCGGCATGCCCAACCCATGAAGAGACACCGCCGCCGGAGATGCTCTCGGCGCTGGGTATTACGCACTATGTTGAAGCCCGTAAAGGACGAGCCTGGCTTATCGTGCTGGACAATCGCCAGCAGGTCGACGCGCTCATGCCAGACTTTTCGGCGATGACGCCAGGTGAGCATAAGGTGAGCGTGACGGCGCGCGGGGATGGGGAATATGATTTTGTCAGCCGCTTTTTCTCCCCGGGCGTCTCCGTCCCGGAAGACCCGGTCACCGGCTCCGCCCACACCATGCTGATCCCTTACTGGAGCGAAAAGCTGGGTAAAACCAGGCTGTTTGCCCGTCAGGTTTCAGCCCGGGACGGTGACGTGCGCTGTGAGCTGAAAGGCTCCCGCGTGCTGATGGGCGGTCAGGCCACGCTTTATCTGAAAGGCACAGTTTTTCTGCGCTAAATAGCCATAACAAGAGAGGAAGAGACAATGCAGGAAATTGATTTTTATCTGGTGGATGCCTTCAGCGATAAAACATTTGGCGGCAACGCCGCAGCGGTATGTCCTCTGGAAGAGTGGCTTCCGGACGAGACGCTGCTCAAAATGGCGCAGCAGCACAACCAGTCTGAGACCGCCTTTTTCGTGCGCACCGACGGCGGGTTTGAGCTGCGATGGTTCACCACGCTGGATGAAATTAACCTGTGCGGACACGCAACGCTTGCCGCCTCACACGTTATTTTCGAATACCTGGATTATCCGCATACCGAAATCACCTTCAGCACGCGCTTTGTCGGCGAGCTGACCGTCAAGCGCAGCGGCGACTGGCTGACGCTGAACTTCCCGGCGTGGTCGACTGAGGTTGTGGTGAACCCACCTGCGGCGCTGTTTAGCGCGCTGGGCATTACAGCGGCGAAAGAGGTGCGCGTCGGACGCGATTACATGGTGGTGCTGGAGAGCCAGCAGCAGGTAGAAGCGTTAACACCGGATATTGGCGCGCTGCTTCCGCTGGATAAAATGGTTTGCGTGACGGCACCGGGAGACCAGTATGACTTTGTCAGCCGCTTCTTCTGCCCGGGGGAAGGGGTGCCGGAAGATCCGGTGACCGGATCCGCCCACAGCATGCTGATCCCGTACTGGAGCGAAAAGCTGGGCAAAACCACACTCAACGCCCGCCAGGTGTCGTACCGTGGCGGAGATCTGCGCTGCGAACTGAAGGGCGACCGGGTGCTGATTGGCGGTCAGGCGACCCTGTATCTGAAAGGACGTATCTTTTTACGCTAACAGCGTGACGCGATAAGTAAATACTATGAAGCCCCCTGGCAGGCCTGCGCTATGTTGAAAGGCTATATTGCAAGAACAATAGCAAGGAGCCTGCCATGTATTCCATTACCTCTGAATCTGCGCATCACCCGGATATCCTCACACTGATTGCGGCGCTTGACCGCTATCAGAGCGAACTCTATCCCGCCGAAAGTAACCATCTGCTCGACCTGTCTGTGCTTGCGGAAGACTCGCTTATCCTGATGATCATCCGCGACCCGCAGCTGAAGGCCGTCGGCTGCGGGGCCATCGTGCTCAACGGTGACGGCACGGGAGAGATGAAGCGGGTCTATATCGATCCGGCTCATCGCGGCCAACATCTCGGCGAAACGCTGCTGGCCGCCCTGGAAGATGAGGCTCTGAGCCGTCATTGCCATACGGTACGGCTGGAGACGGGCATCAAACAGCACGCCGCGGTGCGTCTTTATGAACAGTGCGGATACGAAATGCGCCCGGCGTTTGCCCCGTACGTTGACGATCCGCTCAGCCTGTTTATGGAGAAGGCGCTGGTTGCAGACGTTCGTTTAGCAGCGCTATAAAGGCTTCCAGCTGGCGGGTCATCGCCCCGCGTCGCCACACCAGCCAGGTGGTGAGCCAGCGCCAGTTCTCCGCCAGCGGCCAGGCCTCAATCTGATGATGCCCTGGCATACTCTCCAGCATCGAGCGCGGCATCAGCGCGATGCCCGCACCGGCAATCACGCAGGCGAGCATCCCGTGATAGGACTCCATCTCGTGAATACGGCCAGGGGTGGCTCTGTCCGCATGAAACCAGCTCTCCAGATGCCGACGGTACGAGCAGTTTGCGCGAAAGGCGTAAACATCGCTGCCGCTGACCTGCGCGGCGCGTGAGACTTCCGCCTGTCCGGCCGGCGTGACCAGCATCATCTCTTCCCGGTAAACCGGCATGCCCTCCAGCTCCGGGTGCGACAGGGGCCCGTCAACAAAGGCGGCGCTTAAGGTTCCCTCCAGCACGCCATCAATCATGGTTCCGGATGGCCCGGTAGAGAGGGCAAACTGGATACGCGGGTAGCGCTGGTTAAACTGCGCCAGCGTCTCCGGAATGCGCACCGCGGCAGTACTCTCCAGCGCGCCGAGGGCAAATAGCCCCTGCGGCTCATCACCCGCCACGACCATCCGCGCTTCATCCACCAGCGCCAGGATCTGCTTGCTGTAGCGCAGGAAGTTATGACCGGCGGGGGATAACCGCAAACGCTGGTTCTCACGAATAAACAGCTCAACGCCGAGGTCGGCCTCCAGCTGACGGATGCGGGTGGTGAGATTAGACGGCACGCGATGCACCTTCTGCGCCGCCTGGGTGATACTGCCCGTCAGCGCGACGGCGTTAAACATTTCAAGCTGGGTTAAGTCCATGGCATTCTCGTTTCGTGAATAAGGTGGTTAGTATTATTCATTTTTAAGAAATAGCAGAGTGAGCCACAATCAATCAACCGAAATACGTGGAGAACACCATGACTTATTCATCTGCAACACATGCCTTCTCTGTTAACCCGGCCAACGGGGAAACCCTCGCCGCGTATCCGTGGGCGACGCCGGAAGAGGTTGACCACGCCATTTCTCAGTCAGACGCGGCATATCGCCAGTGGCGTCGTGAAAGCGTTGCCCTCCGGGCGCAGAAGCTGCGCGATCTCGGTGCCGCGCTGCGAAACCGCGCGGAAGAGATGGCGCAGACGATTTCCCGTGAGATGGGCAAACCCATCCTGCAGGCGCGGGCGGAAGTCACAAAATCCGCTGCGCTGTGCGACTGGTATGCCGAACATGGCCCGGCGATGCTGCGCGCAGAACCCACGCTGGTGGAAAATGATAATGCGGTTATCGAATATCGTCCTCTGGGGCCGATCCTCGCGGTGATGCCGTGGAACTTCCCCCTCTGGCAGGTGCTGCGCGGTGCTGTGCCGATCCTGCTGGCAGGAAACAGTTATCTGCTCAAACACGCGCCAAACGTGCTCGGCTCGGCCAGACTGATTGCGCAGATAGCGGCCGAGGCCGGTATTCCGGAAGGCGTTTTTGGCTGGGTGAATGCCACCAATGAGGGCGTCAGTCAGGCGATTAACGACAGTCGTATTGCTGCGGTGACCGTCACTGGCAGCGTGCGTGCCGGTGCAGCGATTGGCGCCCAGGCCGGGGCTGCGCTGAAAAAATGCGTGCTTGAACTGGGCGGCTCTGACCCGTTCATCGTCCTCAACGATGCCGACCTCGATCTTGCCGTAAAGGCGGCGGTAGCGGGGCGCTACCAGAATACCGGACAGGTGTGCGCGGCGGCAAAACGCTTCATTGTGGAAGAGGGTATTGCGGATGCCTTTACCCAACGCTTTGTCGATGCGGTTGCTGCGCTGAAGCTGGGCGCTCCGGACCAGGAAGAGAACTACCTGGGCCCGATGGCGCGTTATGACCTGCGGGACGAACTGCATCAACAGGTGCAGGCTACGCTGGCCGAAGGGGCAACGTTGCTGCTGGGCGGAGAGAAAATCAGCGGTGAGGGTAATTACTACGCCCCGACCGTACTCGGCAATGTGACGCCTGAGATGACGGCTTTCCGTCAGGAGTTGTTTGGTCCGGTCGCGGCCATTACGGTTGCGAAAGACGCGGAGCATGCCCTGCTGCTTGCCAACGACAGCGATTTTGGTCTGTCTGCCACCGTCTTTACTGCCAGTGATGCGCAGGCTGAGAGATTCTCCCGCGAACTGGAGTGCGGCGGCGTGTTTATCAATGGCTTCAGCGCCAGCGATGCGCGCGTGGCTTTCGGTGGTGTGAAGAAAAGTGGCTTTGGCCGCGAGCTTTCCCACTTTGGGCTGCACGAGTTCTGCAACGTGCAGACGGTGTGGAAGGATCGCGTGTAATTTTTCGGCCCTCACCACGAGGGCCGTTGTCATTTCACTGCAATGGTTCTGTCATTTTCATCTCGTAGACTCGCTCGCGTCTAACGTATTGTTAATGAAGAAAATTATGAACCTAACGCAAATTTTTCGCCGTATTGCGCAGCGTCTCATCCCCCGTCAGTTTGGTCTGCTGACGGGCATCTTTTGCATCATCGGCCTTTTCTCCGCGCTGCAGCTCTCCTCGTCATTTCTGCTTAATGCCTCCCTGAACGAAGCCCAGCGCAACGAGCAGCGCAATCTGCTGGCCTGGCAGCAGCAAAGTAAGCTGGATTTGGCCCGCGTCTCACTGCTCGCAGCAAGCGATCTGCTTAACCGCTCCGGCGTCTGGTTTATGCAGGATAAAGAGACCGGCTCCGACGGTAGCTGGCACAGCCTGATGGATGAGGCGCAAAAGGCACTGACGGTGTCTCAGCAGGCGTGGAAAGCCTGGCTGGCGCTGAATCCGCCGAAAGACGACGCCCTGGTGAACAGCTATCAGCTCTTCTACGGCGCGATCCAGGAGCAGGCTGACGGTCTGCTTAAAACCAACACCATCGATGCCTTTTTTGCGGTACCGGCTCAGGCTTTTCAGAGTGACTTTAATGACAACTATGCCCGCTATCAGCAGGCAAGCGAGAGGCAGGCCGTACAGGGCCGACAGACCTTAATGGCGCAGCTCTCCGGGCTGCAAACGCTGTTCCTGTTTGCACCGGTACTGTTACTGGCCATCGCCGTTGCCGTCTGGTTTGGCATGGCCAGATGGGTTATTACGCCGCTGCGCCGGCTTATTGCACATATCAACCAGCTGGCGGCGGGGGACCTCTGTGGCACGCCGCCGGATGTCAGGTGCTTTAACCGGGAAGTCGGGCAACTGAGCGACAGTATCACCACGATGCAGCACGGTCTGCAGCAGCTGGTGACGCAGGTTAGCCATGCCACGGCCACCATGGTGGAGAATATTGACGCCCTGGCGCAGGGTAACCAGAAGCTGTATCAGCAGTCGGCACGTCAGGCGAAAGAGCTTGAGGATGTTACGGCGCATATCGCGGCGCTGGAAACCCATGTAGAAGGCAATACCGGCTATGCCCGGCTTGCCAGCTCGCGGGCGGATGAGGCGCGTCAGGCGGCGGAGGGCGGTGACCAGATGATGTCGACGGTGAATGCGTCTATGCAGGCGATCGTCGACCGATCCTCCGAGATGCGCGGGATCGTGGCGATGATCGACAGCGTGGCGTTTCAGACGAACATCCTGGCACTGAACGCCGCTATCGAGGCTGCCCATGCCGGAAACCAGGGGCGCGGTTTTGCCGTCGTCGCACGGGAGGTTGGGCTGCTGGCCAGAAAGAGCAGCCACTCGACGCAGACCATCCAGGAACTGATCAACCGCTCTTTGCGGGGTATTGAAGACGGTTCCCGCGCCGTTAACCTGATGGAAGAGAATCTGCAGCAGGTCACCGGTCTGGTGGGTAATTTAAGCAGTTTGCTGAATGAGATCTCCACCGCCACGCTCAGCCAGGGCGAAAGTATTCATCAAATGACGCGTCAGCTTCAGGCGCTGAATCACGTCTCCCGTCAGACAGATATTCTGGTCTCGGACGCCTCGGAGGCCTCGGAACGTCTGCAAAAGCAATCCGACATTTTATTGCAGGCCGTTTCGCGTTTTCGTCTTAGCGCCTGACGCAATACATAAGCCTCTGTTATACTCGCAGCCCGTTTTAGCCTGAGGGCAAGGAGCAAAAGAGTGGCTGCGGTCATCCATAATGAGATGCTGGACGAGATTCTGGCGCAGGTTCGTCCGTTATTGGGAAAGGGGAAGGTTGCCGACTATATTCCGGCCCTTGCCTCGGTCAGCGGGAATAAGCTGGGCATTGCTATCTGTACCATTGACGGACAGCGATACCAGGCCGGTGATGCGACTGAACGTTTTTCCATTCAGTCCATTTCTAAGGTGCTGAGTCTGGTGGCGGCGATGCGCCAGTATGAGGAAGACGAGATCTGGCAGCGCGTGGGCAAAGACCCCTCCGGCCAGCCGTTTAACTCACTGCTTCAGCTCGAACTCGAAAAGGGTAAGCCGCGCAACCCCTTTATCAACGCCGGGGCGCTGGTGGTCTGCGATATGCTGCAAAGCCGCCTCAGCGCACCGCGCCAGCGCATGCTTGAGATTGTTCGTCAGCTTTCAGGCGTTGAAGACATTGCCTACGATACGGTGGTGGCGCGCTCGGAGTTTGAGCACTCTGCCCGTAACGCGGCCATCGCGTGGCTGATGAAATCCTTCGGTAATTTTCATAACGATGTGGCCACCGTACTGCAAAACTACTTCCATTACTGCGCCCTGAAGATGAGCTGTGTTGAACTGGCTCAGACGTTCCTGTTCCTGGCGCACCAGGGGCACGCACCGCATCTGGATCAGGAGGTGGTCTCGCCCCTTCAGGCGCGTCAGGTTAACGCCCTGATGGCAACCAGCGGGATGTATCAAAACGCCGGGGAATTTGCCTGGCGTGTCGGCCTTCCGGCGAAATCGGGCGTTGGCGGCGGAGTCGTCGCGGTTGTACCGCATGAAATGGCGATTGCGGTCTGGAGCCCGGAGCTGGATGAAACGGGGAATTCCCTTGCGGGTGTGGCGGTGCTGGAGAAGCTGACCCAGCGTCTGGGACGTTCCGTTTACTGATGTCTGACCTGGATCCTCTCTTTTCCCGCCTGGCGCGATCGACATTTCGCTCGCGCTTTCGCTTAGGCGAGAAAGAACGCCGCTACTGCTGGGACAAAGGCCCCGAAACCATTGACCAGCATGCCGCTGATTTTGTCGAAAAGCGGCTTGCGTCTGCACACCCCGCAAACGACGGCAAACAGACTCCCATGCGTGGTCATCCGGTGTTTATCGCCCAGCATGCCACGGCCACCTGCTGTCGGGGCTGTCTGGCTAAGTGGCACAACATTCCGTCGGGTGTTCCGCTGACGGCGCAACAGCAGCAATACATCGTCAGCGTGATCCACCACTGGCTGGTGCGCCAGATGAACGCCCAGATTTGACGAGTTATGATCCCGTTGTAATTGTGTTATAGATGCATCCTAAGTGAGCCCCGATCATGCTGACGACCGCAATAATTGCCATGCGTTATCATAGGGAATGATATTTAATGCGTTCTGCTCTTACCGCTTTCAGGCTGTTCCAGGTTGATACGCCGCTGCGAAATGGATCGACGATTTTTCTTCTCACCACCTTGTTCTATTTTGTGGGGGCGGAATTACGGCTGGTTGAGGCTTTGTCGCTGTTCTGGCCGCTGAATGGCGTCATGGCGGGGATCTTCGCCCGTTATGTGTACCTCAATCGCCTGCATTACTATGCGGTGTGCTATGTCGCCATGCTGCTGTACGACGCGCTGACCACCAACTGGGGCATGGCCTCGGTGGTGATCAACCTGTCAAATATGATCTTTATTGTCGTGGTTGCCGTGCTGATTCAGCGCGACAAGCGGTTAATGAAGAAAACCCCCGATCCGCTTAACGCGTTACGCCTGTTTAACTACTGCCTGGTTGCCGCGCTGCTTTGTGCGTTGCTCGGCGCGGTGGGGTCGGTCGGTATAGACAGTCATACCTTCTGGCCGCTGTTTGCCGACTGGTTCAGCGAGCAGTTCTCAACCGGCGTGCTGGTGGTGCCGTGTATGCTGACGGTAGGCATGCCCGTGCGTGAGTTCAGGTTCCGTCTGGAGCAGATTCTGCCGGTTATAGCGCTGATGATCTCGGTGGCCGCCTCGGTGGTGATTGGCGGGGCGGGAAGTCTCGCCTTTCCGCTGCCTGCGCTTATCTGGTGTGCGGTCCGTTACCCGTTGCCCGTGACCTGCCTGCTGACCTTTATCACCGGCGCCACGGAAATCATTCTGGTTGCGAATTCGGTGATCAATATTGCCGTGGCGACGCCATTTATCACCCCCATGATGTTCTCGGCCCGGCTGGGTATTGCCACGATGGCGATCTGTCCGGTGATGGTTTCCGTGAGCATGGCGGCCATTAATTCCCTGATCCGCCAGGTTTCACTGCGGGCGGATTATGACTTCTTAACCCATGTCTATTCGCGTTCCGGGCTGTATGAAGCGTTAAAACATGAAGAGACGCACCGCCATTCACGTTTTCTGACCGTGATGCTGCTGGATATTGATTACTTCAAAAGCATTAACGATAACTACGGCCACGAGTGTGGGGATCGCGTGCTGGCGTCGTTTGCCCGCCAGGTTCAGCAGGTGGTTGGCGAAGACGGGATGGTCGCGCGGATGGGGGGAGAAGAGTTCGCGGTGGTGGTTAACTCCGGTGACGCACAACACGGCTATGCGCTGGCGGAACGGATCCGCGCTACCGTGGCCAGTCACCCTTTTACATGGCGGCAGCAAACGCTCTCTCTGACGGTCAGTATTGGCCTCGGAAGCGGAAAGGCTGAGGCATGGCAATTGACCGAGGTCTTCAACACGTTGATGGCCGAAGCGGACGACTATCTCTATCGTTCAAAAAAAGCGGGTCGAAATCGTACCAGCGCCCGGGTGGCGGACGCGCAAATGGCCACCCCCGGGCATGAAACAGAGCTGCGTTAATCGTCATAAGGCATTGACGTGAATAGTAAGCGGCTTAACAGGATGTCAGAACACTGACAATGTCACTGTTTAAGCTACGCTTTGAGTAACGCTTTACGTCAGGAGACATTATGAAAGCACCTGCAACCCCTGAAAATGAAACAGACAGACTGAACTCCCTGCGTGAATCGGGTCTGCTGGAGATCGACAGTTCCCCGGCGTTTGACCGGCTCACTCGCCTGGCGAAGCGCTTTTTCCAGGTGCCGCTGGCGATGGTCAATCTCATTGATGAGCATTCGCTCATCGTGAAGTCGGCCGACGGGCAGGCACCCGACACCGTTCCGCGTAATATCTCGTTTTGTGGCCATACGATCCTGACTGAGGCCCCGCTGGTGGTGGGGGATATGCTCCAGGACGATCGTTTTGCGGATAATCCGCTGGTGGCCGGTGAACCACGCGTGCGTTTTTATGCAGGCTTCCCGCTGCGCTTGCGTGATGGCGCAAGTGTCGGCTCGTTGTGTCTGATTGATTACGCGCCGCGTGAGTTCTCCGCAGCCGATCTTGCCGTGCTGGGAGACCTGGGCGCGCTGGCGGAAGATGAATTTGCCGCAATTAGCGCGGCGACCACGGATGAGTTAACCGGATTATTCAACCGTCGGGGCTTTAATCAGCTGGTAAGGTTTACCCTTTCCGTTGCAAGACGCCGGGCAGAGCCGTTGACGCTCGGCTGGCTGGATTTAGATCACTTTAAGGAGATTAACGATCGTTACGGCCACGAAGAAGGGGACAAGGCGCTAAAAACCATGGCGCAGCTGATGCGTGCCTCTTTCCGTGAGGCGGATCTGCTGGTGCGTTTTGGTGGGGACGAATTCGCGGTGCTGTTCGCGGATACTGACGAGCAAGGCGCCTGGATTGCCATGCAGTATCTTGTTGAGCAGGTGGAAAACTATAACGCCCGCAAATTACACCCCTGGTCGCTGCAGTTCTCCTGGGGGCTGAGCGAGTTCGATCATAATGGTAATGACCTCCAGCAGTGGCTCAAGGACGCTGATGAAAAGATGTATGCCATGAAACAGCAGCGCCAGCGCTCGCGGTGACATCACAAAAACCTATGTTCGATCCGTTTGCGTTAAAAAGTTGTTAAATGCAAAGTGGGGTATTCAACGTAAGGAACAACAATGAATACCTCACTGCAAATCAAAACCCTCTCCCGGGAAGCGATCCTCCTCCACCTTGATGCGCTGGCAGAAATCCTCGAAAACTGCGTCAACGGCGGAGCATCCGTCAGTTTTATGCTCCCTTTTAGCCTTGATAAGGCCCGCGCTTTCTGGCGCGGCATAGCAGAAAGCGCAGGGCGCAACGAGCGTCTCGTGCTTGCCTGTATCGACCCGCAGGACGGGGTCATTGGTACCGTTCAGCTCATCACCGACCAGCCTGAAAACCAGCCGCATCGTGGCGATGTGGCGAAGCTGCTGGTACATGAAAAAGCACGCCGCAAAGGGGCCGCGATGGCGCTTATGGAAGCGCTGGAAGTGGAGGCCAGGGCCAGAGACATATCGGTGCTGGTGCTTGATACCTCCACCGGCAGTGGGGCCGAAACGTTCTATCAGCGTGCCGGCTGGCAAAAGGTTGGCGAGATCCCGCGTTATGCGCTGATGCCGGACGGCGCCATGACCGCCACCTCCGTGTTCTATAAGTTCTTGTAATAATTTTGCACAACCGCACCGCGGATTGATCAAAACAGGGTTTCTGGTTGTTAAGTTTTGATAAGTTATCGTACCAATCTTATCAGGCTGTATGACTAATTATAAAAGGAACCCAAGGTGAACACTCTCAACCGTCGTGATTTTCCCGGTGCGCGCTATCCCGAACGTATTATTCAGTTTGGTGAGGGCAATTTTCTGCGCGCCTTCATTGACTGGCAACTCGACCTGCTTAACGAACATACCGACCTCAACGCCGGCGTGGTCATTGTTCGCCCGATTCAGAGTGACTTCCCGCCGTCATTGAATACGCAGGATGGGTTGTACACTACGATTATTCGTGGTCTGAATGAGCAGGGTGAGGCGGTGAGTGACGCCCGTCTTATCCGCTCCGTTAACCGGGAAATCAGCGTCTATGACGACTATGACGCGTTCCTGAAACTGGCCCACAATCCCGATATGCGGTTTGTATTTTCAAACACCACCGAAGCCGGTATCAGCTACCACGCGGGCGACAACTTTGACGATGCTCCGGCGGTGAGTTATCCGGCGAAGCTGACGCGGCTGCTGTTTGAGCGCTTCAGCCACTTCCACGGTGCGCCGGACAAAGGCTGGGTCATCATTCCGTGTGAGCTGATTGACTACAACGGGGAGGCGTTGCGCGTACTCGTCATGCGCTATGCGCAGGAGTGGGCACTGCCTTCCGGCTTTATTCAGTGGCTAAACGACGCCAACAGCTTCTGCTCAACGTTAGTTGACCGCATCGTGACCGGTTACCCGCGCGATGAAGCGGCCGCGCTGGAAGCGGAACTGGGTTATCACGATGGTTTCCTGGACACGGCTGAACATTTCTATCTGTTTGTGATCCAGGGCCCGGCATCTCTTGCCCGCGAGCTTCGTCTGGATAAGTACCCGTTGAACGTGCTGATTGTCGACGACATCAAGCCCTATAAAGCGCGCAAGGTTGCCATTCTGAACGGGGCGCACACAGCGCTGGTCCCGGTCGCCTTCCTGGCCGGGCTGGATACGGTAGGCGAGGCGATGAACGATGCTGAGGTGTGCGCGTTTGTCGAAAAAGCGATTTATCAGGAAATCATCCCGGTGCTTGATCTGCCGCGTGACGAGCTGGAGTCTTTCGCCAGTGCGGTAACCGGGCGTTTTCGTAATCCTTACATCAGGCACCAGCTGCTCTCCATCGCGCTTAACGGCATGACTAAATACCGCACCCGCATCCTGCCGCAACTGCTGGCAGGGCAGAAGGCAACGGGGCAATTACCGGCACGCCTGACCTTTGCCTTAGCGGCGCTGATCGCGTTTTACCGTGCGGAGCGTAACGGGGAGGGCTATCCGGTGCAGGATGATGCCGCATGGCTGGCGCGTTTCCAGCAGCTTTGGGCGCAGCACCGCGATCGGCAGCTGAGTACCCGTGCGCTGGTGCAGTCGGTGCTGAGCGTACACGAACACTGGGAACAGGACCTGACACAGGTAAGCGGGCTTGTCGACCAGGTGACGCTGGATCTGGATGCCATTCTGCTGAAGGGTATGCGCGCCGCCGTTAAACCGCTTTGCTAATGCATTCACCCGGCTTCGGCCGGGTTTAAATACGACCTTTTTAGTTACAACATACTATTTACCATGTTTTTAAAAAATCACATGCAGCACCGTGCGGTTTTCGCTAATCAGGAGAGAAAATGCAATGTCCCGTTAACAAGCTTGCAACGGTGACGGGGATCACGTTTAATAGCCTCGCTCTTTTCTTTCCTGAAACTCACTATGATCGTTCGTCCTAAACAGCACTGGCTACAACTGATTTTTGTCTGGCACGGTTCGGTACTTCCCAAGATCTATACCCGATTGCTGCTCAACTTCCTGCTCTCTATCGCCGTTATCCTGATGCTGCCGTGGTATACCTCGCTGGGTATTAAATTTACCGTGGCGCCATTCAGCATTCTCGGCGTGGCGATCGCTATCTTTCTGGGTTTCAGAAACAACGCCTGTTATTCACGCTACGTTGAAGCCCGGCTGCTCTGGGGACAGCTGATGATAGCGGCACGCTCGCTGTTTCGCGAGGTAAAAAACACCTTGCCCGACGATAAGCATCTGGGCGAATTCGTTCGACTGCAGATTGCTTTTGCCAACTGTCTGCGCATGACCCTGCGCCGGGAACTGAACGCTGAGCAACTGTCACGCTATCTCGCTGCGGATGATTTACGTAACGTCATGGACGCCAACTCACCGGCGAACCGTATTTTGCTGATCATGGGGGAGTGGCTGGCCGTGCGGCGACGTAACGGGCAACTCTCAGACATTCTATTTCACAGCCTGAATAACCGACTCAACGACATGTCCATCGTCCTTTCCGGCTGCGAGCGGATTGCGACAACGCCGGTGCCGTTTGCCTATACGCTGATTCTGCACCGCACGGTGTATCTGTTCTGCATCATGCTGCCGTTCGCGCTGGTTGTGGACCTGCACTACATGACGCCCTTCGTCTCTGCCCTGATTTCCTACACCTTTATCTCGCTGGATACCCTGGCGGAAGAGCTGGAAGATCCGTTTGGCACCGAAGATAACGACCTGCCGCTGGACGCCATCTGCAACATGATGGAGCGCGATCTGCTGCAGATGAACGATGAAGAGAACATTCCGGAAAGGCTGATGCCGGATAAGCACTATCAATTGACCTGACGGGCGTTCCACTCGTCGCGAGTGATCTCCCACAGTTCAGAATCCAGCACGCCGCTGACGTACGCTTTCTGTTCCGTTTTGATAAGCCGCATGCCGCTACTGTCTGAAATACGACGGGAGCGGCTGTTGGCGGCGGCCTTCGGCGCGCGTAAGACCGGTTTGTTCAGCGTGTTGAACCAGTAATCCGTCGCCGCAATGCTGGCCTCGCGCATATATCCCTGTCCCTGAAATTCCGGTGCCAGCCAGAATCCGCGGTTGTTATCCTCAATATCGTACAGACAGATAATACCCATCAGCGCATCCGGCACCTCGCGACGTCTTATGCTCCAGAACCAGGCAATCCCTTTTGCCATATCCGGCAGCGCCACGTTGTTAACATAATTTTCCGCGCCGTCATCCGGGTAGGGCCAGGGCACGGAAGAGACCATATAGCGGACGATCTCCCAGCGTGGATAGAGCTTTTGTATCTGGACCGCATCTTCGGCAACCAGCGGTTTTAGCAGCAAGCGTTCTGTCATGAGCGTTGGTATCGTCATCCGCCTATCTCCATATTTAAGCGTTATGCTTTTGTTTGCGTTCTGGTATTTTCATCTCTATCACATTCTGTCGAGGCGTGCTGTGGTTATTCACTACCAAAAATGGGCGAAATATAGATGCGTTTCTTGGTTCTTTTAATCGGACGGGGTTTTCAGGATCTTCTCCAGCAGGTTAAAGAGGAACGGTTTTTGTCGCGTCCCCTCAGCGAGCTTCCGCGGCAAAATCCTTATCCGGTCGCGGCATTGTTACCTCTGTTTTTGGTGGCGTTTGCGTTAAACCTTCTGCCTTTTCTCAGCACGTTGCCCGGTTTGTCCCCTTTACAGCATGCGCTGAGTTTTTTCGTACCATCATTAATCATGACTGGCGCGCTCATTGTTATCAGCGTGCTTTTGGCCCGAGGGGTGACGTCAGGATTGTTGGGGTTTATGGCAGTGTTCATACTTCTGCTGGTCATGACCTTCGTTCAGGCGCTGCTTTTCCTGTTCTCTCATGACGGGAGCCTTTGGCCACTGGTCATTGCATCCTTCGCGCTGATACTTTGTCGGAGGGTGATGAATAGCAGCGGCTTTGTGCTGTTTACCCTCTATTGTCGCACTCAGCATCTTGCCAGCGTTGCACGTGAAATCCGGTTAAAAAGCCGTTAAAGAGGTGATATGACGTTACGAAAAGCGAATCCGCAGGAAGCCGAAACACTCTGGAATATTCGCAATCAGGCGATTCGTCACGGCTGTAAAACCAGCTACGACGCGGATGTCATTGCGCGCTGGACGCCCGATCTGATGCCCGAACGCTACCGGCAGATGGTCATTGATTACCCATTTTACGTGGTGGAAGATGAAAAGGGCCACGTCGCGGCGACCGGTTATCTGGATCTGGATACCCACTGTCTGGAGGCGATATTCACCTTGCCCGCGGCAACCGGTAAAGGCATGGCGACCCGAATTATCGAGGCGCTCAAACAAGAAGCTCGCAGCCGGGGGATAACCCGCCTGACGCTCGATGCAACGCCTAACGCGTGGACGTTTTACCAGAAACTGGGCTTTGTCACGCTGAACGAAAAATATCATCACTCGCGCATGGCGGGCGCTGATTTACGCTGTTTTGAAATGGCAATCAATGTGTAATGTGAGGAACGCATGGCTGTTACGGTAAGACCTTTACGCGCAGACGATTACGCCCACTGGCGACCGCTGTGGGACGGCTATACCCATTTTTATGACTGCTACCTTGATGAGTCGGTCACGGCATCGACATGGGAAAGGGCGCTATCTGAAAGCTCACCCATGTTCTGCCGCGTGGTAGAGAAGGACAAAAAGGTCATCGGTTTTGCGATGTGCATTCTGCATGAAGGCACCTGGTCAACGGCCCCAGTCTGTTACCTTGAAGACCTGTTTGTGGATGCCTCCGAACGTGGGGCAGGAGCGGGTAAAGCACTCATTGATGCCCTGATTGAGGAAGGCAAGCGTGAAGGGTGGTCAAAACTGTATTGGGTTACCCGGGAGAACAACCCGGCGCGAAAACTCTATGACAAATACGCTGAGGCTGACGACTACGTTCGCTACCGCCTCTCGCTATAACGCTAAAACGCCTGGGTTTGTATCACACTGTATCCGCGTTGCTGATACTTACACAGGCTTGCAATAAACCCGCATTCGCACATATCCGCTATACATTGAGATGTTGTGATATCCCCGTGAATTGTACTCAACCGGAGATACCAACATGTTCAGCAAACTTGCTTACTCAACCCTCGCATTGACCGTTTCTCTTGGGACCGTGATGTCCTGTCAGGCCGAAGTCACCGGCACAAATTTTGCGGCCGCCTTTGATCATCCGCAGCAAATTAACGCCGGCGATCTAAACGTCGGTTATGTCGATATCGGCCCGAAAGAGGGTCAACCGGTCATTTTGTTACACGGCTGGCCTTACGATATTCACAGCTACGCCGAAGTCGCACCCGCGCTGGCGGCAAAAGGTTACCGCGTCATTGTGCCTTCGCTGCGTGGCTACGGCACCACGCGCTTCCTGTCAGCAAAAACGCCGCGCAACGGTCAGCCTTCGGCCATGGCGAAAGACATCGTCAACCTGATGGACGCCCTGAATATCAGACAAGCGGTATTTGCCGGATACGACTGGGGTGCCCGTACGGCAGATATCGTTGCCGCATTGTGGCCAGAGCGCGTGAAATCTCTGGTCTCGGTGAGCGGATATCTCATCAGCAGCCAGCAGATTGGTAAACAGCCGCTGCCGCCAAAAGCAGAGCAGCAGTGGTGGTATCAGTTCTATTTCGCCACCGCGCGCGGCGCACAAGGCTATGCCAAAAACACGCATGACTTCGCGCGCTTAATCTGGTCGCAGGCATCGCCCGACTGGAAATTTAGCGATGCAGTCTTTAACGCCAGCGCCAAATCCCTTGATAACCCGGATCACGTCGCGGTGACGCTCAGCAACTATCGCTGGCGGTTAGGGCTGGAAAAAGGGGAAAGGAAATACGACAGCTACGAGCGAAAACTGGCCGCCTTGCCGAACATTACCGTCCCGACCATCACCATTGAGGGCGGAAACAACGGCGCGCCGCACCCGGCACCACAGGCCTATGCATCTAAATTTACCGGTAAATATGAGCACCGGACCTTCGGGGCAACCGTGGGGCACAACCCGCCTCAGGAAGATCCGCAGGATTTCGTCAAGGCGGTTATCGACGCGGATAAGCTGTGATATGTGCTATTTTCAATACGTTACCCCTCAGTCAGGAGAGTTCGGTGGAGCATATTGATCATATCCTTGTCGTCGATGACGACAGGGATATTCGTGAACTGATTGTCGATTATCTCGGGAAATCTGGCTACCGCGCGACGGGCGCGGCCAACGGCAAAGAGATGCGCGCCGTGCTGGATAAACAGCATATCGACCTGGTGGTGCTGGATGTCATGATGCCCGGCGATGACGGACTTACGCTATGCCGACAGTTGCGCAGCGGCAAACATAAAGATCTGCCCATTCTGATGCTGACGGCGCGCAACGAAGAGACGGACAGGATCCTGGGCCTGGAAATGGGCGCGGATGACTACGTGGTGAAGCCGTTTGTCGCCCGGGAACTCCTGGCGCGCATCAAAGCCATTTTACGTCGTTTTCGCACAATGCCGCCCAATTTACAGGTAACGGAAGCAGGGCGGCTGGTGATGTTCGGTGAATGGCAGCTTGATACCGTCGCCCGCCACTTAATCGATCCTGAAGGGGTGATTGTGGCGCTCAGCGGGGCGGAGTATCGCCTGCTGCGGGTGTTCCTGGACCATCCTCAGCGCGTGCTGACCCGGGATCAGTTGCTTAACCTGACGCAGGGGCGCGACGCCGAGCTGTTTGAACGCTCAATCGACCTGCTGGTGAGCCGTGTTCGTCAGCGTCTGAATGAAGATGCCCGCACACCCGCCTATATCAAAACCGTGCGCAGCGAAGGTTATGTCTTTACCATGCCGGTGATTATTAAAGAGGCTAATGAATGAGGCTCTGGCCACGCTCGCTACTGGCCCGTTTACTGATCGTTGTGCTGACCGGTCTGCTGCTGGCGAACGCCCTGAGCCTGACGCTGGTCATGATTGAACGCATGCACAGCGCCCGCACGGTGATGCTCGGCAATCTGGAAAACGATGTCGCAACGAGCGTCGCCATTTTAGACCGGTTACCGGCCAGTGAACGCGCCGCCTGGCTTGGGCGGCTCGAACGGGGTAACTATCGGTATATCCTGGGCCGCGGGGAGCCCGGCGCCGCGCCGACGGATAAGCGTTCAAAGGATGCCATCCGCACCCTGACCGCGACGCTCGCGGCACAGTACCCGCTCAGCTTTACCGCGGTTCCAGGGGCCGTTTCCCATATTCAGGCTCATCTTACGTTACACGATGGTGCGCCGCTGACCATCGACCTGATCCCACGCATGCCGCCCGTCGCCAGCTGGCTGCCGGTGGTGCTCATCCTGCAATTGCTGCTTCTGGCGGCCTGCTCCTGGATAGCCGTGCGGCAGGTGGTGCGGCCTTTTTCGCACTTTACCCGTGCGGTGGATTCTCTGGATCCCGCGTCCAGCACGCCAATGATGGAGAAAGGGCCACTGGAGGTGCAGCGGGCAGCGCACGCCTTCAATGCGATGCAGGCGCGTATTCAGTCCTACCTGCGGGAGCGCGCACAGATTCTGGCGTCCATTTCGCACGATCTCCAGACACCCATAACCCGCATGAAATTGCGCGTCGAAATGGCCGGGGAGCCTGAACTTCGCGACAAGCTCCTGAACGATCTTGATAGCATGACGCGTCTGGTGCGGGAGGGTATTGCCTATGCCCGGTCATCAGAATCCCTGGAAGAGACCTCTCTGAAGCTGGAGCTCAACGCCTGGGTCAACAGCATCGCCTGCGATTATCAGGATATCGGTAAAAACGTGCAGTTTCAGGCAAACGAGACCCGCCTGCCGATCGTTACGCGCCCGCAGGCGCTACGACGGGTAATGACCAACCTGTTGGATAACGCTCTCAAATTCGGCGAGCGAGCCACGATTGCGATAAATGATTCGTCTGAGAGCGAGGTAGTTATTCACATTGCGGACGACGGACCGGGGATCCCCGACGCCGAGCTTGAGGCGGTGTTACAGCCATTTTATCGGGTTGAAACATCACGCAACCGCGATACCGGCGGAACGGGGCTTGGCCTGGCGATCGCCGCGCAGCTCACCGCTCAGCTTGACGGAAAGCTGAACCTGGCGAATCGCGCCGGGGGCGGGCTGCAGGTCTCCATTACGCTTCCGCGCCGTTAATTGTACGGCTTTGTATCTCCCGCTATCAGGATACAAAGCCAGACAAAACCCGTGCGTTTGCACACATCCGGAACACATCCGTACGATGAAATAGCCTCACTGCAGCGTCGCAGGACTTGTTTTGTGAGGTCACTATGTTTCTGGTAATCGCTTTTCTGGGCGGGATGATCAGCCTGCTCAGTCCATGTACGCTCCCGGTTATTCCACTCCTGTTTGCCGGTTTTCAGGGGCAGCGGCGCCATATTCTGGCGCTGCTCGCGGGGATGATCGTGATGTTCACCCTGGTCGCGATGGTCGTCACCGTCGCCAGCGACTGGATAACGCAAGCCACCCTTATCGGACGCTGGATCGCGCTCGTCATTCTGGCCGCCGCCGCGCTGGCCTTAATTTTCCCGTCCTTCGCCCAGCGCATGGCGGGCCCTGCCGTGAGCGCCGGAAACGTCCTCAACACCCGAAGTGGACAAGCGCGCGGCATGGCATCAGCGTTTCTGGCCGGGCTGGCGGTCGGGCTGCTCTGGTCTCCCTGCGCGGGGCCCATTCTGGGTGCTATTTTCAGCATTAATATCGCGGGGCATTCGGCCATCGCCACCGGCGCACTGCTGGCCGCCTATGGTAGCGGATGCGCGCTGATGCTGGGTTTGCTCGTGTTCGGCGGCCGCACGTTGATGGCACCGTTAAGCGCAAAGTCGGCACTGATGGCGAAGCTGCGCCAGGGAGCGGGTGTGGTGATGTTAGCGGCAGTCGTCCTGAATGCGACAGGGATGACTTCGCTGCTGAAAGGAGCAAACGGCGTCGCGGACCGTCTTGAGACCGCGCTGTTAAATCTGGCGAAGCCTGCGACCACGCCGGTGAAGCTCCAGCCGGTAGTCATGACCGAACCCAGCAGCCAGTTGCCTTCGCTAAGCGGTGGAACAGGGTGGATAAACGGTGACCCTGTCACGTCTGAATCATTGCGGGGGAAGGTTGTCCTGATCGATTTCTGGACGTGGGACTGTATCAACTGCCAGCATACGCTCCCCCATGTGCGGGACTGGGCCACCAAATACCAATCTCAGGGGTTGGTCGTGATTGGGGTCCATACTCCGGAATATCCGTGGGAAAAACCGCTTTCGTCGGTAAAAAATGCGGTCAATAAATGGCAACTACCGTATCGGGTGGTGACGGACAACAACTATCAAATCTGGAATGCTTTTGGCAATCAGTACTGGCCCGCACATTACTATTTTGACGCCAAAGGGCAGCTGCGCTATACCGCCTTTGGCGAAGGTGATTATGAGCAACAGGAAAAGGTTATTCAGCAGTTGCTCAAAGAAGCCCGTTCATAATCGGCTCAGGGCTGACGTTGAGCGACGATAAACAACCGGGGAAAAGCCAGCAGTATCTGCCCGTTTTCCTGGAGCGGATACTGCTCTTCCAGCAGTTCATGGTAGCGTTTCAGAAAACGTTTCTGCTCGCTCTCATTCAACTCCTGAAGCCATGGGCGTAAACCGGTGGCGCTGACCCAGTCGATAATCGCCTGGTGCGAATTCATTTTATGGAAATAGGTGGTCCGCCAGATATCTACGTCGCAACCGGCCTCCGACAGGATGTCGTAATAGGCATGTACGCCCGGCAGAGCTTCGCGGCCGCGGTCAGGGTAGTCTTGCTCGAGCGCCACTTCACGCATTGCCACATGCGTGGGTTCCAGCCAGTTGTCAGGCATCTGGATCGCCAGCACGCCGTTTAACCTGAGCTGGGAGACAAGGTGAGGCAGCAGCGTGTAATGGTCAGGAACCCATTGCAGCGACGCGTTGGCATAGATCAGGCTCAGGGGCTGAGCCGGTTTGTACTGGCGAATATCGGCCTCAACGAAGTGGCAGTCAGGTAGCGCGGCGCGTGCTTCCTCGAGCATGGCAGGGGAGTTGTCAACGCCGGTGATGTGTGCGGAAGGCCAGCGATGCCTCAGCAACGCTGTGCTGTTTCCGGGCCCGCAGCCCAGATCGGCAATGGTGGCGGCCTCATCAAGAGGAATTCTGGCGAGCAGTTCCGCGGCAGGACGCGTTCTTTCTGCGCCGTACTGCAGGTAAAGAGCAGGGTTCCAGTCGGCCATCTTCGGTTCTCCGTTTTGCATGCTTCTGCAAGAATAGCACAGGCAGACGCCTGCACCGTGGCAGGCGTCAGGAGAGCAGGCGGTTACAGAATGCCTTTCAGCGCAACATGATAAAGCAGCATGATGGTTTTCCCGTCGACTATCTTGCCGGTTTCAATGCCGCGTAGTGCCTCTTCCAGGGGCATTTCCAGCACGTCGATATCTTCTCCCTCTGCCTTGATCCCGCCGCCTGTGCCGGTTCGGTCTTTCGGCTGGTACTCGGCAACATAAAAATAGAGTTTTTCCGTGACGGAGCCCGGGCTCATATAGGCTTCAAAGATTTTCTGCACGCGAGACACGCGAAAGCCGGTCTCTTCTTCCGCTTCGGCTTTTATGCGGCTTTCGGGATCCATGTTGTCCAGTAACCCCGCCGCAGCTTCAATCAAATTATCCTCATGGCCATTAATAAACACAGGAAAGCGGAACTGGCGGGTCAGGATCACCGTCTTTTTATCGCGGTTATAGAGCAGAATCGTCGCGCCGTTGCCACGGTCGTAGACTTCACGGTGCTGCCGCTGCCATTCGCCATCACGTCGCTGCAGGTCGAAGGTGTATTTTTTAAGGACGTACCAGTTATCTGACAGCGTTTCACTGTTGATGATGCGTACATCTGCACGTTTTGATTGCACGTTTGTTCCTCCTTACGTAGAGTAATCATCATAAACAGCATTATCGTGCAGTTTCAAGATAAAACATGCAACCTCGGGAAGTCATGATGCTCACCAGTCAGCGAAAACAATTGATCCTTGAAAAACTCAGCGCCGAGGGTCAGGTCCAGTCTAAAGCGCTCAGCGTGCTCTTCGATGTTTCAGAAGACACCATCCGACGCGATTTACGCGAGCTGGCGGCAGAAGGGCGTTTACAGCGCGTGCATGGCGGCGCTCTGCCGTCATCCTCCGCCGTTGCTCCGTTTGCTGAACGCCAGTCTGTGAAAATGGATGCAAAACAACGTGTGGCCCGCAAAGGCGCGCAGCTGATTTCTTCAGGCCAGGTAGTGATCGTCGACGGTGGCACCACAACGTCGGCGCTGATTACCTTTTTACCGCCTGACCTGCGTATCACGGTGGTCACGCACAGCCCGAGTATTGCCCTGGGGCTCGTCGATCATCCGTCCATTGAGGTCATTCTGATCGGTGGCCGTTTATATAAACACTCTATTGTCGCGGTTGGCGCAGCGGCCATCGAAGGTATCGAAAATATTCACGCGGATTTGTTTTTCATGGGTGTGACCGGTATCCATCCTGACGCGGGACTAACAACCGGTGATTTTGAAGAGGCATGCATCAAACGAGCATTTTCCGCCAGAGCCGCCGAGACGGTAGTCCTGGCGTCTCCGGAAAAGATAAACGCTGCTTCATCGTTCGTCATCGGGGACGTGTCTTCGGTAAACACTATCGTCGTTGAAGACAATACCGATAAGAACTGGATCCGCGCGGTATCGGCTAAAGGAGTATCCGTGGTGCTAGCCTCAGGGCATGAGTGAAGAAGCGTTGAGCTACACGCTCTGCGGCGCATGGCACACCGCCTCGATGTTATGACCATCAGGCGCGATGACGAAAGCGGCATAGTAGTGTTCGCTGTACGGGCGTAATCCCGGTCCACCGTTATCCCGTCCGCCGGCGCGCAGGGCAGCATGATAAAACGCATCGACTTGCTGACGGGTATTAGCAACAAACGCCAGATGAAGCGGCGCCGGTTTTTCCGGTGTCTGGTAAAGGCAGAGCGAAACGTCACCTGAACTCATTTCGACACCGTAGTCTGGCGTACCTTCATCAATGAGTTCCACCCCAAGCGGCTTTAGCGCCTCCAGGAAGAACGTTTTACTTTTTTCATAATCACTCACGCCGAATTTAACATGATCAAACATTGTCGACTCCTGAAAAGATGTAGAGAAATTAAGAGTATAGAAGGCGAGTGGAGTCGCATGCTTTCAGGAGCGTGTCATTGTGACGGATATCTCGCTACACGGCAGAGCGTTTCCGTCCGACCCATATCCAGCGAAGGTAGTCATAAAGCCAGTTAAACAGCATCGTGTATGGCAGGAAAAACAGCACCAGACCGATTTCAACAAAAAATGCCTCAGTCATGGTTAAATTCAGCATCACCATCGCGACAGGGATTAAGGTGACGATCAGTCCAGTTTCAAAACCAACCGCATGGATTGCACGAACGAGGAAGGTTCGTTGAAACTGGCGTTTTTTCTGCAGCGAGTCAAAGAGTTTATTAAACACAAAATTCCAGGCCGTTGCGGTAAGTGCAGATATTACGGACAGCGAGCCGGACTGGAGAACCGACACGTTCATCAGCCAGGCAAGCGACAAGGCGATGATAACGTTGGCCGTCACTTCAAAAATGACGGCATGAAAGATTCGCTCTTTAAAGCTCTTATCCAGTTCAATTTCCATTTGTTCAGGGCTGTATTTATCAAAAGCTTAAGTATATCAGACATCTTTCAATCCTCTCTAAACGAGGAAGTTGAAGTTATGTTAAATACAACCCTGACCCGCTAATGTGGAATGCACGGCATCGATAAGAGGGGTCTGCGGCTCATGGCCTAAAAAAGCAATCAGTTTTGAATTATCCATCTCAACCGTCTGCTCCCATAGGTAGCGCATCTCCTGCATCTCACGCAGTGTGGTGTTAAAGGGACTCATCGCGGAGACCAGCCACCAGGGAAACATTTTCACTTTCGCCTTAATCCCGGCACGCTCTGCGGCTAATGTTATGGCTGCGGCCATTGTTGTTCCATCAGGATCCCAGTGCCCGTGCATGTGGAAACGGGAAAACGGTTCAAGCTTATCTAAGGCAAACAACTGAGGTAAATGCTTTTGTATTTATAAAGAAAGAAAAGTGAACGCGAGGTAACGGAACGGAGAGTTCATCCTGAGAAGTGTTTACGCTGACGTTTGCTGAAACCGATCCGACCGCAAATCCGGGATTTATGCATACAGCGAGTTGTCCATTCGAGAGAGTGTTTGCGGCAGCTAAGACACTGGCCGCACGAAACCTGCATAAACGTTGAGCCAGGATACGGAGTGGTAAAGAACTTACAGGATGGTGAGCGATAGCCATTGATGGGGTCCATACAAGCCACAAGAACCTCTATGTTTGAGCAATTCCTCATTGGTGCGCATAATGTATATTATGTTAAATAGGCTTTATAGGTATCATACCATGTTGTGAATTTTCAGGTCCCCCTTTTATTCCATTAGGTCTGTCGTACTGCGTTAAATGATTTCAGGAATGATGATATGAATAACGATTACGCCCATTAGTGAAAAAAGCTCACAACACCATTCGATGGCGCATGCTGGTTCCCTTCATGTCAGTGCAATACCCTGTTGTATACAGAATTGCTGGCAATAAAAGAAGGAACACAGAATGAAGTATGTGAATCTGGGTCGTAGCGGTTTGAAAGTCTCCCGTCTTTGCCTCGGGTGTATGAGCTATGGTGAACCTGAACGCCTGCCTCAACCCTGGTCCCTGGATGAAAAGGCGTCACGGCCACTCATCCGTCAGGCGCTTGAAGCAGGCATTAATTTTTTTGATACCGCGAATATCTACTCGGGCGGAAGTTCTGAAGAGATCACAGGAAAAGCGCTGAGAGAAATGGCCAGACGCGATGAGATCGTTGTGGCGACAAAGACCTTCTTTCCGTGGCGCAACTCCCCAAATACCGGGTTTCTTTCCCGCAAGGCCACTTTTCAGTCTATTGACGATAGCCTGATGCGCTTAGGCATGGATTACGTGGATCTCTTTCAGATTCACCGCTTTGACCACTCTACGCCTGTTGAAGAGACCATGGAGGCTCTGCATGACCTCGTTAAATCAGGAAAAGTACGTTACATCGGCGCATCATCTATGGAAGCCTGGCGCTTTGCAAAAATGCAGCATACGGCAGAGCGTAACGGCTGGACCCGATTTATTACGATGCAACCGCAATACAACCTGCTTTACCGGGAAGAAGAGCGCGAGATGCTGCCCCTGTGTGAAGACCAGGGCGTTGGTGTGATCCCCTGGAGTCCGATGGCACGCGGCAGGCTCACGCGCGACTGGAGTGTCACGTCCCGACGAACGCAAAACGATGCCTTTGCATTAAAAATGTACGAGAACGCAGCCCTTCTGGATAAGCCCGTTATTGATGTTGTTGCCAGAATTGCCGAAAAGCACGATGTGCCAAGAGCTCATGTCGCAATTGCATGGTTGTTATCAAAAACGGTCATCACAGCCCCGATCATTGGCGCGACCAAACCAGAACATCTTTCCACGGCTATCAGCGCACTGGACTTTTCACTTAGCGATGCTGAAATCACGGAACTCGAGGCACTCTATCTGCCGCACCCCGTCGACGGGATCATTCCCCCGCTTCCGGATACGCCCCCTTCGCTCACGCCGCCTTCAGCAATACAGGACTGTTAATGCCCTACCCTGGCCCGGCGTTGCCGGGTCCCCCAGGACACTCATGCCCGGTCACTGATGTGAAAAGGGAAGCGGTGCCGGCGCGAATGCGCCCGATCGAAAAATCATCGCTCCACCAGGTTCGTTCCCGCTGTTGGTGACAATGAACAACTCGTGATGTCCGGGTCGGATCGCCAGGCTTGTCGATTTAAGGTTACGACCTTTGTCGCGGTCAGGCAGCACAATTTGCCCAATCGGCAGTCCGTTGCGGTTGAAGACCATGACGCGCCCCTGGCCTGAGATGGCCACATATACATTGCCTTCGCTGTCGACACGGGCCCCATCTGGAGCCGGCCCGGTGAACTGATAGGTAACAACCGAACCAAAGGGGGCAATCGTGGTGGCGTCTGACAATCTTACGCGATGAAGCCTGTTTTTAGCGTGTTCTGTGGCCCATATCTGAGAGCCGGCGGAGTCAATCGCTATGCCGTTCCCGACCGCGAGTCCAGGCAGGATGGTATGAATTGACCCGACGTTGGGACTAACGTAGAACACCCCACCCTGTGGATCGGCTGAATTTCCCCGGCTGTCAGTAAAATAAAATCCGCCCTGATTATCAAAGACCAGGTCGTTGACAAGAAATCCAGCATCAGGAGCAACAACCATCTGCTCACGGGTGCCGTCGGGTTCGATAGCCCGGACTGAACCTCGCTGCATATCGCCCACCGACGCAATAAAGATCCGTCCATCCTTGTGTACCGCCAGGCCGGAAGCACCGAATGTATTCCCCTTAAGTACAATGGAAAGCTGCCGCTCCGGGGTGAGCTTAAACACGCGTCCCGTCGCCACATCAACAAACAGCAGGTTATTGTTCCGATCGAACACAGCCCCTTCGAGCACAAGCGCCCCCTCTGAAACGCTGAAGTACGGCTGGGCCTCCACGGTCTGAAGAGAACGCTCGCAGGGCGGGATGGGGACGGCACTGTGGGTAAGCGCGTTATGATTTAGTCCATTCATGTGGTTTATCCCCGGCAATAGCACTGAGGGAGACTTTACCTGCAGTCTCCCTGTGACAGCAGGTATTAATTTTTATCAAACTGACTTTCGGTAAACGGATCGGCGCGACCGCCCTGCAATGGGATTTTGGCAAGCGCCGCATCGATTTCGCGTAGCTCGCTGTCCGTCAACCGGACTTGCGGTGCACCGCTGTTTTCTATTAGGTGCGGATATTGCGTCGTACCCGGGATAGGGACAATCCAGGGCCGCTGCGCCATCACCCAGGCCAGCGCGAACTGAACCGGAGTGGTGTTTTTGCGACGGGCCCACGACTGCGCGAATTCAAGCAGCACCATGTTTTTGGCCAGTGCATCGGGCTGGAAGCGTGGCAGGTTATGCCGCCGATCGGAGCTGTCGAATCGCTGGCTTGGATTGACTGCCCCGGCAAGGAAACTCCGGGCGGTCGGGCAGTAAGGTACAAAGCCGATACCCAGCTCTTCGAGCGTTGGAAATATCCGTGTCTCCGGTTCACGCCACCACATGGCATACTCACTCTGTACTGCAGTCACAGGGAGTACCGCATGTGCGCGGCGGATTGTCCTGGCACTCGCTTCCGACAATCCCCAGTGTTTCACTTTACCCTCCTGGATCAACGCCTTCACAGTTTCCGCCACATCCTCAATCGGCACATTCGGATCGGGGCGATGTTGATAAAGCAGATCGATGTGGTCCGTTTTCAGACGCTTTAGCGAACCCTCTACGGCGCGGCGGATATGGTCAGGATGGCTGTTGAGGGAGGTTGGCTTCCCCTCCTCCACGCCGAAACCGAACTTAGTGGCAATCACCACACGATCGCGAACGGGGGCCAGTGCTTCCCCGACAAATTCTTCACTGAGATGGGGACCATACACCTCGGCAGTATCAAAGAACGTAATGCCTTGTTCGAAGGCGGCCCGGATGAGCGAAACCATGGCTTTACGATCGCGCGGACCACCGCCGTAATACCCCACCATAGGCAGACACCCGAGTCCCATGCTGGATACCTCCAGCGAGCCGAGTTTACGCGTGGTTAAGGTCTCCTTCTGGACGGGAACAGCATCCGAAGGGGCGTTCGACGTGTCCTGACCAGCCGGGTTCGCCATCACTGCTCCGCTACTGCCAAGAGTACTAGCGGCCAACGCCAGACCGGCGCCGGCGATCAGAAAATTGCGACGATCCCGGGAAGCGGGTACAGAAGCAGAATGCTGGTCATGCATCATCTTGCTCATAAACTGGAACTCCCTAAAGCGAAGAAAGGATTCATTAATTTGGTGATTACCAGGCATAAGCCTGGGGCGCTTCTCCCCCGGGTCCGGGCCAGATTTCGTCGAGACAGCTCATGGTGTCGTCTGATAGCGCGATTGTCGTTGCGTGAAGCGCCTGATGGAGTTGTTCGACCGTACGAGGCCCGATAAGTGGAGCAGTAACGACAGGATTCTGCAGGAGCCACGCAAGCGCCACATCGGAAGGGGTTTCGCCGAGGTCCTCACATAATCCTTCGTAGGCTTCCAGCTGAGGACGGTGTTGTTCAATTAGACGGGCAAACGCGGGCCTTGCACGGCGCCCGCTTGCCATCTTTTTCAGTGCGCCGCCAAGCAACCCTCCGGCAAGTGGGCTCCAGGGGATCAATCCCAGGCCAAAATGGCGGCATGCGGGAATGACCTCCAGCTCAACAGTTCGGGCAGTCAGATTGTAGAGACTTTGCTCAGCAACCAGGCCAAGGGAATGACGGGCCGTGGCCACTGACTGCGCAGTCGCAATGTCCCAGCCCGCGAAATTGCTGCTACCGATATAAAGCACTTTTCCCTGCTGAACAAGGAGTTCCATGGCCTGCCAGATCTCTTCCCATGGCGTATAGCGATCGATGTGATGCATCTGATAGACGTCAATATGGTCGGTCTTAAGCCGTCGCAAACTGTCCTCGCAGGCCTTGCGAATATGGTAAGCAGAAAGACGGCGATCATTCGGACCTGGCCCCATTGGCTGATAGACTTTCGTCGCCAGAACGATACTGTCTCGCCGGCCACCCTGCTGGAGCCAGCGACCAATAATCTCTTCGGACAGCCCCGAGCCTTGCTGGATATCGGGTGATTGTTCAGTGCCATACACGTCTGCTGTATCAATGAAATTTATACCCGCCTCAAGCGCTTCATCCAGAATGCGGGCGCTGGTTTTCTCGTCGGTGACGTCACCAAAATTCATGGTTCCGAGACAAAGGCGGCTGACTTTCAGGCCGGTGCGGCCAAGATGCGTATAGTTCATACACGGCTCCGTTAGGTGAATGTTCCGCCCTGACCGACGGCCAGAGCGCATAATTTTCAAGAATAACGAAGCACAACGTGTTCAGTGAGAGGCGATGAGTGGATGGACTTGTGAAATAAATTCAGCAACGGATTAGCGCTAATCGGTCTATGGTGTATATCATTTCCGTATCAACGCATTCGGGCCTTAACGCACAAGGAAAACGATTCTGTATGCAAATAAGCAGAGCTGATGTCGCCGATCTCATTTATTTCATGGCTATTGCACGTCATCGCAGTTTCAGCCGTGCGGCGATTGAATTAGGTGTCAGTGCATCAGCGCTTAGTCATGCCCTGAAGGGACTGGAAACCCGGCTCGGGGTTCGCCTCCTTAATCGCACGACGAAGAGCGTTACACCTACGGCTGCAGGTGAAGAACTGGTTCAGTCTGTCCTTCAGCCTTTCGACAAGATAGAAGGCGCGCTTGAATCGCTTAACCGGTATCGTAATACCCCTACCGGACGTATCCGCATCAATGCTGCTGTTGAAGCGGCCAATCTTTTGCTTGCGCCAGTTATGCCCGCGTTTATGGATCGCTATCCCGATATTGAAATCGATATTGTGGCCAGCAACCGTATGGTTGACGTCACTGATGCGGGCTTCGATGCCGGTATCCGCTATGGTGGCACCGTCCCGGAAGACATGGTTGCCCGGCGTTTATCTGCCGATATTCGCTGGGTTATCGCAGCATCCCCCGACTACCTTGAACGCTACGGAACGCCTGAACATCCTGATGATTTATTACACCATCGCTGTATAAGCAATCGTCTCGGCGACGATCGGATTTATCGCTGGGAACTTGAGCGAGACGGCGAAACGTACCAAATCAGTGTGCCTGGCTCTGTGACGGTCAATCAGGCTGAAACGGGCCTTGTGGCCGTATTAGGCGGAGCCGGCCTGATGTATTTTCCGGAGCCTCTTGTTGCACCCTATGTGAAGGATGGACGGCTCCGCCTGGTGCTTACGGAGTGGTCCCCGCTGGAGGAAGGTTTTCATATCTATTATTCAAGCCGCCGGCAACTACCGACCGGGCTTCGCCTTCTGATTGAGTTCATACAGGAGGCCCGGCCGCTGGGGTTGTGAAATAGCGCCTCCATACTGAACGAGGCGTTATCGTCCCGTAGCGGATATCAGAAAATCAATCAGGGCCTTCACTCTTTTCGTTTTGCCCGCGTTTTTGGGGTAATAGAGATACACTGGCGGGTAGGTTTTCCAGTAGCTCTCCATCACGGGTATAAAGCGCTCCCTGTCCTGCTGTAACTGCAAGATGGGTTCAAACAAACGTCCGATTCCCAGGCCGTTACGGATCCCGTCTGCCATAACGTCAATATCGTTGCTGATTAACTGCCCGGGCATCTCAACCGTCAACTGCTCTCCGCGATCGTTCAGAATCAACGGAAGGATGCGGTTGTTAGTAATAAAACGGTAGCCAATCAGCTTGTGTTGACTGAGGTCAGCCGGCACCTCGGGCATTCCATGCTCGCTGATATAAGCTGAGGATGCATATAACCCTTCACGAAAGGGTTTCATTAACGGCCGCGCCACCACCCCACCTTCGAGGATATCGCCAAAACGGATCCCAAGATCAAAACGCTCTTCGATAACATTCACGGTACCGTCGTAAACCGAAATTTCAAGCTGTATACCCGGATATTGCTGACAGAATTTCGCCATTGCAGGCTTAAGAATTAACAGATAGGCAAAACGCGAGAGCGTGATTCGCACGATACCAGAGGGCTCCTGATTCTGGTCGCGAATGCTTTCAAGCGAATGTTCCAGCGACTCCACCGCCGCAGCGGTCTGTTCCAGCAACAGCTGCCCGGTTTCCGTCAGCTCAATACGGCGGGTCGTACGCACAAAAAGCGGATGGCCAATATGATCTTCCAGCAGCTTAAGCGCATTGCTGACGGAGGGAGGCGTAATTTCCAGTTTTCTTGCGGCTGCCGAAATATTGCCCTCACGTGCAATGCTCTGAAAGATGCGTATCTGGTTATACAGGGCGTTATTCATAATGTGTTCCTAAAGCAATCTCCGCCTGATTATTAAGTACAGTCTAAAGATGCTTAAGTCAATGCTCCTCTAATCTTCGTGAAATTCGCCTCTTATACTTTTATCTCTTTCTACAACGACCTGAGTTCAGGAGACTATGATGCGAATTTTATGTCTGGATATCCCCGCACCTGGAGCATCGCTGGAAAAATATGCTCCACACCTTAACGCTGAAGCGCTACACGCCTGGGGATTGTATAAATCCGGCTTCATCCGCGACATCTACTTCCGTCAGGACAGACCTGGCGTCGCTATTTTTCTTGAATGTGACTCTGTCGATGAAGCGATGAACGTAATGGCCGAATTCCCGCTGGCAAAAGCTGGCTTATTAAGCTTTGAGTGCATTCCGCTTGGCTCCTTTATTAACTGGGAAAATCTCTTTGCCGCTGAATTTAAAAATAAATAGTGAGGCCCGATATGAAACCTGCAGATAAACCCGTGCTGTGTGTCGTTTCCAGTCATCCGATTAAAGGCGCATCCGGTGTACCAACCGGTTTTTTCCTGGCTGAGCTGACGCACCCGCTGAAAGTACTGGAAGATGCCGGACTAAAAACGACGATAGCCAGCATTCGCGGGGGACAGCCGCCGGTGGATGGATTTGACCTCAGTGACTCTGTCAACGCCTGGTTCTGGAACGAAACCGATTTTCAGCAGCGCCTGGCCACAACGCCTGCGTTATCTGAGCTGAACGGTTCCGATTACAGCGCCGTTTTCTTTGCGGGCGGGCATGGAACCATGTGGGATTTCCGCGACAGCCAGGATGCCCAGCGTATTATCCGCGAAGTATATGAAAGTGATGGGATTGTCTCAGCCGTCTGCCACGGGCCTGCGGCACTGGTTGACGCTAAGCTCAGCAGCGGCGAATACCTGGTGAAAGGCAAAAACGTGGCGGCCTTTACCAACAAGGAAGAGGAAGAAGTTCACACCACAGATGTGGTTCCCTACCTGCTTGAGACTGCACTCCGCGAGCATGGCACGCTTCATCATGAAGCCCCGAACTGGTCTGAAAACGTGGTTACCGACGGACGCCTTATCACGGGGCAGAATCCCGCTTCAGCGCACGGTGTCGGTGTGGCGCTGTTAAATGCCCTCCGCCAGCCAACTTAATTCATTCATCTGTCTTTCATCGTTACTCACCCTCTTTGGCCGGTTTACGTCAGCAACGTTCCGGCCTTTTTTCAGGAACTGAATATGAAAACTCTTCCTCCAGTCGCGCTCGGCACATGGTCCTGGGGCACAGGCTTCGCCGGTGGCGACACCGTCTTCGGCAATCATCTTTCTGATACTCAGATGGCAGACGTGTTCACCACGGCCATGAGTAAGGGTCTCAACCTCTGGGATACCGCAGCAGTATATGGCATGGGGAGTTCCGAGGCAGCGCTGGGAACATTAGTCCGTCAGTTCCCCCGCGAGGATATGATTTTATCCACCAAATTCACGCCGCAGATTGCGAACGAGCAGTCTGCACAGCCTGTCAGCGATATGCTTGAGGCCAGCCTCGGACGCCTGGGCGTGGACGCGATTGATATCTACTGGATCCATAATCCCCTCGACGTCGAAAAATGGACGCCAGGACTGATCCCACTTTTACAAAGCGGTAAGGTAAAACGCGTAGGTGTTTCCAACCACAATCTGGCACAAATCAGACGCGCCAATGAAATCCTTAACGCTTCCGGTTATTCCCTCAGTGCAGTACAAAATCACTACAGCCTGCTCTATCGCGCTTCTGAAGAGGCCGGGATCCTTGATTATTGCCGACAAAATAACATCACGTTCTTTGCTTACATGGTCCTGGAGCAAGGCGCGCTCAGTGGTCGTTATGATTCAAATCATCCCATGCCTGCCGGGAGTGGCCGGGCCGAAAGTTATAACGCAGTACTGCCGCAGATAGAAAGACTAACCGCCGCCATGAAAAAAATGGGAGCCGAAAGGAATGCCAGCGTGGCACAGATAGCCATCGCATGGGCTATTGCGAAAGGTACCCTTCCCCTCGTGGGTGCGACTAAAGTCCATCACGTTCTGGACGCCGCCTGCGCTTCAGACATCCAGTTACGCGATGAGGAAATCATCCTGCTGGAACAACTCGCCGCAGAGACCAGAGTGGATACACGAGGCGCCTGGGAAAAACCGATGGTGTAAAGCCCGTCCGGAACAGACTGTCATGAATGACACACACGAACGGGCTGTTCCGGGTGATTCTAATCTGTATCACTTTTACTGCTTTGTATGAATGGTGAGAATATGAAAATCATTTGCCTCGAAGAACATTATCTCGACAGCGAGTTAGGGCGAGCGTGTATGCCTGTTGCGCTTGAGCAGGCACCTTTCCTTGGCGACTGGGGGAAAACCGTCGCTGATGGTCATAATCCTGACCGAAGCCGGCCGCAGATAGAAAAGAATGCGCTGATAAACGCGAAAGGCGCTGATTTGGGAAGCCGCCGCCTCAGGGATATGGATGAGGCGGGAATTACCCTGCAGATACTTTCTGTGGGCGGATTCCCCCAGCTGGCTCCCGGGGATAAAGCGGTAACGTTAAATACGGCGGCAAACGACCGCCTTGCCGGGGCGGTAAGAAATCACCCGGATCGCTTCGCGGCATTTGCCACACTTCCCTGGGCACAGCCGGAAGAGGCTGAAAAAGAGCTTGTCCGCGCAGTTGAAAAACTGGGGTTTAAGGGGGCACTTCTGAATTGCCGACCCTCTTCATGCTTTCTCGATCATCCTGACTATGACTCCCTGCTTTCCCGCTTTAATAAACTGAATGTGCCACTCTATCTTCATCCCGGATTACCGGTTAAAAGCGTGCAACAGGCCTACTTCACGGGCTTCAGCGCAGAGGTCAACGCCCGGCTCTCTATGTTTGGCTGGGGCTGGCATCACGAAGCCGGGATCCATTTGTTACGGCTGATGTTATCGGGCGCATTTGATAAATATCCCCACCTGCAGGTAATCAGTGGCCACTGGGGGGAGATGCTGCCCTTCTGGCTGCAGCGTCTTGATGACAGCCTTCCACTGGCTGCAACAGGTCTGTCACGCACGCTAACGAGAACCTTCCAGGAGCACGTTTACGTTACCCCGTCAGGTATGCTGTCGCTGCCGCACTTCCAGTTTATCTACGCGTTAATGGGGGCAGAAAGGATCCTGTTCTCCGTCGATTATCCCTATCAGACCCTGGACGGTGTAAAAACCTTTATCGACAGTCTGCCCGTCAACAAGGCTGAAAAAGAGGCCATCGCATTTCGCAATGCAGAACGTTTACTGGGCATCACGGCGTAGTTCACGGGTTCGTGATGACCGGTACTATGAGAACAGTCGACCATTATTAGTTTTTGTCTAAAAGTGAATGAGTCTTTACTGCTCTAAAAAAAATAATGGTGTCACTCTATACTGGGTTAAACATTCACCAAATATATTTAACTCATTGAAATGAAAAATATCCTTATTGTTTCAGGCCATCCTGAGCTTACCCATTCCGTCGCCAATGCCACGATCCTTGATGAAGTGGGGACCGCCCTTCCCGATGCTGAAATTCGTCGTCTGGACTGGCTCTATCCGGACGGCAAATTCAATATCGCTGCGGAGCAGGAAAGCCTGCTCAGGGCCGATGTGATTGTCTGGCAGTTTCCTTTTTCCTGGTATGGGCTGCCCGGGTTAATGAAACAATGGCTGGACGAGGTCTTTGTCCACGGCTTCGCGCATGGCTCAACGGCGAAACTGGGCGGTAAAAAGCTGCTCCTCTCCTTCACTACAGGGGCGCCACAGGCGCTCTATACCGCTGACGGTTTCTTTGGCCATGCCATTGAAGAGTATCTTATTCCGTTCGAGACCACGGCAAAACTGTGCAATCTTGAGCTGCTGGCGCCGGTTTATACCTGCGGTATCAGCTATGCCGACCGGGATGCCGACAAAATCGCGCAGCAAAAAACGCTTGCCCGGGAACACGCTTCAAGGCTTGTCGATCTGCTCAATTCCGTCGTGAATAATCCAGAGGGAGAATAACGATGCAGTATACCCGGCTCGGTAAAAGTGACTTACTGGTCTCCCGCATCTGTATGGGATGTATGGGGTTTGGCGACCCGTTAACGGGCCAGCATCGCTGGACGCTGGACGAAACAGCAAGCCGGGACATCATCCGCTACGGTCTCGAAAAGGGTATCAATTTTTACGATACCGCCATCGCCTATCAGAACGGCTCCAGCGAGCGATACGTTGGCCGGGCGCTGCGGGAGATGGCAAAACGCGAGGACGTGGTGCTGGCCACCAAGTTTCTGCCACGAACCGCCGCGCAAATTGCCGCGGGGATCGGCGGAAAAGAGGCAATAGCCCGATCGCTCGATCAGAGCCTGCAGAATCTGGGGATGGACTACATCGACCTCTACATTTACCACATCTGGGATTACAACACGCCGGTTATCGAGGTGCTTGAAGCGCTGCATGCCGCCGTTACTGCGGGCAAAGTGCGCGCTATTGGTATTTCCAATTGCTATGCCTGGCAGCTTGCGAAAGCGAACGCCCTTGCCGAACGCGAAGGGCTGACGCCCTTTGTTTCCGTGCAAAGCCACTACAACCTGATTATGCGTGAAGATGAACGAGAGCTCTTCGGTCTGTGCGCTGAGGATGATATCGCCATGACCCCCTATAGCGCGCTGGCGAGCGGTCGTCTCTCCCGGAAAGAAGGCCACACGCGGCGAGCCACCGAGGATGCCTATGCCCGCGGAAAATATGACAGCACGGCTGGACAGGATCGGATCATTATCGAGCGCGTCGCCGAGCTTGCTGAACGACAGAGGGTGTCCATGACGGAAATCTCACTCGCCTGGCTGCTGACAAAAGTCACGTCACCTGTCGTAGGGGCCACAAAAAAAGATCACGTCGATGGCGCGGTAAACGCCGTAAATCTTCAACTGAGCCCGGAGGAAATCCGGTTTCTGGAAGAAACCTACCAGCCGCATGTTCTGACGGGGATCATGGGGCAAAACACGCCGCAAACGAAAGACGTTAAGCAGGTCTGGACGCGGTAGCACTTATTCACTTTCTTGAAATACCATCAGGAGGAAGGATGACTATTAAGACAGCGGTAGCCTTTCTATTTGCGCTCTCTGGGCTATCTACAGCACTAGCGGCAACGCCTGCTTATTATATCGCAGAGTTTCAGGCGACCGACCGTGAAGCGATAAAACCGTACAGCGCTCAGGTTGAGTCAACTTTCAGGCCCTTTGGTGGACGCTTCATCGTCAGAGGAGGTGAACCCGATGTTAAAGAAGGGTTCGGAGCACAGGGCCGACTGGTTGTAATAAAGTTTGAGAGTCTTAAAAATGCCCAGGATTGGTATAACTCGGCAGCGTACCAGAAGATCATCCCTATCCGTCACCGTGCCGGCAATTCGCGACCCTATATCGTAGAAGGATTGCCAGAACTGGCTCCTGTTACACCATAGCGTTTTACAATCTACCAACACCAACTTATAGAACGTCTTAAACAGCCATTTCAGTAAAAGGATCATCGTGAAAAAGACTCTTATGCTTTTAATTTGGATGCTAATAAGCAGCCCTGTCTTTGCAACAAAACTGGACGCGCCGGATAAGGTAGTGATGAATATCTTTGAGCTTGGCGTCAGGCACGATCGGGACAAAGATTTTGCAGACGTAGCCAGACAGACGATTTCCGCTTCGGTTGATCATGAAGCAGGTACGCTGGCGATGTACGCCCTGCTCCGCAGCGACAATCCACGTAAGGCATTCATGGTCGAACTCTATGAAAACGAGAGTGCTTACCGCAAACATCTGAATGCCGAACCATACAAGGCATTCGCTGCCCGGGCACCTGACATTATCGTTCGGAAAAATAAAATCACTCTGGAGCCCCAATTTCTGGGGGACAAACACATTATACCGAATGAGCGAACCATTAATAATCTGGTGATCGTCGAGGTAAAGCCTGAATTACAGACCGAATTTAAAAACATCGTCATGCCTGAAATGGCTGAGTCGCTCAAAGTAGAGAAAGGCGTGTTAGCCATGTATGCCGCTACAGACTCACAGACTCCGAACCGCTGGTATTTCTATGAGATTTACGCCAGTGAGGAAGCGTATCAACTGCACCGACAAACGCCACACTTCCGTGACTATCTCAGGCAAACGGCGCATATGAGCGTCAGTAAGGACGCTATCCCGGTAAAACCGGTATTTCTTCGTAACAAAGGCGGAATCAAACAGGATCCGCACCGTTGACCAGTGAGGATTGACATGAAAAGCGTAATTGCAGCGGCGGCCATGTCGCTTGTTATTTCTGATTTTGCTAATGCTGAGGAAACAAGAGGTAAAACTATGATGAAAATTGAACCTTCAGCGATTTCTGAAGCTGATATTCGTTCTGTCTCACCGGCTCTTGCGCGCTTTGGTCGAGAAGCTATTACTGAAGATCTGTGGACACGCGATGCCCTCTCGCCCAGGGATCGTAGTATGGTGACCGTCTCCATGCTAATTGCCAGAAACCAGCCTGGCGACCTTAAGCACTATATAGACATTGCCCTTGATAATGGCGTTACGCCAGCGGAATTGTCAGAAATCATTACCCATCTGGCGTTCTACTCAGGTTGGCCAAATGCAATGTCAGCCGTCAGCGTGACCAAAGCAGTATTTGAAACTCGTGGCGTCACGGCAGATGCACTTCCTGAAGCTTCTCCGGACCTGCTTCCTCTCAATCAGGAAGCAGAAAAGCAGCGTTCAGAGACAGTGGAAAAAAATGTTGGCCCAATATCTCCGGGCCTGGTTAAATTCACTGCAGATCCACTGTTCCTGGATCTCTGGCAAAGACCCGCGCTGAAACCCCGCGACAGAAGTATGATTACGGTCAGCGCGTTAATCGCATCCGGACAGAGCGCGCAGATTGGCTATCACCTCAATAGAGCAATGGATAATGGACTTTCTGTTGAGGAAGCTGGTGAGATTGTTACCCAGGCCGCGTTCTACGCTGGCTGGCCAAACGCATTTACTGCTGCTCCGGTTGTCGGAGAGGTGCTAAACAATCGATCATCGAGTAAAAGGTAATATTACTGAACACTAAAACCTGACGCACATCACAAAATTAGAACGAACAGCTCACAACACCATTCGATGGTGCATGCTGATTCCCTTCATGTCAGTGCAATACCCTGTCGTATACAGAATTGCTGGCAATAAAAGAAGGAACACTGAATGAAGTATGTGAAATAGCGCTTCCATGCGGGACGATGCGTTATCGTCTTTATCGCCCCGTAGCGGATGTCAGAAAATCAATCAGGGCCTTCACTCTTTTAAAAGCCGTATAATCAAATGATTAAAATTTTATCCCACCGCCTGAAACACTGTAACGCGCTGGCCGACAGCATGAGCAATGCCTCCCCGACGCAACTGCAGCAGCTCAAGACGCAGTTGGCCGAACAGATGGGTAATCCTGTGGGACTACATACCATGGGTATTCCGGCAGCAATCAGTACGCTCGGGGTGATTGTCAGTTTCACCATTCCGCAGCTGTGGTTGGGCTATGGCGTACTCGCCGCACTCGGGCAGCCAGTTGAACGCGTATTCGTGTGGGTTGTGCTGGTCGCCCTGCTTTTCGCTGGCATCAACGGCGTGACGATGTTCATGATTGGCAAAGGCAGCATGCGCGCCGTACGGATACACCTTGCGCTGGCGGTGATAAGCCTGGTATTAACGGCCATCTATCTGCTGGCCGCGCTGAGCGGTAGCCCTTTTCCGGGCGTCAGTCTGACTGCGGCACTGGTGAGTATCGCCATGTTATTGCTTAGTGGTAGCGCTATCCTCTCCACAGCCTTTTATAAGATGCTGCTATTTACTCTGCATAATCGCGCCTGGCGCAAGCTGATCAGGCAGACACGCGATGCACATATGCCACGCTAAGCCTGCCCCTCGTAACCATCCCGCCCCCATTATCCCAGACGCGATATCCTCGACCTCGCCTCGTCCAGATGGCTGCGCAACGCCGCAAGACATGGCGAGAAACTGGCAGAGAAACTGCGGCAATCACTGGCCAGAGCATAAAAATGCTCAGCCAGCTCCAGCGCTTCATGCCAGATTTCTCCTGCGACCGCGTCGATAAGCGTAACCGGACGCAGCGTATTCACCAGTGCGCCTCCTGATTTCGGTGCGAAGCCCATGGGCAGCATGTCATAGGCTGGCGCAAGATCGTAAGGTCGTCCATGGGAACTGATAAACGACAAATTACCGTGGTGCATGTCAGTATTGCCGATCAGCGTGCCAAACGCCCAAAGCCTTGCCGTACTGGCGACCGCGTCCGGGTGAACACAGCCCTGCTTTGCCAGCTCGTTCACCAGTACCGGCCAGGTTTCTCTTGCCCGGCCGACAAACTCCGCCTCAAGCGCACGTAAAGAAAAGAGCCCTTTACGACCAAGTGGTCCCGTACGATCGAACCGCGGGATCTCAAGGAAGCGCTGTCCGCCAAAATCAAACACTGCTGTTTCGACGCCAAGCACCCTTAACGCCAGATGTTCCGCCAGCAGCAGGTCTCGCCAGCGTTCGCTTACAGGGTTATCGTCCGGCGCCGTGAATTTCACAATGACATGGCCACGCTCTGTGTAAGTGCAGAATTTTGGCTGCTCGCCGCCTGCAGAGGAGCCCGGTACATCGCCGGCGCTCACGGCCTGCGCCAGAGACGGGTATGCGGTTGCCCGGTCCACGGCAACAGGCAACGGCATCTCGACAAAATGATTCCGCGCCTGTTCTCCAATTAACAGGTTCCCCACCGCATCGTGCCCGTGAGCCAGCAAAGCCCGGATAACGTCAGTGTCACTCCAGTTCTCTGGATTCGGCGGCAGGCCCAGCTCGGGTGAAAATCGGGATGCATACGCCCGGCCAAGGTATCCCTGAGGCCGCATGTCAAACAACCACCACGGCAATCCATCGCTATGGAGGCATATATTGTCCGTTTGCTCCATCACAAAGCCGTCAGGATAAACCGGAACGAGTTTACCCAGCGGTTTTACCTTACCCTCTTCCGTAATGCGGTAAACGGGAGCCGAACTGAACCCACGATGCGCATCACGCAGCACATAGTGAATAGATGGACCTGAGCCAATACGAACAACCTCATCGCCAAGCGCTTTCATCGATCGCGAAACGGTTGGCTGACTAACCCCCATAATATCAGTAAGTTGCCTTACTGACATGGGGCCTTGCCTCAGCAGTTGTCGTAGCGTTTCGGATCGATTTATCATGGCTTTGAATCGCTTTATGAATAGCTTATTGAATAGCTAATTTATCAGGTATTGACCCCTCTGTCATCTTCACGAACCGCCGTCGGTATTTTCTGCCTGCGTAGCCAGATAAGCTTGTACGCCGCTGGAATAATAAACAGCGATAGCAGCGGCGCCGTAATCATCCCGCCAATCATCGGCGCCGCAATCCGGCTCATGACTTCTGATCCTGCACCGCTCCCCCAGAGAATGGGCAGCAGGCCCGCAATGATCACCGCGACGGTCATCGCCTTTGGCCGCACGCGCAGCACGGCGCCATGATAAAGGGCGTCATCAAGCCCCTGCTCCGTAAATGTCTCAGGCTGTGCCAACGCCGGATGCGCTTCAATGGCATGACGCAAATACATCAGCATGACCACCCCAAACTCAGCCGCCACCCCGGCCAGGGCGATAAACCCGGTGCCGGTTGCGACAGACATATGGAAGCCCTGCCAGTACAGGAACCATATCCCGCCGACCAGGGCGAACGGCAGACTCATCAGGATCAGCAACGCCTCATCCACGCGACGGAACGCCAGATAGAGCAGAATGAAGATGATCATCACCGTCATCGGCACCATCAGCTTCAGCTTCTTATTGGCATGCTCAAGCAGTTCAAACTGTCCGGAGAAGGAGACGCTGGTCCCCGGCCTCAGTTTTACGTTCTGACCGATGGCGGTCTTAATGTCATTCACCACGGACACCATATCCCTGCCGCGGGCATCGATATAGATCCAGCTCGCAGGGCGGGCATTTTCCGTTTTCAGCATCGTGGGGCCTGAAACGACGTCAATCTTTGCAACATCACCCAGCGTAATCTGCTGTTTCATTGGCGTCAGGATCGGCATCTGCCTCAACGCGCCCGGGCTGTTCCGGTAGTCCTGAGGATAGCGAATATTAATTGGATACCGGGCAACGCCTTCCACCGTTTCCCCTACCGTCGCACCGCCAATGGCCGATGAAACAAATAGCTGCACATCGCCCACCGTCATCCCGTAGCGGGAGGCTTTTTCCCGGTTAATATCGATATCAATATAGCGCCCGCCTTCCAGACGCTCTGCCAGGGCAGACACCACCCCCGGCACCGTTCTGGCGACGGCTTCAATGCTCTGCGCCGTGGCGTCGATATCCGACAGCACGGTTCCTGACACCTTGATACCAATCGGGCTTTTGATCCCGGTCGAGAGCATATCAATGCGGTTGCGAATAGGCGGAACCCAGAGGTTAGCCAGACCGGGCAAACGAACGGTCCGGTCGAGCTCCTCAACAATTTTGTCAATCGTCATGCCGGGCCGCCACTGATCTTCAGGTTTGAGCTGGATAGTGGTTTCCACCATTTCGAGCGGCGCGGAGTCCGTTGCCGTTTCTGCTTTTCCGGTCTTGCCAAAAACGGACGCCACCTCAGGCACGGTTTTGATCAGTTTGTCCGTGGTCTGCAGGAGCGCCGCCGCTTCTGCCGGAGAGACGCCGGGCAACGTCGACGGCATATACAGCAGATCACCTTCGTTGATTTTCGGCAGAAACTCACCGCCCACCTGGCTCAGAGGCCAGATAACCGTGAAGATGGACAAGGCCGCAACCAGCAGGGTTGTTTTTGGCCACTGGAGTACCTTAAGCAGCAGCGGATGATAGGCGTTCATCAGCAGCCGGTTCAGCGGGTTACTGTTCTCTGCGGGGATTTTACCCCGGATCCAGAACCCCATCAGAATCGGAATGACGATAATAGCCAGCGCGGCCGCCCCCGCCATGGCGTAGGTTTTTGTGAAGGCCAGTGGACCAAACAATCGCCCTTCCTGCCCCTCAAGGGTAAAAATGGGAATGAACGACAGGGTGATAATCAGCAGGCTGATAAACAGCGCGGGCCCCACTTCCACGGAGGCGTTGGTGATCACTTTCCAGCGCGTGGCGTTGTCAATGTCTTCACCGGGATGCTGATGATCCCACTCTTCCAGCCGTTTATGCGCGTTTTCAATCATCACGATGGCGGCGTCCACCATCGCCCCCACGGCAATGGCAATACCGCCCAGGGACATAATATTGGCATTCAGCCCCTGGAAGCGCATGACGATAAAGGCGATACACAGGCCAAGCGGCAGAGAGATAATTGCCACCAGCGCGGAACGGACGTGCCAGAGGAACAGCGCGCAGACAATGGCCACCACAATAAACTCTTCGAGAAGCTTGCCGCTCAGGTTATCAATGGCCCGGTCGATGAGCTGGCTGCGATCGTAAGTCGTCACAATCTCAACGCCTTCCGGCAGGCTGGCCTTCAGCGTCTCCAGTTTGTCTTTTACCGCCGAAATGACCTCACGCGCGTTTTTGCCAGAACGCAGGATCACCACCCCACCCGCCACTTCTCCCTGCCCGTTAAGCTCGGCAATGCCGCGGCGCATTTCCGGCCCTGTTTGTACGCGGGCAACGTCGCGCAGGTAAACCGGTACGCCGTTTTCGCCGGTTTTCAGGACGATGTTATTGAAATCCTCCATCGTCTGCAGATAGCCGCTGGCGCGGACCATATACTCCGCTTCCGCCATTTCAACTGACGACCCACCAGCCTCCTGGTTGGACGACTCAAGGGCCTGCTTAACTTCCGGCAGGCTGATGCCGTACTGGGCAAGTTTAAGCGGGTTGACCTGGATCTGATACTGCTTCACCACGCCGCCCACCGATGCCACCTCGGCAACGTTCGGGATGGTTTTCAGCTCAAATTTCAGGAACCAGTCCTGCAGTGAGCGCAACTCGGCGAGATCGTGCTTTCCACTGCGATCCACCAGCGCATATTCAAAGATCCAGCCCACGCCCGTGGCATCCGGGCCGATTTCAGAGCTCACGCCAGCGGGCAGTTTGCCCTGAACCTGGTTCAGGTACTCCAGCACGCGAGAACGGGCCCAGTACAGATCGGTCCCGTCTTCAAAAATGACATACACATACGAATCACCAAACTGAGAAAAGCCGCGTACGGTCTTTGCGCCGGGAACCGACAGCATGGTGGTGGTGAGCGGATAGGTCACCTGATTTTCCACAATCTGCGGGGCCTGGCCGGGGTAGCTCGTTTTGATAATCACCTGAACATCAGACAGATCGGGCAAGGCATCGACAGGCGTGTTGATGATAGTCCATGTTCCCCAGACGCTGAGAAACAGTGCGCCCATCATGACCAGGAAACGGTTGGCGACAGACCGCCGGATAATCCATTCAATCATCATCGTCTCCTTAATGGACTGAATGCGCGTCGGAAGCGGATTCAGCGTGACGCATACGCTCCAGCGCGCCGGTAATATTGGCCTCCGAGTCAATCAGGAACAGACCGCTAACTACCACTGACTCCCCTTCTTTAAGGCCAGAACCGATAGCGGACTGTTGCTGAGATTCATGCAGAACGTGGATCGGTTTCGGCACAAAGCGCCCCTCTGCATCAACGGTAATGACGCGCTGTTCTTTGCCGGTATCAATAACGGCCTGAGACGGGATCAGCAGCATCTCCTGACTTTGGGTATTCAGCGTCAGGTACGCATTCATGCCCGGCTTCAGCAGTTCATCTTTGTTTGAGACCTGCAGGCGCACCTGCAGCGTACGGGTGGTTTGGTCCACGCTCGGCAGAAGATTCCATTTTTCAACCGGGAAGGCGGTATCCGGCCAGGCCGGTACCGAAACGGCAAACTGCGAGGTGTCTTTCAGCAGATAAGCAATGGATTCAGGAACCGCCGCGCTGATCCAGACCGGATCCATCCCCTGAATTTGCGCCACCACCTTATCTTTCGAAATATTCATGCCGGTGCGCAGGTCAAAGGCGGTAATAACCCCGTCGATCGGCGCCCTGATGGTAAACCGGGTCTGGATAGTGCGGGTCGCACGCAGTCGCTGAATATCCTCATCCGGCATACCGGCCAGCCTGAGCCGTTCCAGTACCCCTTTTATCTGCGTGGGCGTACCGCCGGTGCCGGAGAGTAGCAGAAACTCGCTCTGAGCCTCGACCCAGTCCGGGATTGTAAGATCAATCAGCGGCGTGCCCTTTTTCACCTTATCGCCGAGAGTCAGCGAATACACTTTCTCAACGAACCCTTCCGCGCGCGCCTGCACAATGACAAACTGATAGTCGTTATAGCTGACGTTCGCCGGGATCGTCTGCACATAATTCAGCGTTCCGCGCATGACCTTTTGCGTTTTTAATCCCAGGTTCTGGACCTGGGTCGGATCAATACGGATCCCGGCACTGCTTTTATCATTCTCATCGGCATACTTCGGCACCAGATCCATATCCATAAACGGTGATTTACCGGGCTTATCGAATTTAACGTCGGGCTTCATCGGGTCATACCAGAAAAGCACCTTTCTTTCAGATGTGCTATTTTCTGGCGTTGCCGATGAGTGCATTGTCTGCCATGCCGTCACGGCTATCAGCCCTCCCGCAATAAGGCTGGTGATAATCGTGGCGGCATATTTTATGTTTAAAGAAGCCATGCCGTTTCTCGCTATTTAATGCTCTTGAGTACAGAGAGATTGCCCTGCTGAACAAACGAGAAATTCACGTGGCTGCCGACTTTTAAGGCAGTAATACTCGCGTCGGCCTGCATAAAAGTAAAACGCATGGTCATCGCTGGCCAGCCAATTTCCGGGATGGCTTCATGAGAAATCGTCACTTTTTTGTTCGTCAGATCAATGTCCTTCACGATACCGGTCCCGGTGATGACCTGCTCTGTGGCCCCTTCGCTGGCAGCGCTCATCTCCGCGTGCTGATGAACCTCAGCCTGAAGGCCAGCAGAAAACAGAATAATTGCACCAAATACAACGACGTTAAGTGAATTGCGCATGTTTAATTTCCTTTTTAATTAAATGAGGTTATTCGACCCAACCACCGCCCAGCGCGGTGAAGAGATTAATTTCATTAACCTGTCGGGCATAAATAAGGTCGAGAATGGTTTGCTGCGTGGAAAACAGCGAGCGTTCCGCGTCTAATACTTCGATATAGCTCACCGCGCCGCTGGTATATAACCCTCTGGCACGCTGCAGGGTGATGTTTAGCGAATCAAGATACCGCTGCTGCGCAGCAAGCTGCTGGCTGAGGCTGTCCCGCAGCGCAAGCGCGTCGGCGACCTGTTTAAAGGCGGCCTGAATTTTTTGCTCGTAATTCACAACCGACTGCTGCTGGCGAATTTCGGCGAGCTTCAGGTTGGCTTTATTTCTGCCGGCATTAAAAATGGGAATCTCTATTTTGGGAATAACGTTCCACATGCCACTCCCGGCGGAAAAGAGACTGGATAATTCCGTGCTGCCTGTTGAAAGCCCGCTGGTCAGGGATATGGACGGGAAAAAGGCGGCGCGCGCCGCGCCGATATTCGCATCGGCCGCTTTAAGCTGATACTCCGCCTCCATAATATCCGGACGCTGCAGCAGGATTGCCGAAGAAAGATGGGGTGGCAGCTTTACCGGCGCAATGTCGCGGGCGTTCATCCCGCCGTCGCCCGGCGGCGTGCGATACGTGCCGAGAAGCAGCTGCAGGGCATTGTTGGCCTGCGCCAGCTCCCCCTCTCTTTTGGCAATATCTGCCTGAGTACTTTCAATCTGTCCCCGGGCCTGCTCCAGCGCCAGCACGTTGGTGCTGCCCGTAACCAGCTGTTGCTCAACGAAAGCATACGATTGCCGGTAATTGTTCAGCGTTTCCCGCGCAACACGCAGCTGTTTATACGCCAGCTGCTGGTTGAAATAGCTCTGCGACACGTTCGAGACAAGCAGAATATGCACCGCGCGGCGGGCCTCTTCGCTGGCGAAAAAGTTTTGTCGGTCGGCATCACTCAGGTTCTTCAGCTTGCCGAAAAAGTCGAGTTCGTAGCTAAGCGCCAGACCGGCGTCGTACTGCTGAGTGGTGGGTTTGTCACTTTTCAGCCCACCGCTGTAGGTAATTCCCGAGGAGGCGTTTAGCTGAGGATAACGATCCGCATCGGTCACGCTGAACTGCGCCCGGGCCTCTTCAACCTTCAGGGCGGCCATTTTTACATCGCGGTTATTTTTCAGGGCTTCTTCAATCAATCCTGATATCTGCGGGTCGACGAAGAAGTTGCGCCAGCCGGTGTCCTGATACCCGGCCGCCACGGTCGTCAGGCTGTTACGCGAGAGCGAAAACTGCTGGGGTACCGGTGACGCCGGGCGCTGGTATTCAGGGGCCAGCGAAACGCAGCCTGCCAGGATAAATACCACACTGATGCTGAGTCGTTTTAACAGGAACATAATGGTTCATGAAGTCCAGAGTATTTTTAGGGTTACTCTACTGAACGCATCCTGTTTGACCGGTGACAGGATAATGACAATGCTGTCATTTTTGGCATAAGTCATTGTGAACGATCCCGGGCTCACTAGAATGTCTTCAGCAGCCAGTCTGGGGAGCAAGATGAAAATACTGATCGTTGAAGACGAAATGAAAACCGGGGAATACCTCAGCAAAGGGCTGACGGAAGCGGGGTTTGTCGTGGACCACACGGATAATGGCCTGACCGGGTACCACCTCGCCATGACGGCGGAATATGACCTGCTGATTCTGGATATCATGCTGCCCGATGTAAACGGCTGGGATATCGTCCGCATGCTCCGTGCTGCCGGCAAAGGGATGCCCATACTGCTTCTGACGGCGCTCGGCACAATTGAACACCGGGTTAAGGGGCTAGAGCTGGGCGCTGATGATTACCTGATTAAGCCTTTCGCCTTTGCGGAGCTGCTCGCCCGGGTCAGAACGCTGCTAAGGCGCGGGAATACGGTGATTGCAGAAAGCCAGCTTCAGGCGGCAGACCTGACGGTTGACCTCGTGTCGAGAAAAGTGAGCCGGGCCGGGAGTCGCATTCAGCTCACCAGCAAAGAGTTCAGCCTGCTGGAGTTTTTCCTGCGTCATCAGGGCGAGGTGCTTCCCCGCTCCCTGATTGCCTCCCAGGTGTGGGACATGAACTTTGACAGCGACACAAACGCAATAGATGTCGCGGTTAAGCGGCTGCGCGCAAAAATCGATAGCGATTTTGAACCCAAACTGATTCAGACGGTGCGCGGCGTGGGCTATATGCTGGAGGTGCCGGATGCCCGTTAAGCTTCCCAGGCGCCCTTTTTCTCTCGCCCTGCGGCTGACCTTTTTTATCAGCCTCTCCACGCTACTGGCCTTCTTCGCCTTTACCTGGTTTATGCTGCATTCCGTCGAAAAGCATTTCGCCGAGCAGGACGTCAGCGACCTGCAACAAATCAGCAGCGCGATGCACCGCATACTGCAGTCCCCGGCCGATCCCGATCAAAAGAAAATCAGCAAGCTCAAAGAGTCGCTTGCCGGCTACCGCAACGTTGCCGTCCTGCTTCTGGATCCGCAGGGCAATACCCTCTTCAGCTCGGCACAAGGCGCAGCATTACGCCCGGCGATGAACACGGCGAACTTTAGCCAACACCGTCAGGCACAGGATGTGTTTCTCTGGACGGTCGATGACCCGGACATGGCCATGCATGCCGGGTCCGACATGAAGATGGAAACCTACCGGATTATCGCCTCTTCAGGAACGGCGACGCTGCAGGGCAAAACGCAGAACTACGTTATGCTGATCGGGCTCTCTATTAATTTTCACCTTCACTATCTTGAGGCGCTGAAAAAGAACCTGTTCGCGATTGCCGCGGTGATTAGCGTGCTTATTGTGCTCATCATTCGCATCGCGGTTCGCCAGGGACATTTACCCCTGCGTAACGTCAGTAACGCCATTAAAAATATCACCTCGGAAAATCTGGACGCGCGTCTGGAGCCGTCTCGCGTGCCCGTTGAGCTGGAACAGCTGGTGATTTCGTTCAACCAGATGATGGGGAAAATTGAAGATGTCTTTACCCGGCAGGCCAATTTTTCCGCCGATATCGCGCATGAAATCAGAACCCCCATCACCAACCTGGTGACGCAAACGGAAATTGCGCTGAGTCAGCACCGGACGCAAAAGGAGCTGGAAGATGTTCTCTACTCCAGCCTGGAAGAGTACAACCGGATGACCCGGATGGTCAGCGATATGCTTTTTCTCGCGCAGGCGGACAACAACCAGCTGATCCCTGACCGGGTGCTGTTTGACCTCGGCGCGGAGGTGCGAAAAGTTTTCGAGTTCTTCGAGGCCTGGGCGGAAGAACGCCACATCACGCTCACCTTTCACGGCGTGCCCTGCCTGATAGAAGGCGACCCGCAGATGTTCAGAAGAGCCATCAATAACCTGTTATCCAACGCCCTGCGCTATACCCCAAAAGGGAAAACGGTGACGGTCTCCATCAGCAAACGGGGTAACGACGTTGAGCTGATCACAGAAAACCCCGGCACGCCGATCCCGCAGGTACATCTGTCGAAGCTTTTTGACCGCTTTTACCGCGTCGATCCGTCCAGGCAGCGTAAGGGGGAAGGCAGCGGGATTGGGCTTGCGATCGTGAAATCCATCGTCACCGCGCATCACGGAAAAGTCCGCGTCGAATCGGACGCGGTGTCGACGCGCTTCATCCTCACCGTACCGGGAAAAGCGCTCTGAGCGTCAGCAAACCGTGCGGCACACCTCAAGGACCTTTTCCCTGAGCCAGCGATGCCCCGGATCCCGCTCCATACGCGGATGCCACATCTGTGAAACCGTAATGGTGCGGGTCGTAAACGGCAGCTCAAAGACGTGTACGCGCTCTGACATCGGCTGATTGAGCAGGTACAGCGCCGGTACCATGGCAATCAGATCGGACGCCAGCGCCACGGATAACGCTGTCGGAAAACCGGGCACTACGCTTGCGACCTTGCGTTTCATGCCCCGTTCCGCCAGCGCCTCATCGACAAAACCGCGTAACGAACCGTCGGGCGAAGCCAGCACATGACCCCAGGCAACGTAGTCACTCAGGCTGATCTCCGGCTGTAATGACAGCGGATGCCCCTTGCGCACCGCGCCAACGAACCGGTCCTGAAAGAGTCTTTGCAGACGTATTTCAGGCCCCATATTGCCCTGCACGCCAATCTCCAGATCGACAAGCCCCTCCCGCAAATAGCGCGACGTTTTTTCAGGTTTCGGCGAGAAACGAATACAGACCCCGGGCGCAACGCTCGCCACCGCGGCAATCAGCAGCGGTCCAAACGCCACAACAAAACCATCGTTCGCGCGGATGGTGAACAACCGCTCAAGGCTTTCCACCTTCAGCGTTTCAGTGGAGGGCTGGAGCACCGCCCTTGCCTCATACACGGCGCTTCTGGCGCGGTCCCGGGTGGCTTCTGCCCAGGGCGTCAGGACCATATGACGCCCGGCCCGCACCAGAATAGGATCGCCGGTCACCTCCCGCAGCCGGCTAAGGGTACGGCTCATGGCGGAGGTGCTCAGGTTTAAACGTCGCGCCGCACCCGCCACGCTGGCTTCTGCCAGCAAAATATCGAGCGCAACCAGAAGGTTAAAATCAGGATCGGACACGGTGAATCCTCAGATATGGCGTTACATGCAATGATAAAGTGCAATTGCTGCGTCTTCCGCCCTGTATAGCGCATGAATATAGTTTCGTCATCAATATTCTTCTCTGGAGTGACGACGATGACGCTATTTTCAAACCATCCCGGCGATGAAGGTTTACCCGGACATGAACGCGCCCGGGTCCTGGCCGCCGTCATGACCACCACGCTGATGGGCGTGTTTGACGGGACCATGATCAACATTGCGCTCCCCTCGATGGCTGAGGCCATGGCGGTTCCCGCGAATATCGCGGTGTGGTTCGCCAACGGTTATCTGCTCTCCGCGGCGATGACGCTAGCCATCTTCGCGGCGCTGGCGGCACGCGTGGGCTATCGCCCGGTCTTTCTGGCCGGGCTTACCACCTTTACGCTCACCTCCCTCGGCTGCGCGCTGGCAACCACGCCGGAGATGTTAACCGGGATGCGTGTTCTGCAGGGCGTCGGCGGCGCGGCCACCCTCAGTATCGCCCCGGCGATCCTGCGTTCCGTTTTCCCGGGTCGACTGCTTGGCCGTATTCTGGGGTTACACGCCCTGCTCATCGCCTCCAGTACGGCAATTGCCCCGGTTCTCGGCGGAACAATACTGGACGCCCTGAGCTGGCAGTGGCTGTTCGCCATCAACATTATTCCGGGCAGTATCGCTCTGCTGCTGGCATGGCGGGCCCTGCCGCGGGCTTCGGCTACTGACCGATCGCCCTTTGATGCACCGGGCGCCGTGCTTTCCGCCGTGCTGTTAGGTTCCGCGATTATGATGGCCGACAGCCTTCAGCACGTGACGCAACACCTTAACCGGGCCGCCGTGTGCTGGGGCGTACTTGCTCTGGTAAGTGCCCTCGCCTTTATCTGGCATGTCCGTCGCGCGCACAGTCCCATCCTGCCGCCTGTGATGTTCAAAAACGCACGCTTCACCCTCGCCGCGCTGACCTCGCTGGCGTCGTTTGTGAGCCAGGGGATCACGTTTGTCGCGCTGCCGTTCCTGTTTCAGAGCGTCTATGGCTACAGCCCGGTGGTTTCCGCACTGCTGTTCACCCCGTGGCCGATTGGCATTGTGCTGATCGCGCCGCATGCGGGGCGCTGGGCAGATACGATTTCCGCGCCGCTGATCTCGACCCTCGGGCTGATGATTTTTGTCGGTGGATTGGTCCTGCTGGCGACGTTGCCAGACAGCCCTTCCGCATGGAATATCTGCCTGCGCAGTCTGGTTTGCGGGATGGGGTTTGGCTGCTTTCAGAGCCCCAATAACCGGGAGATGCTCTCTAACGTGGCGCGGGAATATGCCAGCTATGCCTCAGGGGTGTTGTCTATCGTCAGGACGTTCGGCCAGTGTCTGGGCGCCGCCGCGGTGGGCGTACTGCTGGCCGCGACGGCGGGATGGGACCATCAACATGCCATCCAGGTTGCACTGTGGATAGCCGTCATCGCCTCGACGGGATCGGTGTTGTTTAGCCTGAGCAGGCTGCGCCCGGCGGTGAGGGCATCCGCCTGATTCGCCCGGCGGCGCTACGCTTGCACGGGCCTACGGGTTTTGTAGGTCGGGTAAGCGCAGCGCCACCCGGCAAGAAAGACGGCGCAATGGTTTACTCCAGCGCCAGCAGCGCAAAGCTCGCCAGCCAGTGTCCCCCGCTGTAGTGGCTGCCCACCACATGCCCGACGCTCGCCGTCAGGTGTTTCGCCACCGCATCACTCAGCGCCGGTTGCGCCGGGTGGCTGGCAGGTAGCGCTTTCGCAATGTGCTTCATGCACCACGCGCGGCTGAGGTTTAACCCGTCAAGATGGGCAATTTTCGGGTCGGTACGATCGCTCACTTCCGCCGGGTTCATCAGTGCCGCAACGGAGCCGACATCCGGCAGAAACGCGTCAAACCACGCCGGGAAGTCCTTTGACACCTTGCTCATCAGCAGCGCTTCCGTCAGCGCGCCGGAAATATACTCATCACCGCCGGGTTCGTAGTGGGCCGGATAGCGCGTGTCAGCAAGATAAAACCGCTCGGCCGAGGACAGAATAGCCTGCTCAAGCGCGCTGTCTTCTACGGCTCGGGCATAATCGAGCGCCAGCGCGAGCGCGAATGCGGTGTTGTAGTGCGTCCCGACGCGGATCGGATAGGTGAGCTTAGCAAGATAATCCACCAGCCGGTTGCGAATGTCCTGGGTGAGCGGCGCCAGCGTCTGATACCAGCCTGCGGCCTGTGGCAATGACGACTGTTTCAGCTCCTGGGCCAGCGCCAGCAGCCAGCCGTAGCCATACGGCCGCTCAAACGAGGCGCGGAACGGCGCGGTGAAATAGGCCAGCTCCTTCGCCACGTTCTCTTCGGTCAGGTGCTCGTCGAAAAGCGCGACGATCGCTTCCCGGCACGGCAAGTCGGGATAGAGATGCACGCAGCGCAGCAGCAGCCAGTAGCCGTGCACCGCAGAGTGCCAGTCGAAACAGCCGTAGAAAATTGGGTGCAGTTCACGCGGCGGCAGCACGTCGCCATCATCATTCAGCAGGTGCATGATGTGGTTCGGGTATTCCTGGCGCAAATAGGTCAAAGGCATGCGGGCAAACGCGTCAGCCTGATGTTGCGTTAATTCCATGACAGCTCCTTAGCGAAACACGAGGAAATACATTAAGAACACGTTCACCACCAGCAGGGTTAACGCGGTCGGGATCTGGATCTTGATCACCTGATATTTGTCCTTCAGCTCCAGCAGCGCGGCGGGAACGATATTGAAGTTCGCGGCCATCGGCGTCATTAGCGTGCCGCAATAGCCCGCGTACATGCCAATCGCCAGCAGCGGCGCCGGGTTGCCGTGATGCACGTTAATCAGGAACGGCAAGGCGATACCGGCACTTAATACCGGGAAGGCCGCAAAGGCGTTGCCCATGATCATGGTAAACAGCGCCATCCCCACGCAGTAAATGACCACCAGCATAAAGCGGTTATCCGGGTTCACAAACAGGCTCACCACCTTTTGCACCGAGTCCCCCGTGTTCGACACCACAAAGACCCCGCCAAGCATGGCCAGCATCTGCGGCAGGATCACCGCCCAGCCGATGGTATCGACAAGGCGACGAGACTGGCGAACCGCATGCAGCGGCGTGCCTTTGGTCAGCCACCAGCCGGTAAGGATCGCCGCAACGCAGGCCACACAGAGCGCCGCCAGGGTGAGCTGTTTCTGATCGAGCAGGAACACGCCGCCAACCGACACCCCTTTCAGGAACAGGGTGCCGATCACCGTCACTACCGGGATCATCAGGGCGGGCAGGAACAGCCAGTTCTTCAGTCTGTTCGAAGAGGCGACGCGCTCCTCCTCGGTGGACATTTTATAGTGCCCTTTCCCGACCAGGCCAAAGCCCGCCAGCAGCGCGATAACAATGACGCCGCCGCCGATGATCCGGTACGCCAGGGATTTACCCAGCTCCTGCACCATCAGGTCGCCAAACAGGAAGATCCCGCCAAACAAGAACCAGAACAGCGCGGTGGTAAAACGCTTCGGATTGGCGCGATCGCGAAGGGTCATCACGACCAGCAGCATCACGACAAAGCCAATCAGGTAATACACACGGTTAATGGAGATAAGCGTGATCATTGCGCGGCCTCCTGCGTACCCTGTTCGGCGCGCCAGGCCATGACGTCGCGACGGATGCTGGCATCAAGGCGCAGCAGGCGCGTCATATGAATAATCAATGCCGCAATGGCGGTTGGAATGGCCCACAGGCCGATATGCAGCGGTTCGATGCCCTCAATGCCGTTTTCCTTCAGGAACGCGTCAATCAGCAGCACCGCGCCAAAGGCAATAAAGATATCTTCCCCGAAGAAGACCGCAATGTTGTCACACGCGGCGGCATGGGCTTTGATTTTGTCGCGGATGTGCTGCGGGAGTTCGCCGTATTCGTTCAGCGCCGCCCCTTCGGCCATTGGCGCCAGCAGCGGACGGACCGTCTGAGCATGACCGCCCAGCGACATCAGCCCCAGCGCGGCGGTGCCTTCACGCGCCACAAAGTAAAGCATCAGAATGCGCGCCGAGGTGGCGCTGGCGATCTTCGCCACCCAGGCCTGGGCGCGCTCCTTAAGCCCGTAATATTCCAGCAGACCAATTACCGGCAGGATCAGAATGAAGGTGGCCAGCGAGCGGCTGTTCACGAACTTCTCGCCGAAGGTCTCCAGCAGCATGCCGAAATCCATACCGACCAGCAGACCCGTCGCCAGCCCCGCGACCACAACTACCAGCAGCGGGTTGAAGCGCAGTGCAAAACCAATAACCACGATCGGTATCCCGATCAGCGGCAACAGCGTAGTACCGTCCATAACGTTTACTCTATCGAAAGTGAGCGTTGCGCGCCGACGGCTATTTTTTTAATTTGCGGCGAGCGATGTTGTGTTTTTCGTCAGGTTTGGCAAACCTGCGCTAAAAAGCTATATCTGAACCTCAAAAACATGTAAACAATTTATCAATAAAATGTTCTTATTTTATCGATGAGTTTACATTTCTGGTTAAGGAACGTTATGACTTCAGAAAAGAGTGCTAGCTCCCATCACGACGATATCAACGACGGCCGGATCGTCTCCTCCCGCCATCTGGTGTCCGAGCGCTGCGCAGAGCTGTCAGAGCTGGAATACGCGCTGATCATGACCAGCAACGCCTTCAACAAATGGATGGTGCGCTGCATGACCGCAGCGGGCGAGCCCGACATGGGTGCCTTTGACGTTTCGCTGCTGCATCACGTGAACCACCGCGATCGCAAGAAAAAGCTGGCCGATATCTGTTTCGTTCTCAACGTGGAAGATACCCACGTGGTGACCTACGCCCTGAAAAAGCTGGTCAAAGCGGGCTACGTGACGAGTGAAAAAGCGGGCAAAGAGCTCTTTTTCTCCACCACAGAGGAGGGGAAAGCGTTGTGTATGAGGTACCGGGACGTTCGGGAAGCGTGTTTAATTGCGATCCACGCGGAGAGCGGAATTGCCGGGAAATCGATTGGGGAAACCGCGCAGCTGTTACGCACGATCTCCTCCCTGTATGACACCGCCGCCCGCGCGGCGGCATCACTCTGAGGCTAAGGACGTCTGAACAGGGTAATGCTGCGTCCGGCCAGTGCGTACTCGACGGTTTCGGTGATCGCGGTCCCCGTGGCGTCATCCGCCGTGGAGAGTTCCAGCACCCATCCCCCTTCGCCAAACTGTGGGATCTGGAACGGCACGGTGCCTTCAAACGGATTGAACAGCATCAGCACGTCGTGCCAGATGCCCTCCTCCTGCTGAAGATCCGGCCTGCTGATGGAGACCCCGAGCGTCGAGCCTTCATCCCACTGCTCGGCCTGTTGCGGGCCGCCGCCGGCATTGAACCAGCGGATCTCCAGCCCGTCGCGCCAGCTTTCGCGACGCAGCAGCGGCTGCTGCGCGCGCAGGGCGATCAGCCTTTGGGTAAACTCGCGCAGGGCGGTGTCGTTTTCAGAGAGTCCCTTCCAGTTGATCCACGAGATCTCACTGTCCTGACAGTACCCGTTATTATTGCCTTTTTGCGACCGGCCAAACTCGTCCCCGGCCAGCAGCATCGGCGTACCGTGAGACAGCAGCAACGTGGCCAGGAAATTACGCTTCTGCCGCTCCCGGGTGGCAATGATCTCCGGGTTCCCGGTTGGCCCTTCCTCGCCGTAGTTATACGACCGGTTATCGTTGTGGCCGTCGTTGTTGTCCTCGCCGTTGTCGGCATTATGCTTCTCGTTGTACGAAACCAGATCGTTCAGCGTAAAGCCGTCATGGGCGGTGATGAAATTGACGCTGGCCCACGGGCGACGCCCGCGCAGATCGTACAGGTCGCCGGAGCCGAGCAGACGCGCGGCAAAGTCGGTAGAGACGTTATCTCCCTTCCAGTACTCGCGCACGGTGTCGCGGTATTTGTCGTTCCACTCCCCCCAGCCCGGCGGGAAACCGCCGACCTGATACCCGCCAGGACCGATATCCCAGGGCTCACCAATCAGCTTCAGGCGGGATAACACCGGATCCTGGGTCATGGCGTCAAAAAACCCGCCGCGCGGATCAAACCCTTCGGGCTCTCGACCCAGAATTGTCCCGAGGTCAAAACGAAAACCGTCGATATGCATCGATTCTGCCCAGTAGCGCAGGGAATCCATCACCATCTGCAGCACGCGCGGGTGCGAGGTATTCACCGTATTCCCGGTACCGGTATCGTTGATGTAATACCGGTGCTGGTCCGGCAGCGTGCGGTAATAGCTGTAGTTATCAATCCCTTTAAACGAGAGCGTGGGGCCAAGCTCGTTGCCTTCCGCCGTGTGGTTATACACCACGTCCAGAATCACCTCGATGCCCGCGTCATGGTACGCGCGCACCATATCGCGAAAGCCCTGGATCCCCGCGGGTCCGTAATAACGTGACGCCGGGGCAAAAAAGCCCAGCGTGTTGTAGCCCCAGAAGTTCTTCAGGCCACGGTCGAGCAGGTGTTGATCGTCCGGGAACCAGTGAACCGGCAGCAGCTCTACCGCGGTGATGCCCAGGCTCTTGATGTAGTCAACCGACGCTTTATGCCCCATCCCCTCAAACGTGCCGCGCAGTTCGGGCGGTATGGCCGGGTTGAGCTGGGTAAAACCTTTCACATGGCTCTCATAAACGACGGTATGCGGCCAGGGGACGTTTGGTCGGTTAGTGTCCTGCCAGTCAAAGGCATTGGGGTCGATGACCCGGCATTTCGGCGTAAACGGCGCGCTGTCGCGGGTGTCAAAGCTCAAATCTAACTCGTCGTGCCCCAGCTCATAGCCGAAATGGGCGTCGTTCCAGTCGATATCGCCCACCAGTTCACGGGCATAAGGGTCAATAAGCAGCTTATGCGGGTTAAAGCGATGACCGTTTTCCGGATCGTAAGGGCCGTAGACGCGATAGCCGTACAGCGCGCCGGGCTTCAGATCCGGTACGTAACCGTGCCAGATCTCGTGGGTATACTCCGGGAGTTCCAGCCGGGCGATTTCTGTTTTCCCGGACGGGTCAAACAGACAGAGTTCCACCCGCTCGGCGTGAGCGGAGAACAGCGCGAAGTTGACCCCCTTCCCGTCATAATTCGCCCCCAACTGCTGGCCATGTCCGGCCCGAATTTCAAACGTTGTATCCTTAGCCATTTTCGTTCTCCACGATTATTCGCAGGTAAGCAGAACCAGTACACATCCCTTTTCTGACGTTAAATCCAGCGTCTCTTGCAGAATGCGGCTTTCACCGCTGAACAGATCCCGATAGCGCTTCCCGGCCAGTTCTGCAGGGATTGCTACCGTGGTATTCACCCACAGCCTGTCGTGACAGGTGATGTCAAACACCAGACGCGGCACGGCAACGATCAGCGCCTCATCGTCCTTAACGCGGGCATAAACAATCAGATTCTCCTCACGCTCACCGGTCACCTTAAGCGGCAGCCAGTCACCGTAATGGAAAAGTGAGGCGTAATGCGGTCGAAGCCGTAACAGCGTGGCGGTAACAAACTGTTTTACCCTTCCATCCCGCCAGCAGGCCGGGTCGTTAAACACGCGGGCATCCGCCGCGCTGAGGTGTCTTTCCAGGGCCGGGAAGTCCGGCTCCCGGCGGTTATCCGGGTCGACAAGGCTAAAGTTAAGCGCCTCGCTGCCCTGATAGATATCCGGCACACCGGGTGCCGTCAGCTTGATCACCGTCTGGCTGAGGCTGTTCATCAGCCCGGCGCGGATAAAGGGCTGCATCGCCTCGCTGAAATCCTCCAGAAACGGGCTGTTGTCCGGGGAAAGCAGGTGCCGCGCGTAGCTCAGCACCACGCTCTCATAGCTCTCGTTGCTGTCGATCCAGTCGGTGCGCTGTTTCGCCTCGCGCAGCGCTTTCTCCAGGAATCCGAGGAAACGCGCTTCCAGTGATTTAAGCCCGTCCACGTCGTCGGGAGACAGCGTGGCGGGCCAGACACCCGCCAGCGCCTGGTAGATCATCCAGGTGTCAGCGGCGTTCGGCGCGGTACCGTCATTAAGGAAACGCACCTGGGTCTGGTTCATCTGTCGCCAGCGGGCCAGGTTTTCCCCCCACTGTTCCGGGGCTTCCGTCAGGGTGTAAAGACGCGCCCGGGCATCTTCCCCGCGCTTGGTGTCGTGCGTGGAGGTGCCAAGCAGCGCGTCGGGCTGACGGGCAAGACGAATGCGCATCTCCTGGTGAAAACGGGATAGCGAGAACGCGCGCGGCGTCGGGTCGGCGCCTACTTCATTGAGCGCCAGCTCCAGGTTATGGCGAAAGAACAGCGTGTCTTCAACGGACTTCGCCATCAGCGGCCCGGTAAGCTGCTGGAAGCGGGTTCTGAACAGCGCGGCGCTCTCGCGGCACGCGTCCGGCAGGTCGCCGGTAAGAATGCGCACAATCAGGCTGAGCGCCGCTTCAGAGGTCTCCACGCTGGCGACCACACGGTTGAGCAGCGCCACGTCCGGCGGGGTTAACCCCTCCCGGGTGCCATAGGTGCGGTAGACCGGAAAAGCGATAAGCAGTTCACGCAGCGCGTGGCGGATATCGTCACGCGGCAGCGCAACGTCATTACGCCGGGCCAGGTCAGCCGCAATCGTGAGCAGCGTGGTGAATTCACCCTCAAAATTGCGATCGGTCATCAGGCCCTTAGCGTCCCGCAGTTCAGCGTGGCGATCGACCGTGCCCCCCAGCGTCTCGTCGTGGATTTTTTCCAGGCGCGGCAGGTTAGCGTCGTCGACCAGCACTTCCGCCAGCGAGGCGATAAACTCATAGCCGGTAGTGCCGGAGACTGGCCAGTCTGTGGGGAGCTGTTCTCCCTTCGCGAGAATTTTTTCGACCGTAATGTAGCAGTCGGGTCCGGTTGCCTGCCGCAGGCGCTGCAGATAGCCCAGCGGATCGGCCAGGCCGTCGATATGGTCAATGCGCAGGCCATCCACCACGCCCGCATGGACCAGTTCAAGAATAAGACAGTGCGTGTCGTCGAAGACCGCCTCATCTTCAACCCGGACGCCTACCAGCCCGGTGATCTCAAAGAAGCGTCGCCATGAGAGCTGTTTTGGCGCTTCGCGCCAGGACATCAGCCGCCAGCTTTGCGCGTTGTGCAGCTCGGCGATGCTCTTCTCCTCGCTGTACGTACCCGGGTTGAGCGGATACTCGGCGTCGTAGTAGACCAGCGCGGCCTTTTTCGTGACAGGGTCACGTTTTAGCGTGATGGTTCCCTTCTCCAGCTCCGCCTCAAAGGTATCGCCGAGAAACGGCAACGTGAGCGGTCGCGACCAGTCGATATCAAAATAGCGCACGTAGCGGCTCTGCTGGCCATGTTCAATCACATCCCGCCACCAGGCGTTTTCCAGCGAGGTGGACATATGGTTTGGGACAATATCCAGAATCAGCCCCATACCGGCCTGCCTTAGCGCCGCGGCCATGCGGTCAAACCCTTCTCGTCCGCCGATGGCGGGGTCAATTTCATTCGGGTTGGTCACGTCATAGCCGTGGGTAGAGTCTTTTGTTGCGGTAAACACCGGCGAGGCGTAGAGATGGCTGATACCGAGATCTTTCAGGTACGGCACCAGCGCGACGACGCGGTCAAAGGTCATTCCGTTACGGAACTGAATACGGTATGTGGCGGAAGGGATCATAACGATGCTTCTCCATCAGCAAAGCGAACAACAATACTGTTCGGGGGTAAAACGTCGTCTACGTCCGGCCAGGCAAAGCGCGTCTCCCCCGCGAGCGCGGGCAGCCCGACGGGTCGGGTTCCGATATTCAACGCCAGTGAGAGTGTCCCTGACGGGAAGCGCCAGCTCACCGCCACCATGCCGGGGGCCGTCGCGACCACCTTGCCTTCAACGGCGCCCCTCTGTTGCAGCAGCGGAACAATATAGCGATGACGCAGCATGAGCAGGTTGCGCGTAAACCGCAGCCAGGTTTTGCCCTCGTCGGTGGCGATTTTATGCCAGTCGAGTTTTGAGCGGAGAAAGGTGTTCAGGTCATTCGGATCGGGTACGTCGTCATCGTGCCCCGCGTGGCCGGTAAACTCTTTCGCGCGCCCTTCCCGCACCGCCTTTGCCAGTTCACCGTGAAAATCGGTGAAGAACAGGAACGGGTGCGTTTCACCGTACTCCTCGCCCATAAACAGCAGCGGGATATGGGGGGAAAGCAGCAGCGCGGCCAGCAGTACCCGCGTCTTATCGGCACCCGCCAGGGAGATAAGCCGCTCGCCCTGGGCGCGATTCCCGGTCTGATCGTGGTTTTGAATAAAATCGACAAAGAACTGCGGCGGCTGCGAGTGGCACTCCACCCCGCGGGATTCACCGGTTTGCAGGGACACTTCGCCCTGGTAGACAAACCCTTCCGCCAGCGCCCGGGCGAACTTTTTCTCCGGCTCAAAGGCAAAATCCTGGTAGTAGGCGTGCGTCTCACCGGTGGCAAACACGTGAGCAGCGTTGTGAAAATCATCGTTCCACTCGGCGGTGAACAGGGGCGTGTGGCCCTGTTCATCGTGCGGGTGCAGGAAAATCACGTTGCGGCTGTCTTCCGTGGTCAGGTGAACGTGCCGGTGCGGGATCGCCTGACGGATCTTCCCGGCTATCTCCACCAGAACATGCGTATCCGAGGCGTCTTTAATCTGGTCGATGGCATCAAACCGCAGGCCATCCAGACGATATTCCGTCAACCAGTAGAGCGGCGCGTCGGTAATATATTGCCTGACCGGCTCCAGCTCATAGGCGATGCCGTTACCCCAGGGCGTCGTGCGCTGTGCATCGAAAAACGCCGGCGACAGCAGGGGCAGATAATTCCCTTCCGGGCCGAAGTGGTTGAGCACGATATCCAGCACCACGGAAAGCCCCAGCCCATGCGCGGCATCAATAAACGCGTGGAAATCCTCCGGCGTGCCGTAGGCAGAGTGCGGGGCATACAGCAGTACGCCGTCGTACCCCCATCCGCGGGAACCGCCGGACTGGGAGACGGGCATCACTTCAAGCTGGGTGATCCCGAGCTCTGCCAGATAAGGCAGCTTGTCGATGGCCGCCCGGAAGGTGCCCTCCGGAGTGAAGGTGCCGATGTGCAGTTCGTAGATGACCGTCTCTTCCCAGGGCCGCCCGGCCCATTCCCGGTTGACGGGCTCCCAGCGGCGGGGATCGATAACCACGGAAGGTCCGTTTACATCCCCCTTTTGCGCCCGTGACGCGGGATCGGGCACCGTCATGCCGTCCTGCAGGACAAACTGATATTCTGTCCCGTGTGTGACGCCGGGTACGTCTGCCTGGAACCAGCCACTCCCCGTTGCCGTCATCGGCACGTCGGCGTTGGCCAGACGAAGCGTAAGTTTTTTCTGTCCTTCTGCCCAGACGCGAAAACGTACAACGTCATCGGAAATAAACTCAGCACCCCACTGCTTTTGAAATGTCCTGAATTCCATTCATTGTCCTCGAATGACCCACATTTTACGCGGAATGAAGTACAAGCTTAGTTCAGGATTAAAAGTGCGTGAGCTCAGCGGATTTATCCGCTTCGTCTATTCTTTATGAAATAACTCACTACAGAGAATACTATGCAGATTCGAAAAGGATTAAATACCGACCTCGTTCGTCTTGAATGTTGTGACTTTTCTTTCACCATAAGCCACATTGCCCGAGAGCCGTTTATCCACTGTGATTTGCATATCGAAGCCGTAGCCGAGCCCTGGATAAAAACCTACGAGCTCGACATACAAACCCTTGAAAACCATTGCGTAAATCCGGACGCCATATTTCTTGTCGCCGAAACTGATGACGGTGAAATAGCCGGATTTATTACCGCCTCAATGAGCTGGAATAAATTTATTTCGGTGGATTATATTGCCGTCGATCGCGCCAGACGCAGAACCGGCGCGGCTCAAAAATTAATGGCCGCCGCCCACGTCTGGGCCCGCAGCGTCAATGCTGCCGGGTTACGACTGGAAACCCAGAATGTGAACGTGTCTGCCTGTCTTTTCTACCGCCATTATGGTTTTACCCTGGGCGGATACGATCGTTATCTCTACAACGCCCTACCGGAAAAAGACGAGGTCGCCCTGTTCTGGTATTACATGCTGGTATAACGGCGCGGCATTCATCAATCTGTCATTAAATTTCACTACCCTTTCCGGATTTTAAACAAGGCGTTGAGGAAAGAAGCGTGAATTTTATGGCGAAGGCAGTACTGCTGGCATTACCTGTTCTGAGTGCGACGGCAACGGCCGCTGAGAGCAACCTGTGTGAACCCAAAGCGTACGAAATGGCGCTGCGCTATCAGCAGAAATCGGCTGAGATTATGGCCCTGCAGCTACAGACATATCGGTTTGCCACCGAGCGTTTCAATGAAAAATTAAAAAATCTGAAAACGCCCGAAAATTACGCCGTGGTGATGGATCTGGACGAAACGGTACTGGACAACACGCCTCTGCTGGTGCGCGACACAGAGCAGTGCCACGACTATACAAAATGGGACACCTGGAGCGACTGGGAGAAACAGGGGAAACCCGGTTTGATCCCGGGGGCGAAAGCGTTTCTTGACCACGTGAATCAAAGTAAGGTCCGTATCTACTATGTCTCGGATCGTATGCAGGAAAACAAAGCCGATACGCTCAATACCTTAAAAGCCCTCGGACTTCCGCAGGTCTCCGACGAAAGCGTGCTGCTGGATACCGTCAGCAAGGAAGAGCGTCGCCAGAGCATTCTCAAAAAGCAGCAGATCGTGATGTTGTTCGGCGACAGCCTGCCGGATTTCGCGGTGCAGTTTAAAAACAAAAAACCAAGCGAGCAGCAGCGCGAGCTGGTTGAAGCCAGTAAGGCGCACTTCGGCGATGACTGGATTGTGCTGCCTAATGCCGCTTATGGCTCATGGTCCAAAGCCACGCCGGACAGCTGGAACGCACCGCTGAAAAAATAATGTCTTACGAGCCGGGAAAGCTATCGCGCGCCTTCCCGGCCCTTCGGTTTCCTATCCATCCCGTTTATAGGTCCTATCATTTCTGGGCAGCTTCTTATAATTTTACGGAGCAGTAAGATGAGCACTTTCAAAGGAGACTCGTATGCTTACCGTGAAAAAACTTGCACTTTCCACGCTGATTTCCAGTTCACTGCTTTTTTACCCTGCGCTCCAGGCCTCTGCAGAAACGCCGCAGCACGTCGTTAAACAACCGGCGGGCGGTTACAGCGTGCAGGTCGGCGACGTGCTTGTTACCTCGTTTACGGACGGAACCGTCGCGCAGGATCTGCACACGCTGCTGCGCCGGACAACGCCGCAAAACATTGATGCCCTGCTCGCGAAAAATTTCCAGACCAACCCTGCTGAGGTGTCCATCAACGCTTTCCTGATTGCGATACCCGGACATAAAATTCTGGTGGATACCGGGTCAGGCCAGCTCTTTGGCCCCGATGCCGGCGGACGTTTGGTTGAGAGCCTCGCCACGCAGGGAATAAAACCCGAGGACATCACTGAAGTCCTGCTGACCCACGCCCACTCCGATCATGCGGGCGGCCTGGTGAAAGACGGCAAGGTGGTGTTCAGCAACGCGCGCGTTTTCGTTGGTAAACCGGACATCGACTTTTTCTTTAACGACGACAATCAGAAGAGAACTGGCTACGGCAAGAACTACTTCGATGTCGCGCAGAAGACCTTAAAACCCTATCTTGACGCGGGTAAAGTGGTGCCGTTTAGCGGCACATCGGAGATTCTTCCGGGGCTTACCGGCACGGTTCATCCCGGGCATACGCCGGGTTCAGCCTTCTACACCCTGGAAAGTAAAGGCGAGAAGATCACCTTCGTGGGCGACATCATTCACGCCGCGGCGGTCCAGTTCCCGCAGCCTGCGGTGACCATCACCTACGATGAAGATGAGAACAAAGCGGCAAGCGTACGCGAGCAGGCGTTCGCTGACTTTGTGAAAAACAAGGACCTCATTGCCGCGCCTCATCTGCCGTTCCCGGGTATCGGCTATGTGACGAAAGGCGAGAAAGGCGGCTATGCCTGGGTCCCTGTGACCTATACCAACCGGGACGCCAGCAGCGCGAAATAAGATGACGCGGATATCTGACATGGACATAGACCTGCTCCTGACGCTGGATGCCCTGTTTCAGGACAGGAACATCACCCATGCGGCCGCACGGCTGGGCATCAGCCAGCCCGCGCTGTCCGCCCGTCTTGCGCGTCTGCGCACGCTCTTTGGCGAACCGCTGTTTATCCCCTCCCCGCATGGACGCGGGGTATTGCCCACGCCGCGCGCAGAAGCGCTTAAGCCCCAGGTGGCAAGCGTACTGCGCGGCATCAGCGCGATGTTTTCCCCCACCACGTTCGAGGCGCAAACCAGCCGCCGGACCTTTGTTATTGCGCTGCATGAAAACCCGGCGCTGATGCTCGGCACCGGGCTGCTTAACCAGGTGGGTACCGATGCCCCCGGTATTCGCCTGCGCTTCGCCCTGCCCGAGATGGCCGAACTGCCGCAGCAGCTGGAGAACGGCGATGTGGACATCTACATCGGCGTAAGCGCAGGCGCCCATGATGGATGGGTGAGGCGCAAACTTCTCGACGACGCGTTTGCCACTGCCCAGCGTAAAGGCCATCCGCGCGGGACAGGTCCGCTGGATCTGGAAAGCTACTGCGCGCTTTCTCATCTGGTGGTGTCGTCGGCGGGGGATCCGTTCACCGGTTTTGTCGATCAAACCCTCGCCGGGCTGGGCCATCAGCGGCACGTCGCCATGTCCACGCAGAGCTACGCCGTGGCGCCTGCGCTGGTTGCCGGTACCGACCTGGTGTGTACCCTGCCGGAACGAATGCTGAGACAGTTTGCCAGCACGCTGGATCTCTTTGCGCCGCCGCTGCCGCTCCAGCCGATTACCATCAACATGTACTGGCACCCGAAGAACAGCCAGGATCCTGCGAACGCCTGGCTGCGTGAGCAGCTGCTGCAGGCGGCTGGACGTCAGGTGTGATCGAGCGTAACCAGAAACTTTTTAAGCACCTCTGAGCGAATAATCCGGTGGCAAACCAGGGTGAGCTCGCTCTCCCGTAGTCGGTCGAGGATGTCCACGTAGACGACGTTCTCAACGCTCACCGCCTTTGCCGACGCGGGAAGCAGCGCCAGCCCAAACCCCGCCGAAACCAGGCTTATCACCGTGGGCACGTCGGTCGCATTTTGCACCACGTCCGGCTGAAAGCCCGCTCCGCTGCAGGCGTCATAGAAGTACTGCTCCAGCCCCATTCCCTCCGGGTCGCGCAGGGAGATCCATTTTTCGTCTTTCACCGACGAGAGCGTCAGCGCGGCGGACCCGGCCAGCGGATGCTGACGATAAAGCGCCAGCACCGTTTTCTCCGAGGTGAACGGCCGGCTTTGCAGATCGTCCGGCAGCGACGGCAGCGGCGCGCGGATGATGGCCACATCCAGCTGGTTGCTCTGCACGGCGGCGTAGAGCGTCTGCACATTTCCCGTTATCAGCGACATGGTAATGGCGGGCCAGCGGCGGTGCATCTGGCGCAGCGCAGCGGGTAGCCTGCCATCAAACATCGCGCTCGACACGCACCCGAGGTTTAACACACCTTGCTCGCCCCGTGCCGTTTGTCTGGCGTCCAGCACCGCCTGTTCGGTCAGCGAGATGGCAAGCCGGGCTTTCACGAGAAATGCTTCGCCCGCGGGCGTCAGGGTCAAGCGGCGGTTCGCCCTGCTGAAAAGCGTGACGCCTAAACGTTCCTCCAGGGCCTTTATCTGCTGGCTAAGCGCCGGTTGCGCCATGTTCAGACGCTCGGCGGCCCGGTGCATATGGAGCTCTTCGGCCACGACGATGAAGTGGCGCATCTGACGAAACTGCACGAGACGACTTCCTTTATTGATATAAATTTACTTATCAATTTAACAGTAATGATGCAATTGATGGTATTGGTCATTGCCATAAAAATGGAGGTATTCAACCGAGGGAGGAAAATATGGAAAACCAGATTAACGATCTCCGCAGCGCCATCGCCTTACTACAGCGCCACGAAGGGCAGTACATTGAAACCGATCATCCGGTCGACCCCAACGCGGAACTGGCGGGCGTCTACCGCCATATCGGCGCAGGCGGCACGGTCAAACGTCCGACCCGCACGGGCCCAGCCATGATGTTCAACAGCGTAAAGGGCTATCCGCACTCCCGCATCCTGGTGGGCATGCACGCCAGCCGCGAGCGTGCGGCGCTGCTGTTGGGCTGTGAGCCTTCGGAACTGGCAAAGCACGTCGGCCAGGCGGTGAAAAAGCCGGTTGCGCCGGTTGTCGTTCCGGCCTCGCAGGCCCCCTGCCAGGAGCAGGTCTTTTATGCTGACGATCCTGACTTCGATCTGCGCAAGCTGCTTCCGGCTCCAACCAACACGCCGATTGATGCGGGTCCGTTTTTCTGTCTGGGGCTGGTGCTGGCAAGCGATCCGGAAGATAGCTCGCTGACGGATGTCACCATCCACCGCCTCTGCGTTCAGGAGCGTGACGAGCTTTCCATGTTTCTTGCCGCCGGGCGCCATATCGAAGTCTTCCGCAAAAAGGCGGAAGAGGCCGGAAAGCCGCTGCCGTTGACGATCAACATGGGTCTCGACCCCGCCATCTACATCGGCGCGTGCTTTGAGGCCCCTACCACGCCGTTTGGCTACAATGAGCTGGGTGTCGCTGGGGCGCTGCGCCAGCATCCGGTTGAGCTGGTGCAGGGCGTGGCGGTCAAAGAGAAAGCCATCGCGCGGGCGGAAATAATCATCGAAGGTGAACTGCTTCCAGGCGTGCGCGTGAGAGAGGATCAGCACACCAACACCGGCCACGCGATGCCGGAGTTCCCGGGCTACTGCGGCGAGGCGAATCCCTCCCTGCCGGTGATCAAAGTGAAAGCCGTGACCATGCGAAACCACGCCATCCTGCAGACGCTGGTGGGACCGGGGGAAGAACATACCACGCTGGCCGGGTTGCCAACCGAGGCCAGCATCCTTAATGCGGTTGAAGAGGCAATTCCCGGATTCCTGCAAAACATCTATGCCCATACTGCGGGCGGCGGCAAGTTCCTCGGGATATTGCAGGTGAAAAAACGCCAGCCGTCAGACGAAGGACGTCAGGGCCAGGCGGCGCTTATCGCCTTAGCCACCTATTCGGAGCTGAAGAACATTATTCTGGTCGACGAAGACGTGGATATTTTCGACAGCGACGACATCCTGTGGGCGATGACCACCCGCATGCAGGGCGATGTCAGCATCACCAATATTCCTGGGATCCGCGGCCACCAGCTGGATCCGTCCCAGTCGCCGGATTACAGCACCTCAATTCGCGGCAACGGCATTTCCTGCAAGACGATCTTCGACTGCACGGTGCCGTGGGCGCTGAAGGATCGCTTCGAACGGGCACCATTTATGGAGGTTGACCCACTCCCGTGGGCGCCAGAGCTGTTTGCTGACAACACGAAATAGAAACAGCACGCGTATGGCCCGCAGGTCATACGCTGATTTTCTTTTCAAGCGTGGCAATATTATCACCCGCCGCTCGCTCCACCGAGAAACGATCGACGCTCAGCAAAATGAGCATCAGCCCCCTGCCGCTCTCCAGCAGCGGCGAGATTTCACAAAAACGGTCTCGCCTGGCGGCCTCAAGCCGCGCCAGCGGAAACGCGTCACCCGCGTCGGTAAAAACAATGCAGACGTCGCTGTCGCGGATATCGAAACGTACGCTGAATGTGCGCGAGGCATCCTCATGCAGCGCGTGCCGGATGATATTCGTCGCCACCTCACAAACGGCGAGATCGAGCGCGAAACGCCACTCATCATCTACGGGAAGCTCGCTCAGCCGCGCTTCCAGCCAGCAGGCCAGCGGCGTCAGGGAACCGAGCACCGCCGGAAATTCTGCCTGCACCGGCGTCTGCATCTACTGCCCCAGCTGCGCAAGCGCGCTGCTTTTGTCCGGATAGATGCGGAATATGCGGTCCATGCGGGTCAGGGTGAACATATTCATGATCCCAGGGTTCAGAGAGCACAGCGCCATGTCGCCTTTCCCGTTCATCAGCTTAAACAACGACACCAGCATTCCCAGCCCGCTGCTGTCGATAAAATCCACTTTGCTGAAGTCGACAATCAAAGCCTTGCGATCGTCGCCAATTTCTTCCGTCACGGACGCTTTAAACGTCGCGGCAACGGAGGCATCCAGCCGCCGGACTGCGGGCGTGAGAATGTTGGCATGCGGTAGTCGTTCAGTGTGAATAATCATTCTTTTCTCCCTGACGCTCGATCACGAGCAGTGAAACGTCATCGGTTAAGGCGGTCGGTTCATCACGATTTGCGTTGCGCCAGCCGGTCAGGTGGTCACCGAACCGCGCCAGGAGCTGGTCAACCGGAAGTCGGGCATGGTCATGAAGCCAGCGTTCGAGACGCTGCGGGCCAAACTGCTCACCGCTGACGTTCTCACACTCCGTAATACCGTCACTGAATAAGCATAAGCGATCCCCCGGATTGAGGGTAAACGCGACATCCTCCCAGCTCAGGTCTGGGATCAGGCCGACCGGCGGGCCGCCATCGCCCACGGACGTGACGGCGCTGTCTGCGTTCACAATGACGGGAGTAGGATGCCCGGCCTGACACAACACCCCTCGTCCGCTCTCGGGGTCGATCACCCCGTAGATAATGGTGAAATAGCTGGTAATGTCGCTCTCTTCACTGCAAAAGCGGCTGTTCAGGATCCTGATCACCTCCGCAGGGGACTGAATACCGCCCTGATCGGTAAACAAAAAACGGTCTACCACCCGGCCATGTAAGAACTGACGCGCCACCGCGAGGGACATCATCGCGGCCCCCACGCCGTGACCGGACACATCCACGCAATAGAACCCAATGTGAGAATCGAGTGGAAAAATATTGAACACATCGCCTGAGACCCACGCAGACGGTAAGAAAAGCCAGTCGGAAAAGTAGTTCCCAAAGCGTAAGCGGTGCGAAGGCAGCACGGAGTGCTGAACGCGCGCCGCGAGTTCAAGATCCTGTTCAATCTGATGCAACGCTTCACTCAGGCGCTTGTTGTGCGCCGCGAGGGTCGCTTCCAGCGTTAAAATACGGCCCCCGGCGTGCAGACGCGCCCGCAGTTCATCCTGCTCGACCGGCTTGCTTAAAAAATCATCGGCTCCGGCAGCAAAGCCCTGCGTTAAATCCCCGGCATTTTCGCGTGCCGTGAGCAGAATGACATAGACGTAGTGGCCAAACTGACGGTTGCGGATGGTCTGACAGAGCGTGAGTCCGTCCATTTCCGGCATGTCCCAGTCGCTTATCACCATGCTGATCGGCTGGCTGGACAGTATTTCCAGCGCGGCGACGCCATTTTCCGCCTCGCTCACGATATACCCCCACTGGGTGAGCATTCGGGAGAGTAACCGACGATAAATCAGCGAATCTTCAACGATTAACACGTGCAGCGCCGACATACATCCCTCCTAAAGCGGTAAGAACCAGATGAGGCTCACGGTCCCTTCCCTGAATTTTGCATTCCCATTGCCGTGCCCCGGATAGCGCGTTCCCGCATAGTTCGCGTACTGGATGGAGAACGAACCCGGCGTATAGCCGGCATAACCGAAGCTGTAGCTGTAATCGCCGTTCCAGGGCTGCTGCTGGCTGCTGTCCGGGAACCAGAATGCCGTCGCGCGAACGAAGAAATGTTGTTTGAAGGTGTAGCCGCAGCCGCCGAGCATGACGTTTTTATTTTTGCGGATGTCATCGCTGCTGAGGTCGTAGTAGCGCGGCACCCAGCTGTAACCGACCTGGCAAATGATGGAGTCCCCTTTATTAATCAGGAGCGTGTTTTCGACCGGTTTCGGTAGCGAAAACTTGTAGGCCAGCGTGAAGGCACCCTGTTCGAAATAGGTGTGTCGTCGGCTGCCCGACGTCCAGAAATGGTTATCACCGTAGTTGCTGTAAACCAGACTGACGGTGTTGGCGTGCCAGTCATCGTACCCGAAGCTGTAGCGAAAATCGGCGGTATAGCGGCTGGTGTCTCTGACCGGCAGTCGGGACGTAATGTTGGCAAACCAGAAGCTGTAGGGGGAATACTGAAGGCTGAGATTCAGCGTCTGGTTAATCTTTTTCTTTTCCGTGGCGGTGTCTGAACTGTTAGGAATGCTCATCCACTGCTCTTTCAGTCCCGAGCTAAAGCTCAGCGCACCTGAGAATTTCTTGTCGTTACCCGAGAACAGGCGCCCCCAGCGGCTGGTAAAGACGCCAGCCTGAACAGGTTCACCGTTCTTATCGCGCAGGGATTCATTTTCATTGTTTTTCGCCGCCTCTGCGGCGGGGATCGCGGCGAGCAGCACGCCCGCCAGAAGCCATTTTTCGCGCATAACCGCCATCCTTAGTTAGGTATCCAGCGTGCGCCGACGTCGTATTTTGCCATCAGCCACAAAATACCCAGTGCCGCCGCATGCACTAACGTGTTCTCTATCCAGGCATGACGCCATAAGTCGAAGGTGATGAACTGGCTCACCAGCAGCACCACGTACACATGCAAAATAAAGGTATAAAGCGAGTGCTGACCGAGCGGAATCAGGAACCATCCCAGCAGGCGATTGAGCGGCGTCCAGTAATACGTCAGCACCAGGTAGACGGTGACCATCAGGGCGATATCGTTTAACACTCTCACCGGGCCCAGCCCGTTCTTCGCCGCCCAGGTGTGATAAAACGAATTGAAGCTGTCAGGCGGGATGACGTGCATCAGCAGCGCAGGCGGCATAAACGGGTTGGTATGGTTCTGGGCGACAAATCCCAGCACCAGCGACACCATGACCAGCGCCACTACCACCCCTTTCCCCGGAGGCGTCCGGGCGAATGAGAGCAGTTCGGCTTTATACCAGCCGCTGGCCATGCCCAGCACAAAGATGAACTGCCAGGCGAGCAGCGGGAAGGCAAATTCGAATTCCGACGGCGTCAGCCGAAGCGGCCATCGCTGCCACAGGCTGTACACCAGCAGCGACAGCCCCAGCAGCCACCACACTTTGCCTTTCTGCAGCATCCCCAAAAATAGCGGGCTGAGTAGCAGCAAAAAGATATACAGCCCCAGAATTTGCGTCTGATGAGGGCCAATCTGCAAATAGAGGATAATGTTGAACCAGGTCTCTTTTATTTGAGGCGTAACCGGATAAAGCGACCAACTTTCACCCGAAAAACGGTCGGTAAAATGGGTGACCTCGAAAACATTAATATGTGGGATATAGGCCAGAAGAGTAAACGACACTATGATAATGATATTTACACGATATATTTTCCATGCCCTGAGATAAAGCCCCCAGGAAACCGTGAGCAAAACCACTTTTTGCAGACGCGCGCGGTTCAGCATGCCAAGCATAAACCCCGAGAGAATAACAAAACCTTCTGCACCGGTTGTTAACCCAAAACGCTCCCAGGAGAATATATTAAATACCGACATCACCTCCGTATGCGCCACGACCATCATGACGAGGGCAATGCCGCGCATAAAGTCGATTCTCAGGTCCCTGGCACCTGCAACAGCATATCGCCATGCTGTTGATTTAGCGTCATCTTCTTGCGCTACCGACGGCGCAACATGGCTCATAGGGTGTCCTTTGCCTGAAAACGAAAATTAAGGTCTAAATAAATTAGATAGCCTAAAGGAATGGTAACCGCAATTTATCGACGGCCGATAAAACATCATTAAGCAGAATTTAAACCGAATTAATCACCGCTAAATAATAATAAAAACGTGGCTGGACACTTTTATTCGGCGTTCTACACTTATCTTAAATCTTGTTTAATCGCTATTTTCTTTCGCTTTTGGGAAACTGTCTGCGCAGCAGAATGGGTCTGCATTTTCACGGAATCAGGAACGCCGGAACTATGGATTTTTATTTTTCCCGTTTTGAACATCGTCGTCCTCCGGAACCGTTAACAACACCGCGCTGGGTAATGATCACCTGGCAGGTGTTAGCGGTCGCGGCACTTATTCTGGGTGCCAATTATATTTACTGGCGCTGGACCGCCTCCCTGAATACTGACGCATTATGGTATGCCATTCCGCTGGTCCTCGCCGAAACCCTGGCGTGGATTGGCACCGTGCTGTTTACCATCAATTTGTGGAAAGAACAGGATCCTCCTCAGAGTCCGCCGCCCGGCGAAATTAACGAATGCCTGTCGCCAGAAGAGGCCGTAGAGCCCCGTCCCGTCAAGGTGGATCTGTTCATTGCCACCTACTCGGAAGACACCGAGCTGGTCAGGCTGTCCATTCGCGATGCCCTGAAGATGACGTACCCGTTCCCGATTGACTACCGCATCCACGTGCTTGATGACGGCCGCCGCCCGGAGATGAAAGCCGTCTGTGAAGAAGAAGGCGTTAACTATATCACTCGCCAGACCAACATCGGCTTTAAGGCCGGCAACCTGCGCAACGGCCTTGAGCAAACCGACGGCGATTTTATTGTTATCTGCGACGCCGACACCCGGGTATTTCCCACCCTGCTCAGCCATACGCTGGGCTATTTTCGCGATCCGGACGTGGCCTGGGTACAGACGCCGCAGTGGTTCTTCGATCTTCCGGAAGGAGAAAACCTGTCGCGCTGGGGCCAGCGAAAAGCCGGAAAAGTGGGCTACGGTCTGGGCTGGCTGATTCAAAAGTGTGTTGGCCCGATCACGATTGGCCGCGACCCGTTTTTTAACGATCCGCGCATGTTCTATGACGTGATCCTGCGGCGGCGCAACTGGGCGAACGCGGCTTTCTGCTGCGGCGCAGCGTCCATTCACCGTCGCGAGGCGGTCATGCAGGCCGCGCTGAGAAGCTATGTCTGGTCCGTCGAAGAGGAGATCCATCGTCATACGCGCGACATTCGCGATGAGGAGACCCGGGACGCGCTGCAGAATGCAATGCGTCCGCACGTGGCGTTTGACACCGAGCTTACCCCCTACAAATTCCACGTCTCGGAAGATATTTACACCTCGGTGCTGCTGCACGGCGACGCCGCACGACGCTGGCGCTCGGTTATGCATCCGCGGGTTGAGTCGAAGATGCTCTCTCCGCAGGATATGCTCACCTGGATGATCCAGCGCTTTAAGTACGCCGCCGGCTCGCTGGATATTTTGTTCCATGACAACATCTTCAGCCGTCGCCGCTTCAGGCTTTCACTCCCCCAGACGCTGATGTATGCCACCACCTTCTGGTCTTACATGGCCTGCGTGTGGAACACGGTGTTTTTGATTTCACCCATTATCTATCTATTCACCGGCATTCCGCCGGTGTCCGCCTGGTCGACGCCGTTCTATCTCCACTTTCTCCCGTTTTTTATCTTCTCTGAACTGGCGTTTATGTTCGGCACCTGGGGGATCTCGGCCTGGGATGGCAGGGCCTCATACCTCTCCTTCTTTTCCATGAACCTGCGCGCGCTCAATACGGTGCTGCGGGGCGAACAGATCAAATTTCACGTCACGCCAAAAGAGCGGCAGACGGGCCGTTTTCTCTACCTGGTGAAGCCGCAGATTGCCATCGTGGTGCTGACCCTCGCAGGGCTTATCTGGGGCGGTATTCAGGTGGCGCGTGGACAGGTGGACGACCCCTCCGGCTACGTCATCAATATTTTCTGGGGAGGAGTGAACATCGCCGCCATGCTGCCGCTGATTTTCGCGGCCATGTGGACGCCCGCTGAAGAGGACGAGGTCACCCAATGAGGATACGTGACGCCCTGCTGCCCGCGCGCAGCTACCTCACCATTTTGCTCGGCTTCCTGATCGGCTTTGCCATTGTGGTCTGGGTGGAGAAACAGATGCCCACGCGCGTGGAAAGCAGCGGCGGCATCGCGCTCAGTAAAGACTTCCCGCCGCTGCCCACAAAACGGGCGCTGACCTATGACGAAGCCATCTGGGCGCGGGTCGCCTGGCAATACTACGTGAACAATACCCAGCCAAACGGCCTGGCGAATGCCAGCGACGGTGAACCCTGGCTGAGCCTCTGGAGCGTGGGAAGCTACCTGTTTGCGACCGCTGCCGCAGAGCAGCTCAATATCATTTCCGCCGATGAGTTTGATGAGAGGGTCAGCACCGCCGTGTTCACGCTGGGGCAACTGCCGCTCAATGACAAAGGTCTCCCCGCCGCCTATTACCATGCGGACACGCTCAAGATCCTTGGCAAACCTGACGCCTCCGCAATTGGTCTGAGCCGGCTGCTGTCGGCATTACAGACCCTGCTCTGGCGCTATCCCCAGCACGCGGCGGCCATCCGCGATTTGTTGAGCGTGTGGCGCACCGCGGCGCTGATTGAAAATAACACCCAAAGTCAGGCGGCGGTGCCGCTCCACCACTGGACGCTGGCCGACGATGAACAGCGGGACACTTTTGGCTACCGTCTCTATGCCAGCCATACGCTGCGTCTGATAGACAGCGCGGCAGGCCTCGCGGTGACCAATCCCCCTGAAGGGCAAAAGATGATCGATCTGGATGGCGTAATGGTGCCCGATGAAGGGCTTCGCACGCCCTGGGGCAAGCAAACCTCGCTGATCAGTCTCCCCTATCTGTTAACCGGGCTTGAGCTGGGCTTTGATGCGCAGAGCGCTGAAATTGCGTGGCGGATTATGCAGATCCAGCAGCGGCGTCATGGCCTGCGCACGCCAAAACCCCCCGTCAGCACGGATTATGCCGAACCCGCGCCGGATTACGTTAACGATCTGCCGGACAGGCAGCCGGTACAGGCCCGCAACTTGCGCGACGAGGTGCCGGAGAAAGTGGCGATTACCTCCACCCGCACCGCGTTTGCCTGGTATGCCCTTTTCCGCAACAGCTGGAGCGAAGCGCTGCGCCAGCAGGTTCTGGCGCTTCAGGTGCCGGGTAAAGGCTGGCAGCGCGGGTTAAATCTCAACAACAGCGTCAATGACGTCGTGGACGCCGATACCAACGCCATTGTGCTGGAAAGTCTGTCTTACATCGCGCATGGCCAGATGCTCTGTCTGGCCTGCCTCTACACATACCCCTCAGCAGGAGCAACGCCATGAAGCCACGATTCCCGATCCTTTTCCACCTGCTCACGGGAATAACGATCTGCTGGCTGGCGCTATCGACCGTGCGTGCGGATACCGAGCTCCCTGCATCAGGTTACTCCCCGCGCAGCGGCGAGCTGACGGCCCGAGAGATGACCATCGCGAAAAACGCCTGGCAGTATTTCGTCACCAACTATCAGCCCACGACGGGTCTGGTGAATGCGGTCAACAAATATCCCTCCACCACCATGTGGGACAGCGCCTCCTATCTGGCCGCCCTTACGGCGGCGCGCGAGCTGGGGATCATTGATAAAGCGGAATTTGACCGCCGGATGCTGAAGTTTCTCGCCACGTTAAACACCCTGGTACTGTTTCGCAACGAGCTGCCCAACAAGGCCTATAACACCATCAGCGGCCAGAAGGTGGACTACACCAACAAGCCCGGCGAAATTGGCTTCTCGGCACTGGATATCGGGCGAATGCTGGTCTGGCTGAAAATCATCAAGGAGCGTTACCCGGAATACGGCAACAGCATTGATAACGTGGTGCTCGGCTGGGATTTCAGTCACGCGATCGCCCCCTGCGGCACGCTGTACGGGGCCTATCTGGAGAACGGCCAGCCGAAGTACGTTCAGGAAGGTCGACTGGGCTATGAAGAGTACGGCGCGGCCGGTTTCCAGCTGTGGGGGTTCAATACCTGCAAAGCCAGCAGTCCGCAGCCTTACGAGCTAGCCGAGATCTACTGCGTGCTGGTCCCGTACGATACGCGCGACCCGCGCAACACGTCGCAGCATAACTACGTGGTGACGGAATCCTACCTGCTCTACGGGCTGGAGTTCGGCTTTGATAAACCGACCGACCGGGATAACGCCCCGCGTGACTACTCCCTGACGTGGATGAAAAACTTTGCCGACCGCGTTTATCAGGCTCAGGAGAACCGCTATACCATTACCGGCGTCCTGACCGCGCGCTCCGAGCACCAGCTCGATAAGGCCCCTTACTTCGTCTATGACACCGTCTTCAGCGACGGGTACAACTGGAACACCATTACCGATAAAGGCCAGTTCGTCCCTAACGCTGCCGCGATTTCGCTGAAGGCGGCGCTGGGCATGTGGGTGCTGTGGAACTCCCCCTATACCGACCGCCTGCTGAACACCATTGAGAATGCCAACGAAGAGGGAAAAGGCTACTACGAAGGGCTATATGAAAACGGCGACGGGCCGATCAAAGAGTTCACCGCGAACAATAACGGCATCATGCTGGAGGCCCTGTTGTTCAAAAAAGAGGGAAAACTGCTGGCCTTCAACACCGACAACCCGAAGAGCAAGGATTTTGCGCCGTCGCTGTGGGATCGAAAGCTGCTCGATCAGTTTGAAGAGAACAACGCGCTGCGCAGCCGCCCGTTCCTTGCCAGCACCCCGGCCGTAAAAAGCTGGTGCGACCGGACCGGCGTCACGCAGCGTACCAAACCCGCCTGCCAGGCCTGTCAGTGCGCGTCATGCAGCGTGGACGAGCCCGTTAAACTGCCTCCGGTGACTGCGCAATGCTTAAAACCATAGCCAGAGGGCTTGCGGGATTACTCCTTGCAGGCGCGATCGTCTTTGCGCTGTTTGCCCATCAGGGCGCAGGCTGGCGCTGGCTCATCAGTGGCGGCTGGCACTCCAGCGCGCGTATTGCCGCCCTGACGCCGGAAGAGCAGACGTGGGCGGCGATCGCCTGGCGCTATTTCGTCAATAATACCCAGCCGCAAACCGGGCTGGTCAACGGCAGCGACAAACAGCCCCGCGTCACGCTCTGGCAAATGGGCGATACGCTTATCGCCCTGCTGGCGGCCAAAGAGCTGGGGCTGATTGAGGAGGCCGAGTATGACGCTCGCCTGACGCGGCTGATGGGCACCCTCAACCGCATGATACTGACCGAGGCCCGGACGCCCGGTCGACTCTATTCCAGCCAGACGGCGACGCCGATCGACTTTAGCGGCAAGCCCGTTAAAAATGGCTGGTCCGCGCGCGACATGGCGCGTCTGATGCTCGCCCTGCGCCTCACCGCAGAGCGGGAACCGCAGTACAGCGAATACCTCGATAAAATCATCCTGCGCTGGAATTTCTGTCCGGTCATCGACGGCGAAGGCGAACTGTGGTCATCTTCCCTGCAAAACGGCCAGCCGGTGGTGCGCGAGGAGCTGCGCCTGGGCGAGAGCGAATATGCCGCAACGGCGTTTCAGCTGTGGGGGTTTTCCCCGGAGAAAGCGTTTACGCCCCCGGCGCACCACGTCATCATCGCCCAGCGGCGTCTGGCCGTCGATGCCCGGGATCCGCGCACCACGTGGCAGCCCTCCCTGATCACCACCCTTCCCTATATGCTGCCGGGCCTGGAGTTTGGCTGGGAGCCCGAAGGCGTTGCGGCCGATCGGCAAAAGCACCTGCGCAAGCAGGCCGAAAACGTCTGGCTGAGCCAGAAGAGCCGCTGGGAGACCGATAAGATCCTGACGGCCAGGGCAGATTTCTCGCTCCCGCAGGCGCCCTGGCATATCCAGGATACGGTCTGGGGAAATGGCTATGCATGGAACTCTGTCGGTGACGATGGCCGGGACTACACCCGTTTCGCACAGGTGTCGACCAAAGCGGTCTTTGCCCTGTGGGCCCTGTGGGACACCCCGTACACCGACGTGCTGATGTCGGTGACAAAGCATCTTAACGATCCGCAAAAAGGCTGGTACGAAGGCCGCCAGGAAGCCACGGGCGATACTAACGCTGCGCTCACCCTTTCCACCAATGCCACGGTGCTGGAAGCCCTGTTCTTTAAACACAACGCGGGCCCCCTGTTTGACGCCCGCCGGGCTAAAAAAGAGAGCTACTTTACGCGCCGTGTGGCAGATGACTATACGCCCGTCGGGCACTGTATACCGGGCGAAAATGCCGTAAGGAGGACGCCGTGAAATTTTACCGCGATCTGTTTGAATCCAGTCTTAACCGCGTCTTTCCGGATAATGATAAAACGGCGTTTTTTCAGACGTTCTATGACGCCTTCGTCCATATGTCACCCGAGACGGAGCAGCATTTTTCTCGCCTGCCGGATAGCGAGGGTCAGCAGACTCTGTTTAAGAGTTTCTTCGCCATGCTTGCGGTAGACGGCGCGTTAATCGTGCCTGATTTTCTCGAGCGCCTGGCGCGGGAGCAAAGTGACGACGGTCTTCACCTCCCGCCGCGTTTTTTCGCCCTGTGGCGCGAAGCGATGTTGAACGCGGTGAGCCTGCGCGATCCGCAGTGCGACGATGAGATCCTGACGGCCTGGGCCATGGCGATCGCGCCCGGGCTGGAATACCTGCGCCGACAGGCAGAACTGCACTACCGCGCGTAGGAGGATCACGATGAGCGCATTCACGTACGATCTTAACGCGCTGCCGGCCGCCGTCATGATTTATGACCGCGAGGAACGCCTGCAGGCCTGGAATCACAACGTGGCCCTTTTTTATCCGGTCATTACCCCGTGGCTGAAGGTGGGTACAACGCTGGAGTCGCTGGCGGAACGCTTTATCGACGCCGTTTACAACGTAGATCCCGGCCTTCGCCTGACGCTGCGCGAGTCGATCGTGCGCAACTGTCGGCAGGATAAACACTGCGAAGTGCGGCAGGCAGGCCAGCGGCGGATCTTCGTCCAGCACCAGCGCCTTGCGGACGGTGGCATTGTCAGCCTGCACAGCGATGTCACGGAGCTGGATGAAGCACAGCGGGCACGTCATCAACTGCATGACGATTTTCTGCTGACGGCGGAATCCATCCATATCGGGATCTGGGACTGGCAGGTTTCTGGCGACACGCTCCAGGTCAACGATACCCTGCTTGCCATGCTGGGCCAGTCGCGCACCCAGTGGCGATATCCGGTGCGTTTTTTGCTCAATCAGGTCCACGAGAACGATCGCGCTGCGCTGCGCAAGGCGCTGCACGCGTCGAAGCAGGATCATCGTCCGGTCTTTGAATGTGAAATTCGCGTGCATCACCCTACCGAAGGTCTGCGCTGGATGCTGCTCTCCGGCCAGGTGGTCACGCTCTCCATTGAGGGAAACGCCGAGCGCGTGATTGGCACGCTGCAGGATATTACGCGCCGTAAGGAGGCTGAAATTCAGGCGTTCGCCTCAGCCATTGAGGCACAAAAAGCCAATGAGGCAAAAAGCGCATTCCTGGCGAATATGAGCCATGAAATTCGCACCCCCATGAACGGCATTATTGGCATGACCCAACTGTGCCTGGATACAGCGCTCAGCGCCGATCAGCGCGATTACCTGACGCTGGTGATGAGTTCTGCCCAGTCTTTGCTGCATATCATCAACGACATTCTCGACTTTTCCCGGATTGAAGCCGGTAAAGTGGAGCTGGAGGCGGAGCCCGTCCCGGTCCGCCCCTTCATTCAGTCGCTTATTCGCCCCCACATGCCGGGGGCGAGCGAAAAAGGCATTGAGCTGCTGGTCGATATTGCGCCCGACGTTCCCGACGTGCTGCTTGTCGACGGCGCGCGGCTGCGCCAGATCCTGACCAATCTGCTGGGTAACGCGCTGAAGTTTACCCATCAGGGTGAAGTTATCCTGATTGTTGAGCCCGCGGATAACACGGATCGATGGCGTTTCCGGGTGTGCGACAGCGGCATTGGCATTCCGGCAGATAAGCAGAAAGCCATTTTTGAAGCCTTCAGCCAGGCGGATAACTCTACCACCCGCCGCTATGGCGGTACGGGGCTCGGGCTAACCATCTCTGCGCGACTGGTCGCGGCGATGGGCGGCGAATTAACGGTCTCCAGCGAGCCGGGGAAAGGCAGCGAATTTTCCTTCGTGCTACCGCTTGCGGCCCAGGCGCCTGGCCCGGAGGAACGCCCTCATAGCCATCGCTTTAACGGGGAGCCCGTGCTGGTGGTTGATGATAACGCGACCAACCTGCGGCTATTGGCCGCCATGCTCAGCCAGATGGGGTTGAAACCCACCTGCGTTAATAACGCCAGCGAGGCCATCAACCGGGTTAAAACGGGAACGGCATGGCCCCTGATCCTGCTGGACGCGCAGATGCCGGATATGGACGGCGTGTCGCTGGCTCTCGAACTTTCGGTGCTGCCGCAGGTTGCTGAGAGCCATATCATCATGCTGAGCTCCATGAGCCGACATTTTGATATCAATATGCTGAAGCGGATCGGTATCCAGAACTACCTGCATAAACCTATCGCCCAGAATGAATTGCATCAGGCGATTGCCGCGGCGTTTGAACGTGCGCCAAAGACGGTGAGTGAAAGCGAGCCCGCAGCCACCGTCGCGCCGGACAACGCCGGGCTCAGGGTCCTCCTTGCGGAAGATAATCTGGTCAACCAGAAGGTCGCCGCGCGCCTGCTTGAGCGGCTCGGGCACACCTGTCAGATCGTCGATAATGGCGTCGCACTGCTGGAACGCTGGCGCGCGGGCGTGTGGGACGTTTTGCTGATCGATCTTCAGATGCCAGAGATGGACGGTGAGACCGCCATTCGCCTGCTGCGTGAAGAAGAACGCGCCCGGCCCGGCCCGGCTCAGCCCACCGTCGCCATGACCGCACACGCCATGCAGGGGGATAAAGAGCGCTGTCTTCAGATGGGTTTCGACGGCTACATTGCCAAACCCATCAGCCAGGAGCGTCTCGCTGAGGAGATTGCTCGCGTGCTCCCGCGCCACGATGACCCTTCCGCCTTCCCGGATGAAGCACGTCTGCTGAAGCAGTGTGCTGACGACCCTGCTCTGGTCCAGGAGCTGCTGGCCCTGTTTGGCGAAGGGCTGGAGGAGGCCATGAAGGCCATCACCCTGGCTATCGACAGCGACGATCGTGAAGCGCTGCGCCGCGGCGCCCACAAGCTGCGAGGAGAAGCCGTCACGCTGGATTTCGGGCGACTCGCCCGTCAGCTGCAGGCGCTGGAGAGCGAGGCGCACACGCTGGAGGGGCAACAGCTTGCGGCGCTAAACCAGCAGCTTCATAAGGAATCGCTGCGCCTGATGGCGTGGCTCAACGCGCGCGGGGTAAACGCATGATCGCTCGCAACTGCGCGCTGCTCATTGCCCTGTTGACCACCCATACGGTGGCGAACTCTGCGCCGGTCAGCTGGTCTCTGGCCGGAGAATGGCAGGTTCAGGACGCCAATGATAGCGCGCGTCCTGCCGCATCAGGCTGGCGCCCGCTTCAGGTCCCCGCCAACTGGTACAGCGCCGGGTACGATCACCAGGGCGCGCTGTGGTACAAGCACGCGTTTTCCCTGCCCGTGCAGCCGCCCGACGTAATGAGCACTCTGGTGTTTGACGGCGTCGACTACCTGGCCGAGGTCACCCTGAACGGCCAGCCGCTCGGCCAGCATGAGGGCTATTTTCAGCGCTTTTCGCTGGATGCCAGTCAAGCGTTACAACGTCACAACCGACTGGTGGTCAGGGTGGACAGCCCTTACGAAGATCCCAATAAGATCTGGCCGCTGCATAAAACGGTCATGAAGGGGATCCTTAACCAGCATGACACGCGTCCCGGCGGGGCCTGGTCGCCGCAAGGACAGGACGCCAACTCGGGCGGCATCTGGGCGCCGGTGAGGCTGCATCTTAGCCGAGGCGCTACCCTGGATGAGACCATCCTGCGGCCAGACTGGTCACAGGGGCTGATGCACCCCGCGCTGAAAGCAGACATTCGCTATCGCGCGCTCGGTCAGGGCCCGGCGACCGTGCGTCTCACCGCCACGCCCGACAACTTCAGCGGCAGGCCCTATCAGGCTGACTTTCCGGTTACCCTCGAAAGCGGCGCCCATTCCGTGCAGCTGACGCTGCCCATGCCGAAGGCAAAACTGTGGTGGCCCGTCGGTACCGGAAAACCCCACCTGTATACCATTCGCGTGGCATTGCGGGATGAAAACGGCCTGATGGATACGGCGGTCACCCGCACCGGGCTGCGCAAGATCGTCGAGCAGCCCGACAATAAGGGCTGGCTCATTAACGACAAACGCCTTTTCATTAAGGGCAGTAATTACATCGGATCCCCCTGGCTCAGCACCATGACGCGAGAAAAATACCGTCGCGATCTTCGTCTGGTGGAAGCCATGAACGCCAACGCCATACGCGTGCACGGACACGTTGCCGGACGTGCGTTGTATGACGTGGCCGATGAGATGGGCATGATGATCTGGCAGGATGTTCCGCTGCAGTGGGGCTACAACAACAGTGCGGCTTTCACGGAAAATGCGGTTCGCCAGACGCGGGAGATGATCGAACAGTTCGGTAATTCCCCCGCCACCATCGTCTGGGGCGGGCATAACGAACCGCCGTGGAACTCGCCGTGGATGGAAAAACGCTTCCCGGACTGGAATAAAGATCTGAATCGCGAGCTCACGCAAAAGGTGGCGGATACGCTTGCCGAAGATACCTCGCGCATCGTGCACCGCTTCTCCGCCGTTGAGGAGCATTACTGGGCGGGCTGGTACTTTGGTACCGTACGCGACCTGCTTGCTCCGGCCAAAACGGGGATCATCACCGAGTTCGGCGCGCAGGCGCTTCCCCGCGTGTCGACGCTAAAAACCATCATCCCGGCGGCGTCACTCTGGCCCAAAACGACCGCCGCTGACGATCCCGGCTGGACCGTCTGGAAATACCATAATTTTCAGCCCTTCCAGACCTTTAAGTTTGCCGGTATTTCGCGTGGGGACAACATCCAGGCGATGATCCGCAATACTCAGGCGTACCAGTCGCAGCTGGTGGCCACGGCGGCAGAGAGCTACCGTCGACAGCGCTACCAGCCGGTGACGGCCCTGTTCCACTTCATGTTTGTAGAAACCTGGCCGTCCATCAACTGGGGCGTAGTGGACTACCTGCGTAAGCCTAAAGCCGGGTTCTACGCCTTAAAACGCGCCTACCAGCCTGTTTTGCCGTCTATTGAACCCGTCACGGCGCAGTGGCAATCCGGCGCGGCGGCGACCGTGCGTCTGTGGGCCATCAACGACACCTGGAAACCGTGCCGCGAATGTCGTCTGAGCTGGCGCATCACCCAGCGCGACAAGCTGCTGGCAAAAGGCACGACGACGATGACGATCGCAGCAGACTCAGGAACGATGGTAAAAGCGGTCACGGCCACGCCCGTGGGCCAGGACGACGTGTCGATTCGGTTTAAGATTGAAAACAGCGCGGGAAAAATTGTCGGCGAAAATCAGCGCACGGAGTCCGTCATAAAGTGAGCGAGGGGAAAAGGAAAATTGCCGCTTCCCCTCCTTTCTTGTACCCTTTCAGCGTTTACCCCATTCCCCTAAAATCGAGACATCCGGACGCCTATGACTGCACATATTTCCAAAGATCCTCTGCATGGCGTAACGCTGGAGATGATGGTCAACGCCCTGGTGGCGAAATATGGCTGGCACGAACTGGGCGACCGAATCAAAATTAACTGTTTCAGAAAAGACCCCAGCGTTAAATCGAGCCTGAAATTTCTGCGCCGTACCCCGTGGGCGCGCGCGGAGGTTGAAGCCCTGTATCTGGACTCTCTCAACGATGAGGGACACGCAGAACAGGAAGCGCCCGCCTTTAATCCCTGGGCCAACAGTCGGATTATCAAGAGCTAATACGCAAATGACGCGACACGTAAAACGGACTGGTGCGCTGGCTGCCTGCGCACTTTTACTTGTAAGTTGCTCCTCAAAACCGCCAAAGTCACTGGTTACCCCCCTTCCCACCGTCAGCAAACCGACGCAGCAGGCAAACGTGCCGATGCGCGGGATCTGGCTGGCGACCGTCTCGCGTCTCGACTGGCCCCCGGTGGCCTCGGTGAACGGCCGCAGCGCGGACCAACGCATCGCGATGCAGAAACAAGCGCTAACCAGCAAGCTCGACAACCTTAAGCACCTCGGCATTAACACGGTGTTTTTCCAGGTGAAGCCCGACAGCACGGCCCTCTGGTCATCAAAGATTTTGCCGTGGTCAGATACGTTAACGGGCAACATCGGTGAGTATCCGGGATACGATCCGCTGCAGTTTATGCTCGATGAAGCGCACAAGCGCGGCATGAAGGTCCATGCCTGGTTTAACCCTTACCGCGTGTCGACCAATACTAAACCGTCCACCATCGCCGCCCTGAACCGGACGGCCTATCAGACCCCGTCCAGCGTCTATGTCCAGCACCCGGAGTGGGTGCGCATCTCGGGCGACCGCTTTGTGCTAGACCCGGGCATTCCCGACGTGCGGGACTGGATCACCAAAGTGGTCACCGAAGTGGTGGCGAACTACCCGGTAGACGGCGTGCAGTTTGATGATTACTTTTATGCCGAATCGCCGGGATCCGCGCTCAATGACGCGCAGACCTGGCGGCAGTACGGCCAGGGATTTGCCTCCAAAGCCGACTGGCGAAGACACAACACGCAGCAGCTGATTGTCCAGGTCTCCCGGGCGATTAAACAGACAAAGCCCGACGTGGAGTTCGGCGTCAGCCCGGCGGGCGTGTGGCGCAACCGCTCCTTTGACCCTGCAGGCTCCGACACCCGCGGCGCCGCGGCCTATGATGAATCCTACGCCGATACGCGTCAGTGGGTTCAGCAGGGCCTGCTGGACTACATCGCCCCGCAAATTTACTGGCCCTTCTCGCGGGATGCCGCGCGCTACGACGTGCTGACCAGATGGTGGGCCGACGTGGTGAAGCCGACCCACACTCGCCTGTACATTGGCATTGCGTTCTACAAGGTGGGTGAGCCGTCAAAAAATGAGCCAGACTGGACGGTTCAGGGCGGCGTGCCGGAGCTGAAAAAACAGCTCGATCTCAACGATTCGCTGCCCAACGTTAACGGCACCATCCTGTTTCGGGAAGATTACCTCAACCGCCCGCAGACGCAGCAGGCGGTGAATTACCTGAAGGGACGCTGGGGTGGCTGAATGACAACCAGGCAGAAACACCCTGTTTCTGCCTGGCTATTTACGGCTTCGGCCCGAACATCGCCTCAAGCTGCTGCGCATCCGGCATACCGACCACCTGCTGCAGCTCATTTTCCGCATTCAGATAATAAATGGCTGGCGTGGCGTTAGCGCCCAGGCTGTCCATCAGCGCCTGGTGCTTCTGCAGTATTGCTACCGTTTCGCGGGAAGCCTCACCCTCTGGCTTCGGCAACTTTTTCCCACCGGAAAGCTCGTATTCGCGCCAGGCCGCCACCGGATCTTTCGCATTGAGGATCGCGGCGGCGTTACGTCCGCTGTTGGGGTTGAGGAACGCCACCAGCAGCGTATTGAGCTGAACCTTGCCCGCCTTCACCCACGGCTGCGCCTCGGACCAGAACTGCTTGCAGTACGGACAGAACGGATCGGCAAAGACAAAGAACTTACGCGGGGCGCTATCCGCCCCTTCCTTCAGGGGATGCGCCGCGTTGAGGTTCTTCCACATCTCGCGTCCCATCGGAGCGTAGATCTCTTTCTGGAAGTAGCTCTCGCTGAGGTTCTTCCCTTTGTCATCATAAAGATAACCTGAGATCACGTGCTTGCCGTCCGGCGTTAAAAACAGCGTGACGCCCATGTCCTGATACTGCCCCAGCCAGGCTGGCGTCCCGCCGGGGGCGTCCAGCTTCTTGATGATTTTAATGTTCTGCTGCTCGCTGAAGTGCTTCACCACATCCGGTATGGCTTCAGCCGCCTGTACCAGCCCTGACGTCGCCAGTGCCGAAAGTAACAGTAATTTTTTCATTTCCCTCTCCGGTTTGTCGGGGGCATTCCGCCCCCTTCAGGTTAGCGGTTTTTCAGTGCGTCACTGACCATTTCATCGAACTGTTCGAACGGCACCCAGCCGGGAAGTAGCCCCTCGCCGATAAGGGTGGCGGGCGTGCCCTGGATCCCCATTTTTTCCGCGACGATCAGGCTGCGCTTGATTGTCAGCAGGCTCTCGTCATCCGGCGTCGTCACGTTCACGCCCGCCCGCTTCTGCGCCTCCTGAATGCTGGTCTCATCGTGGTACCCCTTCTTCGCCATCAGGGTATGGTTGAGTTTCATAAACTGCTCAGGATGCGCACGCCAGACGGTTAACGCGTCTCGCGCGGCGGTGAGCGAACTTTCCGAGCGGAAAGGTAAAAACTTAAAGACTACCGCCACGTCCGGGTGTTTTTCGACAATCTTCTCCAGGTACGGATCGAATTTTTTACAGTACGGACAGTTGTAGTCGGTAAACACCACGAGGGTGAGCTTTGGGTTTTTCGCGCCGATGCGCGGGGAGTTCGGGTCGTTAAACAGAAAATCAGCGATCATCTGCTGCGCGCGCTGCTCCTGGTCCGGCGTCAGCGGCTGGGCCGCGAACACCTGAACCGGGGCCAGCAGGAGCAGAAGCGTAATAAGGAGTGTTTTCATCGTACAGTTAGCCTTTTGCGTTGTTCAGGGTGGTGACCAGGGTGCGCTTGTCCAGCAGCGGCGAGAGGATTTCGCCATCAGGCAGGCCGGGGCCATACACCGCGTTAAACGGGATGGCGTAGCGGTTTCGCTTCGCCAGAAACGCCGCGATGAGCGCGGACGGCTGGCTCCAGTCTCCGCGCAGGGCCACCACGTCCGGCTGGCGCAGTGCGGCAACGATCTCCGGCTGATTGAGCACCCGATGCTCGTTCACCTTACAGGTCACGCACCAGTCGGCAGAGATATCCACGAACACCCGTTTCCCCTGCGCCAGCGCCTGCCCGATGGCCTCCTCGCTGAGCGGCTGCCACGGTATGGCCTGCGCGGTATTTTGCGCCGAAGCGTCAGGCGGCGCGTTAAGCAGCCCGCGCATCTGATACCCGCCGAACCCCGACAGCGCGATAACCACGAGCCAGAACAGCGGCGAGGCCGTTTGCCGCTTCATTGCGAACAGCGCCAGCGTGACGGCGACCAGCATCAGCAACACCACCTGAGTGAGCCTGTCGCCCAGATGCAGGCTCAGCAGCGTCGCCAGCCAGAAGCTGGAGGCCAGCATCATCAGGCCAAGAACGACTTTCAGCGTGTTCATCCAGCGACCGGGTTTCGGCAGCAGCAAGGCCGTTTTCGGCACCAGGGCGACAAACAGCCACGGCAGGCTCATACCCACGCCGAGCATCAGGAAGATGAGCCACAGGGCATGCAGCGGCGCGCCAAGGGCAAAGGCAACCGCGGTACCGAGGAACGGCGCGGAGCACGGGGTCGCCAGCAGCGTGGCGAACATCCCTTCACAGAAGCTGCCGCCAATCCCCGTCCCTCCTGCCGTTGCCAGCCGCCCGGCGGCGGCAGAAGGCAGCAGCATCTCAAAGACCCCAAACAGGTTCAGCGCAAACAGGAAGGTGACGGCGACCATCAGACCGATAAACCACGGGTTCTGGAACTGAATGCCCCACCCCAGTGATGCGCCGGCCAGCTTAAGCGCGGTGACCATCGCGGCCAGCAGCATAAAGGAGGTCACGATCCCGGCGCTGGTGGCCAGAAAGCGCAGCCTGATGGTGCGGCCGTCCGAGCCTGCGTGCAGGATGCTGTTGAGCTTCATGCCCATCACCGGCAGTACACAGGGCATCAGGTTCAGGATCAGCCCGCCCAATAGCGCAAACAGCACCATTTTGCCGATCCCGTCCGCCACTGAAGTCTCTTCGGGCGTTGTCCCAACGGTCATGGTGGTTTGCTGCGCGCGATCGCCATTGGTCAGCACAAACGACAGCGCTTTACCCTTCAGCGAGGCGGGCTTATCGCCCCATTCATCGGTGACGGGGACCGTTACCCGAAGCGTATTGCCGTCGTGTTTAATGACCGGCTCGCCGGGCAGAATGTCACCCTCCAGCGGGTCAAAGAAGATCCCCGGATTATCCCATTTCCCGTCCGTCGTCCCCGTCACCACCAGATTGCCGTCAGAAAGCCAGGCCGACAAATCGGCGGAAACGCCGGAGGTGCCCGGCACGGCGCGCATCGCTTGCGCGAAGGCGTTGCGGAAGCCCTCATCCACCGGTTGGGTAAAATCGAGGTGCAGCGGGTAGTCCGTCAGCAGGCAGACGTTGCTGCACGTAGAGAGCGTGAGCGTCCCGTCGAGCGTGTCGCCCCTCACCCCGTCGAGCGTAATCGGAATAGTGACCTTATCGTGATAGCCCTGCGTGGTCATGCCGGAGATATCGAAGCGCGACGGGACCGGCCAGGACCAGCTGTCCGTTACGCCGTCCGGCCAGCTGATTTTCGGCGCCACGCCGCCCTCGCCCGGCGATCGCCAGTAGGTTTTCCAGCCGGGTTTTAGCTCAACGGTGAGCAGGCCCTTAATGTGGTTTTGTTCCCTCTCCGCCTGAAAGCGGATACGGGCGTGATCGTTTTGGGGGGAAACCAGCCAGCCGGTGTCCGCCGCATGGGCAATGCCGATGCAGGACAGCCACAGGAAGACGAATCCCCTGAAGAGGTTAACCATGTTTTACTCCGTGAACAGTGAAAAATTATCGTGCGGTGACGATGATTTTCACTCACGGAAAACGCAGTTTTTCAGGTGTATTCGGGGAGGCGGTGCCTGAACGGGCTGTTCAACAGGCGCAAACGCCCGCCCTTGCGTAAACAGCTGCAGCAGCGCGAAGAAGATAATAATGGCCGGTAGCGCACCGTCGAAGAACAGCGGCTGCGCGCAAAGCAGCGAGTGCGCGCCCAGCTGACAGGGCGACGGGCCAGGCTGTTCCGTATCGCTGGTTTGCGCCGGGGCATCAGCTATCAGAGAAATCTGCGGATCCAGCCCCTGTAAAAAATGGTTGAGCATCACCGCACGCTGCACGAGGCAAAGCGCCATCGCCAGACAGGTGATAATCAAAAGCCATTTTCCGAGGAGCTGACGGTTGCGCATAACATTCCAGAGTAAGAAGACGCCCCGATCATAAACCATAGTGATGAATCTACAAGTACCGGAAGTGTAAGGTTTTGTCTGTCGCCGCTATTCGCCCGTTAGCGCGTCATAGACGTCCCGCAGCCGCGTGCGTAGAAACAGTACTGCCTTATGTTTGCGGGATAACAGCGCCTGTTCGCTGGCACCGGTCTCCTCTGCCAGCATTTTAATGCTGTAGCCGTAAAGCTCGGTCTTCTCAAACACCTCCCGCTGCGGCGGCGACAGTTCAGACAGTGCCTGTCCCAGCTCTTCCCACAGCAGCGTTTTGAGGTACTCCTCTTCCGGCGTGTGCGGTACGCCGAACAGGGTTTCGGCCAGCTCGTCCTCCGGGAAACCCTCGTCGTCTTCGCCCGTAAAATAGCCGGAGAGCGAGACCTCGCGCTTTTTACGCGCCCGGTCGGTCATCTCGTTACGCGCCGCGCGGAACAGCCAGGCGGCGACGTTTTCGACCGGCTGTTCCACTTTCATCAGCTGATACGTCACTTCCTGCAGAATGTCGTCGGCATCATCACGGACGGACGTCCGTCCGCGAATGAAGGCTCTCAGCCGGGCGCGGCAGGCATTGAGCGCCGACATCAACATGGATCCGCCCGCCTCCCCGGCTTTCATTTCGCTCACTCTGCTTCCGGCGCTTTTGGCGTGGCGTCGTCGCGCTTATCGTCACGATGCCCGTGCCAGCCGCAGTGCCCGCGGCCGTGACGACCAAACCCTTCGCGGCGCTGCTGAATAAACGCCTCGCGCTGCTCGGGCGTCATGTTCATCCAGCGCTCGTGCATGCGGCGGTGCGCGCCGAACATCCCCGGGCGGAAGCCCAGCCCGCCAAACAGAATGCGGCTCAGCACCAGAATGCCCAGCGCCTGCCAGAATCCGATGGCCTTCACGCCAAGGATCGCCGGAAGCAAGGCGTTCCACAGGGACATCACCAGCAGGCCGAGCACGATGAAAATCACCGCGCCGATGACTAATCCCTTGCCCATACGGTGGCGACCAAATCCGCGCCCGTGACCTCTGCCGTGCATTTCAAAATCTCTCATGGTGTTTACCTCGTTTACCGTAACTGATTATGGCTTGTGGTGAGGTAGACGGATGAGCGAGGGAAATATTGCTGGGGTGAATCAAAGAATTTTTGTGCTGTCGGATTTGGACTCATAGCTGTTAGAGCTGGCGGGCGCTATGAGTCACCTTCAGGCCATCACTTTTTGCGTAATGAAGTCGCTAGTCTTCGCTTGACAGAAAAGGAGAAAGGCGCAAGTAAATGGCATAAAAAGTCCGGCAGTCTGAGTGCCGGTCTTGTAGCGTAATTCAAGCATCAGTTTTGCCATGAAATGATGTCGTCCAGACCAGAGAGCAGGTCGGGAAAGTAACTTTCATCAATCTCGAAGGAATCGTCAAGGGTAACACTGTCAGCATGGTTTTCAGGCTTAAGTACCATACTAACTCCAACAGCACCGGCAAAATGTGCCTGATGAAACTTAAGCATAACCTGCTCGAATGCCGAGGTTAAACGACTATCCTTAGACTTTGTACCTGTCGTTAAGGCTTGATGGAAAGCATGTGCATCAAGCCTGAATTGCTCTAACTGACCGACAAAAAACTCTGCAGCAAACTCTGTTTTTAAGACAGGGATTGAGAATTCAACCCATACCATAATACGGCTATAGGCAGGCACCTCGGGTTCAGTCAGCCTTTCATAGGGCGTTAATTTAAGGTGTCTGTCACCGCTTGTGATATCTATCATGATCCCCCCTTACGGCATGTACTGAAAATGCATAATAGTCCAGTCAGCTTCCCTGACCAACGCCTCCAGACGGTAAGACTTGTAAATATAAGTGCTTTTAAAACATGAAACTTTGTCTGATACGTCTTTCCCGTTAAGCCAGACATTAAAAAGGCTCCCTCAGGAGCCTCTTATATTCAATCAAGCCTGCACCGGCAAACTAAAACTCGAAATACTCCGCGATAGCTGCTGCGCCTGCTCTTCCAGCGAGGCCGCTGCCGCGGCGGACTGCTGCACCAGCGCGGCGTTCTGCTGGGTCACGCCGTCCATCTCGGTCACCGCCTGCCCGACCTGGCTAATCCCACGGCTCTGCTCTTCCGAGGCGACGGAAATCTGCTCCATCAGCGTATTCACTTTGTTCACCGACGAAATAATCGCGTCAATCACCGCACCTGAACGGCTGACCAGCTCCGCACCGTTTTTCACGCTGGAAACCGACTGGGCAATCAGGCTCTCAATGTCCTTGGCGGCCACCGCACTTTTCTGTGCCAGGGTGCGCACTTCACTGGCCACGACCGCAAAGCCGCGGCCCTGGGTACCGGCGCGCGCCGCTTCAACCGCCGCGTTCAGCGCCAGGATGTTGGTCTGGAAGGCGATGCTGTTAATCACGCTGGTGATGTCTTCGATGCGCTTCGAGTTCGCGGCGATGGTATTCATCGTGTCGATGACTTCGCGGGTCACCGCTTCACCGGTGTGGGCATTTTTCACCGCGTCCTGCACCAGTTTTCCGGCCTGGAACACATTGTCGGTGTTGTTCGCCACCGTCGCGCTCAGCTCTTCCATGCTGGCCGCCGTCTGGGTTAATGCGGAAGCCTGCTGCTCGGTGCGTGACGCCAGGTCAATATTCCCGGAGGCAATCTCCTGGGCTGCGTGCGTCACGGTATGGCTCGCATCGCGTACCTGAGCGATGGTTGACAGCAGTGCCTGACGCATCTGCTCCATCGAGCTCATCAGATGATCGATTTCGTTATGGGCGCTCCCCTTCACCGGCACCGGAATGTCCAGCTTACCTGCCGCAATCTGGCTGCAGTGCTCGCGCGCGAGGTTGACCGGCGCGAAGACAAAGCGCTTCATCAGCAGGCTGACTGCGATGATCACCACCACAAACAGACTGGCGATTGCGGCAATGATCGCCAGGCCAGAGACGAAGTTACTGCTCGCATCTTCATTCAGGCTTTTGGCATATTTCTGGTGCACGGAAAGGACCTGGTCGAGAACGATCTCGTACTGGCGATCGAGGCGGGACACTTCCGGGATCAGCGCGTCAAATTTGGCGACATCGTGTGCCGCAGCGGCATCAATCAGCGGCGCAAGTCCCTGGTTGCGGTAGTTCTGCCAGGCATCCTGATAGGCTCTCACCAGCGGTGCTTCATCGCTCAGGCGCGGTGACGCCATAAAGGCCGCAAACGCATGGTCCGCTTTGGTCAGCGCCTCTTTCACGGAGGTCAGCTTTGCTGCCCCGTCCGCCGCGTTACCCGCTTCCACCATCTTCACATACTCCATCACCCGAACGCGCAACGTACGGCTGTGGTTAATGGGGTCAATAATGGACAGCACCACCTGGATCTCTTTATTGACGTTATCCAGGGAATTATTACTTTTAATGATGAGGCCAACGCTGGTGACAGTGCTGACAACAAAGAAGAAAAGCAGCGAGAACAGGATAATCAGGGACGACTTTTTCAACGACATAAACCAATACCTCAAGGAGAATTATTCCTTATGGTTATCGGCGCTTCCAAAACTTAAATTAATTAAAGTTATTGATGTATCGGTCCGGGCTAATCTGCTGACTTATAGCGCCGCTGCAGGGTGGCAGCCAGCTTGCGTTGCAACGGTTCCGGGGTCTCGCCTTCAATCAATTTGCTAATCAAATCAAAGCAGTGCCACGCCAGCTGCCGGTTATCCTGGCGAATAGTATCCACGGGGATCGTCAGCGAATCATAGAGATAGTGATCGTCAAAACTGGCTAACCTGATATCGCTTTGCAACAGGTTATGTTGGCCCATATAGCGCAACACCCCTTCCAGCAGCCCGCAGGCGGCAGCGAACAACGCTTTCGGCGGACGTCCCAGCCGGGCGCAGAGTTCGGCAAACATCTCGTAACCGGAGCTCGGGTGATAGTTGCCGTGAATGATCCACTCCGGACGCAGTTCCACACCGGCATCACGCAGACCTTGTTTGAACCCTTCCAGGCGGTCGCGCGTCGGGGATAAGCGGGGCTGGCCGCCGAGGAAGTAGAACTCATCAGGATGCTGGCGCGCTATATCTGACACCAGTTCCGTCGTCGGGGTAATAGAGTCGGTGATCACCAGCGGCAGCGCGCTGTCGTTGATGTGGCGGTCAAACAGGACCACCGGCAGCTGCTCGCTCAGCTTATGGTAGTCCGCGTCGTTAAGCATGCTGGAGGCCACGATCAGCCCGTCCACCTGCCGCGCCACCATGTTGTTCACCACCACCGTCTCCTGCCCCGGGTTTTCATCGCTGCAGGAGATCAGCAGCTGAACGCCCGCCTCGCGGCACAGCGTTTCCAGTTCGTGAGAAAAGACGGCAAAACCGTAGTTGGTGATCTCCGGAACCACCAGACCAATGGTGTGGCTGCGGTTATCCCGCAGCGAACGGGCGTGAATGCTGGGCTGATAGTGGTGCTCTTTTGCAATCGCCAGCACGCGCTCGCGCGTCTCTTCCGCCACGCGAAGTTCTTTGCTGCGACCGTTCAGGACCAGGCTGGCGGTGGCTTTGGACACCCCCGCCAGCTCCGCGATGTCTTTGATGGTGACGCGTTTTGTTTTTCTCACAACGACTTAGATCCGGCTGCCAAAACCCTCATTCTATCATGCAGGTGCGCAACGACCAGTAGCGTAATGTGATGTCGGACGCACCTTCGAATCGCACCCGGGCCGGATGGGCAGGAAAATAGCGGCTGCTCATCACCCCTTCGCCGTGGTTGATGAAAATTTCAACGCTGGAGCGGTCGCACAGGACGCGTAAATGACGGACGTCGCCCTGCCAGTAGCGGGTCAGCGTTTCACCGGTTTCCAGGCTCGCGCGTTCCAGACGCAGGCCCTGCCCATCGACGCTGAGGCGCAGCGCGCCGGCAAAATCGACAATCACCTGCGAAGCGCCCAGCTCAAACTCCAGGCGCGTCGCGTCGAGTGCGGGCGCGGCGCTGGCGCGCCCCTGCCAGTTGTGTTCATCTTCGCGCAGCGCCGCCAGCTCACGCACCGGGATCTGCCAGAGCCTGCCGTCGCGGTACCGTAATTCGCGCGGACAGGTCATCTGGTGCATCCAGCCGTGCGCCCGCGTGGGCTGCAGCATCTCTTCCCCGTCCGGTACGCCCATCCAGCCGATCAGAATACGGCGACCGTCTTCCGCCAGCGTGGTTTGCGGGGCGTAGAACTCAAAGCCCGCATCCAGCTCGTGCAGCTCGCCGTGATCAAACCGGGCGGTGGAAGAGTCAAACGCTCCACTCATCCAGGTGGCCGGATAGGTGTTGAGGTAGCGATGCGGCTCGCGCGCCAGCCCCTGCGGGCAGCAGATCAGGACGTGCGTCCCGTCGAGGGCAAACAGGTCCGGGCACTCCCACATATACCCTGCATCCGACAGGCCGTTGACGCCGTGACCGGCGATCTCCCCGCAGGATTGCCAGGCGTGCAAATCAGCTGACTTAAACAGCAGCACCTTGCCGCGCTTTTGCACATCCTGTGCGCCAAGCACCATGTACCACAGCCCGTCGTGCTGCCACACCTTCGGGTCGCGCACGTGGCCGGTGTAGCCTTCCGGCAGCGCCAGCACCGGTCCCAGCTTCCTGAAGGTTCCATCCGGCTGTTCCACGGCCAGGCACTGCCAGGCCGTGCGGCTGCCGTCATCAAACTTGACATTGCCGGTGTAACACAGGGTCAATACGCCCGCGTTATTCACGGCGCTACCGGAGTAGCAGCCGTTGCGGTCATACTCTTCTTCCGGCATGAGCGCCAGCGGCTCGTGCCGCCAGTGCACCAGGTCCGCAGAGCTCCAGTGCCCCCAGCACTTAAAGCGGTGCTCGCAGTCCAGCGGGTTCCACTGATAAAACAGGTGGTAGCGGCCAGCAAACCAGATAAACCCGTTCGGGTCGTTCATTAGCCCCGTCACTGGCGCTGGGTGCCATTGCGGATAATGGCTGTCCGCGAGCGCCCGCGGCTGACCTTGCATAACGGCCTGCAGGATCGCAGGCCAGCGGGAAGGTAACGTCATTATTCAGAGTCCGTTTTATATTTCAGCAGCAGTGAGACGGTAAACGCCACGCCGAAGGCAATCACCATGCCGATAATATAGTTCAGCAGCGAGCTGGCCTGCACAATGGCCATGCCCGGAATGGCGGTCAACCCGACGGCGGTCATGTAGACATGCACCGACACCACCCAGGCACCGCCCACCGCGCCGCCAATCAGCGCGGCGATAAACGGCTTAACGAAGCGCAGGTTGATACCAAAAATAGCCGCTTCGGTGATGCCGAGCATCGCAGAAAACGCCGACGGCAACGTAATGGCTTTGATTTTGGCATCTTTGGTTTTGAACCACACCGCCAGACAGGCACCGCCCTGCGCCACGTTCGCCATGGCCCAGATAGGCAGCAGGAAATTAACGCCAATCGATGGATTGCCCAGCAGCCCGGCTTCGATGGCGTGGAAGCTGTGGTGAATACCGGTGATCACAATCACCGAGTAAAGTCCGCCAAACAGCAGTCCCGCCAGCCAGCCCGCGTGGGCAATAAGGGTGCTGAGAATAAAGGAGATGCCGTCCCCCAGGGCGCGCCCTGCCGGACCGATAATCAGCAACGCGATAAAGCCGGAGATCACCACGGTGAGGAACGGCGTCAGGATCAGGTCTAAGGCGTCCGGAATCACGCGGCGCAGATTTTTCTCCACGATGCTCATAAACCAGACGGCCAGCAGCACCGGGAATACCGTGCCCTGATAGCCAATCATCGCGATCTCAAGGCCAAAGAAATTCATGGTGTGGAAACCCGACGCCACGCCCCAGGCGTTGGTCAGCGCCGGGTGGGTCAGAATGCCGCCAAGCGTTGCGCCAAGATACGGGTTACCGCCAAACTCACGCGCGGCAGTGAAGCCGATCAGAATAGGCAGAATGATAAACGCCGCGGAGCTGCACATGTCCAGCATGATGTAGAGGGCGTTATCCGCATTGACCCAGCCGTAGGTTTTCACCATCCCGAGCAGGCCCATCAGCAGACCGGACGCCACAATCGCGGGAATGATCGGCACAAAGATGTTGGAGAGCAGACGGGCAATGCGCTGGAACGGGTTGAGCTTGCGCGCCGCCAGATCCGCGGCTTCAGATTTACTGGATTCGCTGATCCCCGCCTCCCGGATAAACGCGGCGTACACCTTGTTAACCACGCCCGTACCAAAAATCACCTGCATCTGCCCGGCGTTACGAAAACAGCCTTTTACGCCGTCAACCTTGCCGATAGCCTGCTGATCGGCAAGCGCGTCATCGACCAGCACCAGACGAAGACGCGTTGCGCAGTGTGCCGCGCTGGCGATGTTCTCTTTGCCACCGAGCAGCGGAATAAGCGCGCGGGCGATATTATCAAAATCCATAGATACCTCTGCCTGACTTCATTTTTTATGATGTTTAAACCGCTCCCGCCAGGCGGGAGCGGGATGGGTTAAAACCAGGTTTCCATCTGGACCCCAAAGTTCCATTCCCCGCCGGCGTTGAAGCCGCTGCTGCCAAAGGCATCATCGCTGGCGTAATTGTCCAGTTTGCTGCTCCAGTCCATCCAGGTGGCAAACAGACGCAGCTCAGGACGGCTAAAGAAGTCGCCGATCTTGCTCGCTTTTAACGTCGGTGCAAAGGTCAGCTTGTAGAAACTGCCGTTGACGGCGTTACGGTCCTTATAGCCTTGCGGATCTAAATCCATGTACTGATAGCTGCCCTCAAACGCCAGCGCAAAATTCTGCGTCACCTCTTTAATCAGACGGGTGTTGAGCGTTACCCACTCATAGCTATCGCCTTTGACATAGCGATCTTTACTGCTTTGCGCCAGCACGGCAGGCGCAATGCTCCAGCCGCCACCGATCGGCGTGACACCGTAACTTGCAAAGCGCCAGGTATCCGCTTCAGACAGCAGGGCCCCGTCAGAGCCGATGCTTTTCACCTCCGCACCCAGCCCGTGACCATACAGCAGCGCCGTTTTGGCCGTCCCTTCACGCAGGCCATAGAAGCTCTCATTATGTAATCCCACCAGGGCATGCACGCCGGTATTGGCGGCGTCCGTCTTTATAAGATCGCCGTTGGTGTCTTTGCGGTCATCGTTATCTTTCGCCCGCAAGCCGCTCACCATCAGCTGGAACGGGCCGGCGAAGTGGTTCATGCTGAGGATATAGTTCTGAACGTTGTTGTCGGTCTGCTCCACGCTGCCGAAGTTGCGGCCATAGATGGAGAAGTTGCTACGCAGCGAATCGTTCCATTTCACGTCGTAGACGCCGCCACCGGTACCGGCCAGGAACACCACGTCGGAATCCAGCCAGTGGATGTCAAAGTTGTCGCGGTCAAAGCGTTTACCCGCCCAGAAGGTACTGCCTTTCAGCGCGCCGGTAAAATCAGGCAGGTTGCCCAGCTCCGCGAAGGCCTGACGAATATTGAGATCGCTGGTATCGGCAGACCAGTCGTTATAGGTTCGCTGACCGTCGGCCAGCATCGCTTTGAAGCGCGTGGTCGCCCCGTTATCCAGGGTTTGTTTATGCTCCAGGTTCAGTTCAACGTAGGTATCGGCTTCGTTACCCAGACGCCCTACTGCACCGCCGGTTTCGCCGGCTGGCGTCAGGTAAGGACCGCTTTTGCTGCTGGAGGCGGCATCGTTCATCAGCAGGCCTGAACGGGCATAGCCATGAAACTCAAATCCGCCGCTTTGATCCGCCTTCTTCTCCAGCGCGGTGGTGCGCTGCGCCACCTCCTGGGTTGTCGTTTGCGCCTGCTGCTGAGCAGCCACCAGCTGCTGTGTTTTTTGTTCTGCCGCCGTGGCGCGTTTCTCCGCCACCTGGGCACGCGTTTCCGCGTCCTGGAGGCGCTGCTCCATTGCGGCAAGGCGCGCTTCGATACTGGATATATCAGCCTGGGCAAAAACAGAGGTACTGCCGGCCAGCATGCCTATCATCACGGCAAGTCTGCGTTTTTTATACATTTTGTCGCATCCCTAAAAGAAGTCATTAAACGTGCTAAATTGCTAAACCGGTTTAGGTTGCTGATACTAAACCTGTGAATTTTGGATCGGCAATCTTTTTTGCTAAACCGTTTTAGTAAGTGTGATCGAGGCGACAATTCAGGCCGCCGACTGGCGGCCAGTGAAGGGAGGAATTACAGCTCGTGCTGCCAGGGCAATGCGGTCATTGCCCCTTTGGCGGTAGTGGCTAACGCGCCGCAGCGCTGGGCCAGGGCGATAACCGGCGTCAGGTCCTGCCCGGCGGCCAGGCCGTAGAGCAGGCCCGCCACGAAGGCGTCGCCCGCGCCGGTGGTATCGACGCACTGAACGGGCGTAGCCGGATAGTGTTTTACGCTACCTTCATGCCAGGCCGTCACGCCCGCTTTACCCTGGGTGATCAGCACCAACCGCGCCGGGCAGCGCTGCATTAGCGCCTCCAGACCGGCGTTTACCTGCGCACAGCCGGTGAAAAAGGCCAGCTCTTCGACCGAGAGTTTTACCACGTCGGCGCTCTGCAGGGCTTGCTCGAGGCAGCCATGCAGGGCGTTTTCATCCGGCCAGAGATCCGGGCGAATATTGGGGTCGAAACTGACGTAACCGCCCGCCTCGCGGATGGCGGCCATTGCCTGAAACGTCGCAGTACGGCTCGGCTCTGCGCTAAGCGCGATGGAACAAACGTGCAGCCACTCCCCGGCGCTGAACGTGGGCAGATCGGCGGGTTCCAGAAACAGATCGGCGCTCGGGCGCACCATGAAGGTAAACGAACGCTCGCCGTGGTCGTCCAGATCGACCACCACCGTCGAGGTGCGGTGTGCCGGGTCAAGGCGCATCTGCTGCACATCGACCCGCTCCTTCGCCAGCGTCTGATGCATAAAACGTCCGAAAGGGTCGTCGCCAACCCTGCCGATAAAGGCGCTCTGGCCGCCCAGTCGGGCAATCCCGACTGCAACGTTTGCCGGTGCCCCGCCGGGACATTGCAGCAGCCGGCCTTCTCCATCCGGCAGCAGATCCACCACTGCATCGCCAAGTACCCAGATTTTTTTCATGTGACCCTCTAAGCTAAACATTGTTAAACCGTTTTAGCTATTTAAGCACAGGCCAGGCAAAGGGGAAATAACGGGAAGGAAATTTGGCTTAACGCATCAGATGCGGCCAGTGAATATCACCGACGCCATTCAGCTGCGGACGGGCAAACAGAAAGCCCTGGAATCGGCGGATCCCGGCAGATTCGAGCCAGCACCACTCCTCTATCTTCTCGATCCCTTCGGCCACCAGGGTAATTTCAAGGTCGGAGCAACAGCTGATAATGGAGCGCACAATCGCCTGCTTCACGCCGCTGAGGTGGATATCGCTGACAATTTCCCGGTCGATTTTAATTTTATCCGGCTGAAAACGGGTCAGCAGAGAAAGACCGGCATAGCCGGAACCAAAATCATCGATAGCCAGGCCAACCCCCTCACCGCGAAGCTGCTTAATGGCGCTGTTGAACTGGTTGAACCCGGAGATCATCTCGTTCTCAGTGACTTCAATAACCACCTGCTCCGGCTGCAACCCGTGTTGTTTGATCTGATTGACCAGAAACTCAACGGCACCAGGCACATTTACCAGCGACATGGGCAGCAAGTTGACCGCAATTTTATGGCTGCCAATCCCCAGTTTTTCCGCCAGCGCAAAGGCATAGGCCTTTGTTTGCAGATCAACTTCGTAGATTTTGTCCGGGTCGAGGGTGCTGAAGAAATGCTCCGGGCTGCCGCCGTCGTTGCCGCGTATCAGGGCTTCAAGGGAGCTGATCGTCCCTTCCGAGGGCTCGACAATGGGCTGAAGCGCAAACTGACAGGGCTGACCGGCGATCAGCTCCAGACTCTCGCCAAAGGGTAGCACTTCGGGTGACAGCGTCCATTTTTCAGGGAGATAGCGTGCCCCAGACTCTGACGGACGTTTGCCGGTAATAAACGTTTGGATAAATTTGAACACCCGATCGTCAGAGGTCAGATAGCTGTCCAGCTTGCTGTAATGCAAAACCGACTGTAACACCTCTTTCGGCGACTGGGTTTGCAGATCAAACAACAGCATGCCGACATTTTCAAAACGTCTGCGCGGGCCATAGTCCCGCATCAGTTCAACCACCCCGCTGTGACGCGGGTCCTGACGAATGGTATGGAACAGCCTGACCACACTCTCTTCGGAACCTTCGAGAATTTGCAGGACATCGCTCCCTTTAGACAGGAGTACACCGGTAATATTCAGCTTTGCGTTGCGGCCCCTGGCGCGCTCCACCAGCTCCCGCAGTTCGGTGGACGGGTGAGATAAATTTAACTGGCTTCGGTAGATTAGCGTCGTCAGCACAAAAAGAGTTCCGATGAGAAAGGTGCCTTGAAGCTACTGTTTAACATACTTAATCAATGCGACCTAACATATTCACGCCACAAGGGAACGTTACTTCTCCCCGTCCCCGATTCGGCTGTCGATCCTCTCCAGCATATAGTCATAAAACGGGTTCGAGGTGACCCGCATCAGCGCCTCTTTGCCGACGCTCAGCATGGACGTCTCTCCCCACAGCGCAATTGTCCCCAGGCTGATGCCATAGCGGTTTTTCACGCCAGGCTCGCGGCCATAGAGATCGTCATCCGGCGGGAACGGCACGGCAACGTGCGACAGCGAATAGACATCCTGTGGCCAGGACTGCGCAAGCGGCATGACCGTCTCCTGCGTGCTGCCGGCCGGGGTGGTTTTCGCTACCGCCGGGAAACTGTGCTCGTCCGCATTGGTGATAACCGTGACACTGTAACGCCTCTGTGCAACCGGCAGCAGCGCCGAGGTTGCCGTCCACGACGACGGTTTGAACAGCGGGCGGAAGCTGGCCGCCTGATTGATGTCAAACACCACCAGCTCGCTGCCGTTTGCCGGAAGCTGGTCAAACAGACCGGTGACCACCGCGCGGGTGCTGACTGTGGAATCCATCACCGACTGGAACGCCAGCACCGGCGGCAAATTCTCCAGCCTGTTTTCCCGCGCCGCGCGGCCAATCTGCTCCTGCAGGGCTTTCGTCAGCAGCCACGACTGGCGGGCGGCGTTAACCGGGAAAGAATTGTATTTATACGGGTTATATTCCGGGGCGATATTCAGCCACGCCGCTTTGGCAAATGCCGGCAGCAGCGCCGGTAGCCCGGCGAAACCGGCGAACCGCGCAAAGGCCGTCACGCCGATCATCGGCGAAAGCAGTATCACCTGCTGCGGCTTTCTCAGCGCAGGCGCGTCCAGCGCGTCGAGGGCATATTTCATCGCCAGCGCTCCGCCGTTGGAGTAGCCCACCAGATGCAACGGCACATGCTCTCCCGCCAGACGCGTGGCTTCCCGCACGGCAAGGCGCGTCGCCGCCAGCCACATCTCCCAGTCCACGTCAGTAAGCGCGCCAGGCGCGGTGCCGTGCCCGGGCAGGCGTGGAACCACGGCCACAAAACCGTGCTGCTGATAGTTCAGGGCCAGGTGCCTGACGCTGTAAGGCGAGTCCGTCAACCCGTGCAGCAGCACTACCGCGCCGCGGGGCTTTCCGGGTGGCATCAGCACAAATGAGCGGTTGGCATCGGGTGAAAACTGACCAGACCACACCAGGCTCTGGCGATAATAACGGTTTAGCGGCGTTTGCTCCTCGCGCCCTGTTTTCGCCGTTACCGCGTTATCCAGGTCGGCGAAAATCGCCTTTTCCCGGGTGAGATACCCGGCAAAATCGGCGTTATCCAGCTCGCGCACGGACATCTCATCTGCCCGCCAGGTGTGCCAAAGGTGTAGTTCCGGCCCCTGTTGCGAAAGATACACCCGCACCGCCAGCAGGATGACCACGACGATCCCCGCAACCATCGCCATTTTCTTTGCAAGCGCGATAACGCGCACGCTGACACGCCAGGGCAAATTCGCCATGCCGGGATCCCTTTTATCTTCACAGTCCCTCTATCTTATCAAAAATGTGAACAGGCTGACGTATTCACCAAATTCATACCTGCCGCGTCAGACAGTGCACCAAAAGTGAACTACGCTGCACAAATGTTGATCATTCGTTAAACAAATATTGCATGAATTTTACCGCACAGCGGGTTTTACCTGCCCTGTGAACATGGCACGCGCCATGCATTGTTAACGTGGTAACACAAATCTGGCTTTTGACAGCCAGTTAACAGCGAGGCGGTATGACGACGAAACCAGAGATGTTGAATCGTATCGAAGCGATCTTCAGCCAGCTAACGCCCAGCGAAAAGCGGGTTGCTAGCTGGCTGCTGGCGCACGCCGCGCAGATCCCGTTTGAAACGGCGGAGAGCGTCGGTCTGGCGAGCGGGACCAGCGGGATCACCGTCGGACGCTTCCTGCGCAAGCTGGGGTATCGCAATCTTGAAGATGCCAAAAAGAGCCTGCGCGACCCGTATCAGCCCTGGGGCATGAACGAGCGGCTGGACTCCTGGCAGCAGCAGCGCCCTCTGCCCAACCGACTTCAGCACGCCCTGTCGCTGGAAGTGGACGCCATCACTCAGGTGTATCAGCTGGCGCAAACGGACGTCTTCCGCCAGGTGGTGCATAGCCTTGCTCACGCCGACGCGGTGTTTGTGCTGGGGATCCAGTCCACGCGCGGGATCGCCAACGCCTTCTTTAGCCACCTCGAGTACCTTCGTCCGCGGGTGAGCTATTCCGAAGGCGCATCCGGGAGCTGGGTTGAATCCCTGAACTCGGGGTTTGCGCATCCCTACGTCGTGCTGACCGATACCCGCACCTACTCCACAATGGCGCGCCAGTACTGCCGCGTCGCGAGCGAGAAAGGCATTCCGCTGGCCTTAATTACCGACATCTGGTGCCCCTGGGCGCGGGATTACCCGCTTGATTTGCTGCAGGTGAAAACCGATACCGGTCATTTCTGGGATTCCCTTGCCCCGGTGAGCTGCCTGTTCAACCTGCTGCTGTCGGGCGTGGTGGAAGCACTCGGTGATGCGCTTCCGGCGCGCCTGGCGGTCAACCGGGAATTACAACAAGAGTTTGGACAATTCGAACGCTAAAGGAGCGGAGCTATGCCCGAAGAGAGTCAACTGATTGATGTGGCGAAAACCTTTCCCACGCTGCATATCGATCTGAAATACGCCACCGCCGACAACATCACCGGCCGCCCGATTTATCAGGAGGCGCTGTGCCTGCTGCATACCGACGCCGCCACCGCGCTGGCAAAAGCCATCAGCATTGCCGCGCTGGCCGGGCTGAAGCTGGTGGTCTACGACGCCTATCGACCGCAGCAGGCCCAGGCCCGGCTGTGGGATGCCTGCCCGAACCCGGAATATGTCGTCGACGTGGCGATTGGCTCCAATCACAGCCGCGGTACGGCCATCGACGTCACGCTGATGGACGAACATAACGTCGTGCTGGATATGGGGGCCGGTTTTGACGAAATGCACGACCGCTCGCATCCGTATCACCCCTCTGTGCCGCCGCACGCCCAGCGCAACCGTCTGCTGTTGAACGCCATCATGTTCGGCGGCGGTTTTGTCGGGATTGCCAGCGAATGGTGGCACTTCGAACTGCCGAACGCCGCCAGCTACCCGCTGCTTGAAGACCGTTTTGCCTGTTTTCCCCAGACGCACACCTCTCTATAAACCTGGAGCACTGCCATGAAAACATCGCTTCTCTCGACCATCATTGCCGCTACGCTGGCCCTGAGCGCCCCGCTGGCGCTGGCTGCCGTCCCGAAAGATATGCTGGCGATCGGTAAAGCCGCCGACCCGCAAACGCTCGATCCTGCCATCACCATTGATAACAACGACTGGACCGTTACCTATCCGTCCTACCAGCGTCTGGTCAAGTACAAACCCGGTTCGACCGAGGTGGAAGGCGATCTGTCGACGGGCTGGAAAGCCTCCGACGACCAGAAGGAGTGGACGTTTACCCTGGCGGATAACGCCAAATTCTCCGACGGCACGCCGGTCACCGCCGAGGCGGTCAAACTCTCCTTTGAGCGCCTGCTGAAACTCAGCCAGGGGCCGTCTGAAGCCTTCCCGAAAGACCTGAAAGTGGAGGCCATTGATGACCACACGGTGAAATTCACCCTCAGCCAGCCGTTCGCCCCCTTCCTCTACACCCTGGCGAATGACGGGGCCTCCATCATTAACCCGGCGGTGCTGAAGGCCAATGCCGCGGACGACGCGCGCGGGTTTCTGGCGCAAAACACTGCCGGCTCCGGGCCGTTTATGCTGAAAAGCTGGCAGAAAGGCCAGCAGTTGGTCCTGGTACCGAATCCCCACTGGCCGGGCGAAAAGCCGCACTTTAAGCGCGTGTCGGTGAAAATTATCGGTGAAAGCGCCTCCCGCCGGCTGCAGCTTTCCCGCGGCGACCTGGACATTGCTGATTCTCTGCCGGTCGATCAGCTCGCGGCTCTTAAGCAGGAAGGGAAAGTCGCCGTCGCGGAATACCCCTCCCTGCGCGTGACCTATCTCTACCTCAACAACAGCAAAGCCCCGCTCAACCAGGTGGATTTACGCCGGGCCGTCTCCTGGGCGACGGACTATCAGGGCATGGTCAAAGGCATTCTGAGCGGCAATGGCAAGCAGATGCGTGGCCCGATCCCGGAAGGCATGTGGGGCTATGACGCCACGGCCATGCAGTACAGTTTTGACGAGGCCAAAGCCAAAGCGGCCCTGGAGAAGGTGAAAGATAAGCCCGCCAGCCTGACCTTCCTCTACTCGGACAACGATCCGAACTGGGAGCCTATCGCGCTTTCCACGCAGGCCAGCCTTGGCAAGATCGGCATTAACGTCAAGCTGGAAAAACTGGCCAACGCCACCATGCGCGACCGCGTCGGCAAAGGTGATTACGACATCGCCATCGGTAACTGGAGCCCGGACTTTGCCGACCCGTACATGTTCATGAACTACTGGTTTGAATCAGACAAAAAAGGGCTGCCGGGCAACCGTTCGTTCTATGAGAACAAAGAAGTCGATTCGCTGCTGCAGGGCGCGCTGAAAACCACGGACCAGGCGGAGCGCACCAAAGATTACCAGCAGGCGCAAAAGGTGGTGATTGACGAGGCGGCCTACGTTTATCTGTTCCAGAAGAACTACCAGCTGGCGATGAACAAAGAGGTCAAAGGCTTCACCTTTAATCCGATGCTCGAGCAGGTATTCAACATCGCCACCATGAGTAAGTAACCGTTTCGCCGGGGGAAAGTGTATGACGTTCTGGAGCATTGTGCGCCAGCGCTGCTGGGGGTTACTCCTGGTGGTGGCCGGTGTCTGTATTATCACGTTTATTATTTCGCACCTGATCCCCGGCGATCCGGCTCGTCTGCTGGCCGGTGACCGCGCCAGCGACGAAATCGTGCAGAACATTCGCCAGCAGCTGGGGCTGGATCAGCCGCTGTATGTTCAGTTTGGCCGCTACGTGAATGCTCTGGCCCATGGGGATTTAGGCACTTCCATTCGTACCGGACGTCCGGTCGCCGAGGATCTGAAGGCCTTTTTCCCCGCCACGCTGGAGCTGGCCTTCTGTTCTCTGCTGCTGGCACTGGTCATTGGCGTGCCGCTGGGGATTTTGTCAGCGGTGTACCGTAACCGCTGGCTGGATCATCTGGTACGGCTGATGGCGATGACCGGTATTTCCACCCCGGCCTTCTGGCTCGGTCTGGGCGTCATTGTGCTGTTCTACGGACATCTGCAGCTTTTGCCCGGCGGCGGCAGGCTGGATGACTGGCTCGACCCGCCGACACACGTCACCGGTTTTTATCTGCTGGATGCGCTGCTGGAAGGCAACGGCGAGGTCTTTTTCAATGCGCTTCAGCACCTGATTTTACCCTCGCTGACGCTGGCGTTTGTGCATCTCGGCATCGTGGCGCGTCAGGTTCGCTCGGCGATGCTGGAGCAGCTTAGCGAGGACTACATCCGCACCGCCCGCGCCAGCGGCCTGCCCGGCTGGTATATCGTCCTGCGCTACGCCCTGCCCAATGCGATGATTCCGTCCATTACCGTGTTGGGGCTGGCGCTGGGGGATCTCCTCTACGGCGCTGTACTCACCGAAACCGTTTTTGCCTGGCCGGGGATGGGAGCCTGGGTGGTAACGTCCATTCAGGCGCTTGATTTCCCTGCCGTGATGGGCTTTGCGGTCGTCGTTTCACTGGCCTACGTGCTGGTTAATCTGGTGGTCGATCTGCTTTACCTGTGGATTGACCCTCGAATCGGGCGCGGAGGTGCCGAATGATGTTGACTCAGGAAACGTCCGTCCCTGTTAAGCGCGCCAGGCAACGTATCAACTGGGCAAAACTGTTCTGGATGCTGCGTCAAAGCCCGCTCACGATCGTTGGCGGCGTCATTATGCTGGTGATGCTTTTCATTATGGTGGCCGCGCCGTGGATCGTACCGCATGACCCGAACGCGCTGGATCTGACTGCTCGCCTGCAGGCGCCGTCTGCGCAGCACTGGTTCGGCACCGATGAGGTAGGACGGGATCTGTTCAGCCGCGTACTTGCGGGCAGCCAGCAGTCGATTACTGCCGGGCTGGCAGTGGTGGTGATTGCAGGAGGCATCGGCTCGCTGGTGGGCTGTTTGTCCGGCGTACTGGGCGGGCGCGGCGACGCCATTATTATGCGGGTGATGGACATTATGCTCTCCATTCCTTCCCTGGTGCTGACCATGGCGCTGGCGGCAGCGCTCGGGCCGAGCCTGTTTAACGCCATGCTGGCAATCGCCATTGTCCGCATTCCGTTTTACGTGCGCCTGGCGCGCGGGCAAACCCTGGTGGTGCGCCAGTTTACCTACGTTCAGGCCGCCCGCACGTTTGGGGCATCCCGCTGGCATTTGATCAGCTGGCATATCCTGCGCAACGCCCTGCCGCCGCTGATTGTGCAGGCTTCGCTGGACATTGGCAGCGCCATTCTGATGGCCGCCACGCTGGGCTTTATTGGCCTCGGCGCGCAGCAGCCCACCGCCGAATGGGGCGCGATGGTGGCCGTTGGCCGCAATTACGTTCTCGACCAGTGGTGGTACTGCGCGTTTCCCGGCGCGGCGATTTTGATTACCGCCGTGGGCTTTAACCTGTTTGGCGATGGCATCCGCGATCTGCTGGATCCGAAATCGGGAGGAAAACAGTGATGACCGAACCGGTACTTAGCATTGAAGACCTGCACCTGAGCTTTCCGATTTTTCGCGGGGAGGTCCACGCGCTGAACCACGTCTCGCTGGAGATTAACAGGGGGGAAATTGTCGGCGTGGTGGGCGAATCGGGATCCGGTAAATCGGTTACCGCCATGCTCGCCATGCGGCTGCTGCCGGAGGGCAGCTATCGTATTCATCATGGTCAGGTGAAATTACTCGGCGAAAATGTCCTGACGGCCTCCGAGAAACAGCTTCGCCAGTGGCGCGGTGCGCGGGTGGCGATGATTTTTCAGGAGCCGATGACCGCCCTCAACCCGACGCGTCGGATTGGCAAACAGATGGTAGAGGTGATCCGCCAGCATCAGCCCCTTTCGCGGCGCGAGGCGCAGCAGAAGGCGATGAGCCTGCTGGAAGAGATGCAGATCCCGGACGCGAAGGCGGTGATGGCGCGCTATCCCTTTGAACTCTCAGGCGGTATGCGCCAGCGGGTGATGATCGCCCTTGCCTTCTCCTGCGAGCCGGAGCTGATTATCGCCGACGAACCCACCACCGCGCTGGATGTCACCGTCCAGCTGCAGGTGCTGCGCTTGCTGAAGCATAAGGCGCGGGCCAGCGGCACCTCGGTGCTGTTTATCAGCCATGATATGGCTGTGGTGTCGCAGCTCTGCGACAGAGTGTATGTAATGTATGCCGGCAGCGTGATCGAGAGCGGAGCCACACAAGCGCTGATCCACCAGCCCGTGCATCCCTACTCCATTGGCCTGCTGCAGTGCGCCCCGGAAAACGGCCAGCCGCGCGACCTGCTCCCCGCCATCCCCGGTACGGTGCCTAACCTCAGCCAGCTTCCGCAGGGATGCGCGTTCCGCGAGCGCTGCTTTGCCGCCGGGGCGAAATGCAGCGAAACGCCGCGCTTACGCCCCTCTGGCGCAGAGGGCCAACAGGCTGCCTGCTGGTATCCACAACGGGAGAAAACCCATGTCTGATGTACTGCTGGAACTGGATGGCGTGCACGTGAACTTTGCGGCGCGCAAAAACTGGCTGGGGCGCGTCACGGAACAGGTGCATGCGCTCAACGGGCTCGACCTGCAGATCCGTCGCGGGGAAACGCTCGGTATTGTCGGGGAATCCGGCTGCGGGAAAAGCACTCTTGCCCAGTTACTGATGGGCATGCTTAAGCCCAGCACCGGCGCATGTCAGCGGACGTCCCACGCGGGCGGTATGCAGATGGTATTTCAGGATCCGCTCTCCTCGCTCGACCCGCGCCTGCCGGTCTGGCGCATCATCACCGAGCCGGTGTGGGTGCAAAAACGCAGCAGCGAGCGGCAGCGACGTCAGCTGGCTGAACACCTGGCGCTGCAGGTGGGTATTCGCCCGGAATATCTCGACCGCCTTCCGCACGCCTTCTCCGGCGGGCAGCGCCAGCGCATCGCCATCGCCCGGGCGCTCTCGTCCGATCCGGACATCATCGTGCTCGATGAACCCACCAGCGCGCTGGATATCTCCGTACAGGCGCAGATCCTCAACCTGCTGGTGACGCTACAGCAGCAGCGTAATCTGACCTACGTGTTAATCTCGCATAACGTCTCGGTGGTCAGGCACATGAGCGATCGCGTGGCGGTGATGTATCTCGGGCAGATTGTCGAGCTGGGCAGCGCCGCGCAGGTTCTGGGCGCGCCGCGCCATCCCTATACCCGTCTGTTGCTTGATTCGGTCCCCCGCACCGGTGAACCGCTGGACGAAAATCTGGCCTTGCGCAAAACGGAGCTTCCCGGCAACCGTCATCTGCCTGAAGGTTGTTTTTTCCGCGACCGTTGCCCGATGGCAACGCAGGGATGTGAACGTCCCCAGCCGTTACAGCCCTCTCACGAGGGCCGTAACGTCCGCTGCTGGCGTAATCTGGATTAGATTTGCGCCATCCCGCCGTCCACAAACAGCTCGGTGGCGCTACGCTTGCACGGGCCTACAGTGAATTACGCAGTCTATTGATATTGTTGTATGAGTAGGCCGGGTAAGCGCAGCGCCACACGGCAAAAGGGATAGCCGGGCGCTAACCCGGCTCAGGCTTAGTTAAGCGTATAGTCCAGCGTGATCTCGGCTTTCAGTACCTGCGACACCGGGCAGCCCGCCTTGGCTTTCTGAATAATGCCGTCAAACTTCTGCGGGTCGATACCTGGCACAGTAACCTTACTGGTTAGCGCAATTTTGCTGATTGCAAAGCCGCTCTCGGTTTTATCCAGCGAGACATCCGCCGTGGTATCAATGGAATCGGCGGTGTAACCCGCTTCACCAATCATCAGCGACAGTGCCATTGAGAAGCAGGCAGCATGTGCTGCACCAATCAGCTCTTCCGGGTTGGTCCCTTTAGCGCCTTCGAAACGGGTATTAAAGCCGTAAGGTTGTTGATTCAGGACGCCACTTTCAGTAGAAACCGTCCCTTTCCCCTGCTTGATATCACCGGACCAGTGTGCCGAACCGTGCTTATGAATCGTCATTCTTGCTCTCCTTTTGGCTTACAAAGGGTTAAGTATAGACTACGTATCTGACCCACCCCGGAACACAGATAATTCCGGGACATTCACCTGCTGTACCGACAAAAAGGATAAACCTGTGGCGCTAAAAATCAGGATGGCCGTTGCGGTAACCACGCTGGCTCTTTCGTTGTCTTTACTGGCGAAAACGCCGGAGAACTTTATCTACACCAGTTCCGACGAACTCGATGCGGCATTCCCGCTTGTTGCGCGAAGCGACATCGGCGGCGTGCAGATCGTCTATAACTGGCGCGCGCTTGAGCCGGAGAAGGACCGGTATGACTTCTCGCGGATTGAACGGGATCTGGCGCGCCTTCAGGCCGCGCGAAAAAAGCTCTTCATCCAGATCCAGGATCGTTTTTTTGAGCCGGACGCCCGCTACGTCCCGGATTATCTGCTGCACGATAAGCAATACGGTGGCGGGCTCGCACCGCAGTTCGATAACCCCGGCGAAGGCAAGCCCGTCGGTTCAGGATGGGTAGCGCGCCAGTGGGATCCTGCCGTGCGCCAGCGCTACCAGGCACTGCTGGCGGCCCTTGCAAAACGCTTTGATGGCGAGGTGTATGGGGTAAACCTGCCCGAAACCGCCATCGATCTCGACGAGAAACATCCGCCCGCCGGGTTTAGCTGCGACAGCTACTTTGCAGGCGAAATGGAAAACCTGGCCTTTGCGCGGAAGGCGTTTCAGAAATCCCATGTGGTGCAATATGTCAATTTCTGGCCGTGCGAATGGGATAATGACCATAACTATATGGGGCGGCTTTTTGCTTATGCCAGCGCCAACAACATCGGCCTGGGCGGGCCGGACATCGTGCCCAACCGCAAGGCGCACATGAAGAATGCCTATCCCTTCTTCAATAAAAATAAACAGACGCTGCCGCTCATCGCGATGGCGGTTCAGGAGCCTACCCTGACCTATAAAAATCCAAAGACCGGTAAGCCCTTTACCAAAGCGGAATTTGACCAGTTTGCTGAAAACTATCTCGGGGCCGATATTATTTTCTGGAGCACGGCTTCGCCCTGGCTACAGAAAAAATCATCGCCCCCTCATGCCAGGTAGCGGGCCAGCTCATCAAGGAACACCCGCAGCGCGGCAGGCTGATACTCCCGGGACTGATAAATGCCATGGATGGCCAGCGGTTTTGGCGCAAGCGCCGCCAGCACCGGCACCAGCAATCCCTGCTCAAGGGCGGCACGCGCTTCGCGCTCCGGCAGCATGGCAATACCGCAGTGCTTCATCGCCGCCTCCATCAACAGCGAAGAGATGCTGGCGCTCAGGTTGCCGCTGACGGCGACGCTCAGGCTTTCCCCTTCCGGGGTCAGAAAGTGCCAGGACTGCCCGGCAAAGAAGCTGTAGTGCAGGCAGTTATGCTGCGCTAATGCTTCGGGGCTGTCGGGTGTCCCGTGCTGTGCCAGATAATCCGGCGAGGCGCAGAGTACCGAACGACACTCCCCCAGGCGGCGGGCAATCATCCCGGGCTCGGGATTGTCGGTAATACGCACCGCAACATCAATACGCTCACCCACCAGGCTCACCGGGTGATTATTCACGTCCAGCTCGATACGCAGCTGCGGGTAGCGCGAGAGCAGACCGGGCAGCACCGGCGCAATCAGGTGCATGGCGGTAAAGTGCGCGCAGGCCACCCGCAGGGTGCCTGACGGCAGAGCTTTTTCCGACTGGCCCTCAATTTCCTGCGAGATCTGCGAGAGCGTCCGCGTTTTTTGCAGCACCTTTTCGCCTGCCGCGGTCAGCGTCAGCTTGCGCGTGGAGCGGTTTACCAGCCGGGTTCCCGCCCACTTTTCCATTTGTTCCAGATAACGGCTTACCATCGGCCGGGAGATACCCAGCGCGCGGGCCGCCGCGCTCAAACTTCCCAGCTCGCATATCCGGTTATAAACCTGGGCGGCAATAACGCGATCCATATCCACTCCATCTGCTCGATTTATGAAACTAAGCATGTCTTGTTTCAGGAATTCTGGCAAATACGAATATCCGTACAATAGACACATTCCTGAACAACAGAGACAACAGCATGAAACTCACTCACATTGCCCTGCTTTCCACCCTTTTCACGCCAGCCGCGTTTGCCGCACCGCTGAACGTTGATACCTATAACCCGCAGGAAAAAGGCATTTTCGCGGTCTCTTCTACGCTGGTTTCCGGTCCGAAGGAAGCGGTGCTGTTTGACGCGCAGTTCAGCGTGAAAGATGGCGAAGCGCTGGTGGAGAAGATTCGCCGCAGCGGCAAAACCCTGAATAAGATTGTGATCACCTCCGGCGATCCGGATTTCTACTTTGGCCTGCAGCCGCTGGTTAAAGCCTTCCCGAATGCCAAAGTGGTGGCCACACAGCACGTGGTTGACCATATTAAGGCCACCAAAGACGCGAAGCTGGCTTTCTGGGGTCCGCAGATGAAAGACGGTGCGCCAACGGAACTGATTGTTCCGCAGGTACTCGCCTCCACCACGTTTATGGTTGACGGAGAAAAGATCGACATCGAGCAGCCTGACAGCTACGCGGCCTATGTGTGGATCCCGTCAGCGAAAACCATCCTCGGCGGCACCGGGGTAGCCTGGGGTATTCACGTCTGGACGGCAGACACGCAGACCGCGGAAAGCCGTAAGCAGTGGCAGGAGACCCTGCAGGCGATGGCTGCGCATAAGCCAGAACGCGTGATCCCGGGCCACTATCTGGGTAACCCACCCGCGGGCAGTGGCGCGATTGATTTTACGCGTGACTATCTGCAGCGCTTTGAAAAGGCTTTAGCTGCACATAAAGATTCCGCTGGCGTTATCCGTACCCTGAAAAAACAGTATCCGAATCTTGCGGAAGAGAGCTCGCTGGAATTAAGCGCTAAGGTCAATACCGGCGAAATGAAGTGGTAATTTAAACGCTGCTCCTGCTCTATTTTCATGATGGCAGGAGCACCTCCCTAATATTCCCTCCGTGACGCGACAATATATTCTCACCCGTTAAAACCACATAAAAGCATGCACTTATGGCATTTTTATTTCTAAGATGAATCTGAACCACAACCGGGAGAATATTTGCCATTCTGTTTATGAATTAATTTTTTGCGAGCCGTACCATTAAACAGACAACGACACGGAGGCAGCATGTTTACTTATTACCCGGCTAATACCGCAGCAGCACAACCTGAACTCGTTAACGCGATTGCGCAGGGTCTTCACGCCGAGCACGGTGCTGTGACTGAAGATGACATTTTAATGGAACTGACCAAATGGGTGGAATCCACAGACAATGACATCCTCAGTGACATCTACCAGCAGACCATTAACTACGTCGTCAGCGGGCAAAACGCACCCTTGTAAAAACCTGCTAAGCTGGATCTGCAACCTAAGGGGTTACATTTCGTTTGCGTAAGCAAACTGGTCCTTAAAACTATCAACAGGATTGAGGAGTTAACATGAAATCGAACCGTCAGGCACGCCATATTCTGGGACTGAACTACAAGCTTTCTAATCAGCGCAAAGTGGTGATTGAAGGCGACCATGAGACGCAAGTCACTCACGCCACCGGCAGAAAACGCCACGCCGGCAAGTAAGTTCCAGAGTGAGATCCAGAACACCATCGGTAATCCCGATGGTGTTTTTGTTTATGTGTTGCGGTAATTCATATTTAGCTCCTTTATAATACCGCCGGACCGCATCCCATCGCACAGGCCAGAAAGATGACAAACAGCAGTGTCAGGGACGGATCTTCATAAAAAGAGTGAGTGACATGGACAACAAACTGAAAAAACATCGTTCCTTATACATCCCATACGCCGGACCGGTTTTACTCGAATTCCCCCTGCTCAACAAAGGCAGCGCCTTCAGCATGGAAGAGCGCAGCAGCTTTAACCTGCTGGGTTTACTGCCGGAAGTGGTGGAAACCATTGAAGAGCAGGCAGAGCGCGCGTGGATCCAGTATCAGGGTTTCAAAACTGAAATCGATAAACACATCTACCTGCGTAACATTCAGGACACCAATGAAACCCTCTTCTACCGCCTGGTGCAGAACCATCTGGAAGAGATGATGCCGGTGATCTACACCCCGACGGTAGGCGCGGCCTGTGAGCGTTTCTCTGAGATCTACCGCCGCTCGCGCGGGGTATTCATCTCTTATCAGAACCGTCACAACATGGACGACATTCTGCAGAACGTGCCAAACCACAATATCAAAGTGATCGTGGTGACCGACGGCGAACGTATTCTCGGCCTCGGCGACCAGGGCATTGGCGGGATGGGGATCCCAATCGGTAAACTCTCCCTCTATACCGCCTGTGGCGGCATCAGCCCGGCGTATACCCTGCCAGTGGTGCTGGATGTCGGTACCAACAACCAGCAGCTGCTTAACGATCCGCTCTATATGGGCTGGCGTCATCCGCGTATTACTGACGACGAGTATTATCAGTTTGTCGATGATTTCATCCAGGCCGTGAAGCACCGCTGGCCGGACGTGCTGCTGCAGTTCGAAGACTTCGCGCAGAAAAACGCGATGCCGCTGCTGAACCGCTATCGCGATGAGATCTGCTCCTTTAACGACGACATTCAGGGCACCGCCGCGGTGACCGTGGGGACGCTTATCGCCGCCAGCCGCGCGGCAGGCAGCCAGCTGAGCTACCAGAAAATCGTCTTCCTGGGCGCGGGCTCTGCGGGCTGCGGTATCGCCGAGCAGATTATCGCCCAGACCCAGCGTGAAGGCCTGAGTGAAGAGCTGGCCCGCTCCCGCGTCTTTATGGTTGATCGCTTCGGCCTGCTGACCGACGGTATGCCGAACCTGCTGCCGTTCCAGACCAAACTGGTGCAGAAGCGCGAGAATCTGAAAAACTGGGATACCGACAACGAAGTGCTCTCCCTGCTGGACGTGGTGCGCAACGTGAAGCCGGATATTCTGATTGGCGTTTCCGGTCAAACCGGTCTCTTCACCGAAGAGATTATTCGCGAGATGCACAAGCACTGCGAACGCCCTATCGTGATGCCGCTCTCCAACCCGACCTCCCGCGTGGAAGCAACGCCGCAGGACATCATTGCATGGACCGAAGGTAACGCGCTGGTTGCTACCGGCAGCCCGTTCGATCCGGTCGTGTGGAAAGATAAAACTTATCCGATTGCCCAGTGTAACAACTCGTATATCTTCCCGGGCATTGGTCTGGGCGTTATCGCCTCCGGGGCGTCGCGCATTACCGATGAAATGCTGATGTCCGCGAGCGAAACCCTGGCGGGCCACTCGCCGCTGGTCAACGACGGCGAAGGTCTGGTGCTGCCAGAGCTGAAAGACATTCATAAGGTGTCGCGCGCTATCGCCTTTGCGGTCGGTAAAATGGCGCAGCAGCAGGGTGTGGCGGTGAAGACCTCTGCCGACGCGCTGCAGCAGGCGATTGACGACAACTTCTGGATGCCTGAATACCGCAGCTATCGCCGTACTTCGATTTAACTCTGCGCCTCAACCATTCCCTTTCCCTTCGGGCTGAGGG
>NZ_RXRN01000009.1:0-180755 GCF_003986875.1 Enterobacter sp. WCHEn090032
CCTGCGTCTCCCTTGTCAAAGGGTGGATCAACGCCTTTTGATCGTTTGCTGACAAAATCGGCAAAGTGGCGTTTTTGACAGCGGAATGCACTGCTTTGGTGCGGATATACCCCTAATGGGGCAGATCATAAACTGCTGTTTCAGTAATAAAAGCCCCCTCCATGATTAGGATTCCTTATTTTCAGGTGGTTAGCGAACAATTCAGACCGCCTGGTAAAACTGGCATTCATATTGCAAAACCTGTTCAACAACGACAGCCGGTTCCGGCACAGCATTTCGAACAGGGGGCAAAATGAACTTAAGACGACTGAAATACTTCGTAAAAATCGTCGATATCGGCAGCCTGACTCAAGCGGCGGAAGTGCTGCATATTGCGCAGCCTGCGCTGAGCCAGCAGGTGGCTACTCTGGAAGGCGAGATGGATCAGCAGCTGTTGATCCGCACCAAACGCGGCGTTACGCCAACGGAAGCCGGTAAAATCCTTTATACCCACGCGCGCACTATTCTTCGCCAGTGTGAACAGGCGCAGCTGGCGGTTCATAACGTTGGCCAGACGTTGAGCGGGCATGTTTCTATCGGTCTGGCGCCGGGAACGGCCGCATCATCTATTACCATGCCATTGCTGCAGGCCGTTCGCGCTGAGCTGCCAGAAGTGCTGGTGTACCTGCACGAAAACAGCGGGTCCGTGCTGAATGACAAACTGCTCAGCGGCCAGCTGGATATGGCGGTGCTTTACGATCGCTCCCCGGTCGCCGGGATCACCAGCCAGCCGCTGCTGAAAGAAGATCTTTATCTTGTGGGCACCCGCGACTGCCCGGGTCAGAGCGTTGACCTTACCGCGGTGGCAGAGATGAACCTCTATTTGCCGCGCGATTACAGCGCCGTGCGCGTGCGCGTGGACGAAGCCTTCTCCCTGCGCCGCCTGACGGCAAAAATCATCGGCGAAATCGACTCGATCTCCACGCTGACCGCAGCCATTGCCAGCGGAATGGGGGTCACGGTGCTGCCGGAATCCGCCGCGCGTTCGCTGTGCAGCGCGGCAAACGCCTGGATGGCGCGCATCACCACGCCTTCAATGAGCCTGCCGCTGTCGCTGAACATGTCCGCACGCGGCTCGCTGTCGCCGCAGGCGCAGGCGGTTAAAGAGATTCTAATGTCGCTGGTCAGCAAGCCATCGCTTGAGAACCGCGAACTTCAGCTCGTGAGCTGATATTCCATAAAAGCATAAGATGCTGGTTTTTATTATTTGTTCTGCAGCTCAGCTGACTCTAACAATAGAGCTATGTCAGATGCGCCGGAGTGAATCGTGAATTTCCAGCAACTTAAAATTATCCGTGAGGCGGCCAGGCGGGATTACAACCTGACCGAGGTCGCCAATATGCTTTATACCTCTCAGTCCGGCGTCAGCCGCCATATCCGCGAGCTGGAAGAGGAGCTGGGGATAGAGATCTTTATCCGCCGCGGTAAGCGCCTGCTCGGCATGACAGAGCCTGGCAAGGCATTGCTCACTATCGCGGAGCGGATCCTCAACGAGGCCAGCAACGTGCGTCGTCTGGCCGATCTCTTTACCAATGATGCCTCCGGCGTGCTCACCATCGCCACCACCCATACCCAGGCGCGCTACAGCCTGCCGCCGGTGATTAAAGTCTTTCGCGAACTCTTCCCGGAGGTGCGTCTGGAGCTTATCCAGGGCACGCCGCAGGAGATTGAAGTGCTGCTGCAAAACGGTGGGGCGGATATCGGCATCGCCAGTGAACGCCTGAGCAACGACCCGCTGCTGGTGGCCTTCCCGTGGTTCCGCTGGTATCACAGTCTGTTACTTCCGGTCGATCATCCCCTGAATCAGGTCTCTCCGCTGACGCTGGAGGAGATCGCAAAATGGCCACTGATTACCTACCGCCAGGGCATTACCGGACGTTCACGCATTGATGAAGCCTTCAACCGAAAAGGGTTAACGCCGGATGTGGTGCTCAGCGCGCAGGATTCCGATGTGATTAAAACTTACGTCGAGCTGGGGCTGGGTATTGGTCTGGTGGCGGAACAGTCCGGAGGCGAGCGCGAAGCCGGGAACCTGGTGCGTCTGGATACACGTCATCTGTTTGACGCCAATACCGTATGGCTGGGCCTCAAGCGCGGACAGCTCCAGCGCAACTATGTGTGGCGCTTTATCGAGCTCTGCAATGCCGGGCTGTCCGTTGATGAGATTAAACGCCAGGTCATGGAGCCGGAAGAAGTGGCGATTGATTATCAGATTTAAGCCCTTCATAGCACGACTCTCTCGTAAACAAGAAGCAAAAGCCTGCCCTTAAAAGCAGGCTTTTCTCTATTGAAGCCATTTAAAATTCTCCCCCCTGGATTATTAAAACCTCTCAACAATAACGATTACGCGTGACGTCATAGGTTTGTCTTATATTATAATATTTCTCATATTTTACATTGGGTTACTTATAAGAATAAATGACGAAATACTGTTCTTTTTGCGTTCTGTATTATTTGTGCGTAATAAATATATCCGTTTAAATAAATGGGCATTTTTTTTGATGTTTATTTATTTTAGCTGGTATTGGTTTTGGGATATTTCGTTGGTTATTTATTACTTAATTTGTTTAATTTAATTGTTGATTGGTTAGCTGCGCTTACAGCTTATCCAGGAAATGCTTACTTAATTGTCAGTAAGATTTCAGATCAATTTTTTGTTATTTTTTCTGGACAAATTTGATCGGGTTGTAATATGTTTGTTTCACCCAATGATGAAAGGCATGACATTGTGGAATCAAAAAGACTTATTACTTCCGGCAGCAGCTGGGAGGAGGCTTTCGGTTTCTCGCGAGCGGTAGAAGCTGACGGTTGGCTATATATTTCAAAAACGGGACCTCTTAATTCTGGTGGTGAGATTGAATCTGATGATATCGCACTGCAAACGGAATGTGTTCTTAATAAGATCAAGGGGATACTCGAATCGAATGGTTATGCGATAGACGATGTAATACAAAGCAGGCTGTATCTGACTGAAATTGAACAATGGCAGCAGGTGGCTCGTATTCATGGGAACTATTTCCGTGATTCCAGACCTGCATTTACGTTATTGCATGTATTACCTTTTCCCGAGAAAAAAATGAAAGTGGCAATTGATATTGTGGCAAAAAAAAGACAGGGGGTAATTAATGAGTGATATCGCACAAGACAATGCGGTTTCGCCGTTGTTTATCTGGTTTGCCAGCATTGCGGCCGGTACCGCCATGGCGAATAACTATATTCTCCAGCCCGTATTACCTGCTATCGCGACATCTTTGCAGCTGCCCCTGTTTTATACCGGCTTCATTGCAGCGAGCATGCAAATAGGTTATATGCTGGGAATACTCTTTCTTGTTCCGCTGGGAGATAGCGTTAACCGTAAAAAACTGATCGTTTGTCAGTTTTTCCTCCTCTCGCTTGCGCTGTTCACTGCTTCCCTGACCCGTCAACCGTTGCTCCTTTTTAGCGCGGGAATTGTGACGGGCGCGATGGCGACAAGCGCAGTGCAGCTGAATGCGCTTGGATTTCATATTACGCCAAAAGGCGCCACGGTCGGTCTGATCACGATGGGTATTTCGGCAGGGATCCTGCTGGCAAGGCTAGTGGGCGGCAGTCTGGCCGATGCGCTTGGCTGGCGAGGGATGTTGGCCATCTTCGCCACCGTTATGGCCTCCATGGCGTTGTTGGCCATCAGATGTCTGCCCGATGTTAAGCCCGCAAGGGATACGGGGTATCTGAGCGTCATGGTGAAATTGCCGGGTTTACTGCGTAACGCGCGGCTGATTGAGTCTGCTGTAACCGGAGGCGCATGGTTTTTTGTCTTTAGCCTGTTATGGGTGACCATCATGCTTCATCTGCAAAGGCCGCCTTTGCATCTGCCTGCGGGAACCGCCGGATTATTTGGCCTGGCGGGTATCGTCGGTCTTGTACTGGCGAATTATGCGGGAAAACTGGCTGACCGCTTCGGGTGTCGCAGCGTGATTTTTAGCGGAATGGTACTCGTGGTGGCGGGAATAACCGTCCTGTTTCTCTTTCCTGCGTCCTTACCGGGGCTAACGCTGGGTATTATCTTATTCGATTTAGGGTGTTTTGCCGCGCAGGTGGCTAACCAGACGCGAGTTCTCGGACTACACCCGGATAAAAGAAGCAGCCTCTATGCGCTTTATATGTTCTTTTATTATGCAATGGGAGCAGCAGGGTCCGTTACCGGTCCGTGGGTGTATGAAAGATGGGACTGGCAGGGCATCTGTTTAGTGAGCGTCGTGATGGTGATTATTGCGATGATGACCACCGCAATAGGTCATTTTAACGAAAATAGCGTCGCCCACGTTTCGAACTGAACGTTTTTACTATCAATAAACTCAACGCTAGCTATGGCGGGGATACCCATGTTTATTATTCAGCTTTCCGTGATTGTTTTTGCCTGCTATGTCGTGGGCAAACTTATGGAGCAGATAGGTCAGGCGCAGGTCATTGGCCATATTGCTGCAGGCGTTTTATTGGGACCGACGTTCTTTCCCGGAATAATGTCGCTGTTCTCATTTCAAATCTCTTTATTTAGCCAGGAGTCGCTGACCACCATTGATAAGCTGGCGAATTTGGGCATGATTTTGCTCATGTTTGATATTGGGTTGTCGCATTTTCATGGTAATAACCATGGCCGCCGTAAGCAAACTATCGCTGCGTTAAAAATAGCGGCATTAGGCATGCTGCTCCCTTTTATCGGTGGCGTGTTAGCGGGGAATTCGGTACATGCCGAACTGGCGCCACAAACCGATCGTCTTTTATTTAATATCTTTATGGGAACGGCACTGGCGGTATCCGCTCTGCCGGTGATTGTGAGGATCATTGAAGACTTAAAGATGCTTCACCTGGCTATCATTCCTCCCGTCATCACAGCTGCCATTCTTACCGATGTGACAGGCTGGGGGATTTTGGCTTTGGACAGCGTATTTGCTGCGGTTGAAGGAAAATCCGATTCGCTGTGGTCTTATTTATCGGTCGTGACGGTAACCCTGGTACTGTATTGGCTGGTGACCTGCAAAGTCGTGGTGCCACTTCTCATTCGGTATGCGCACAAACCTGAGATGAGATTTCCGGCGATTATTTTTTGGATTTTGATCAGCGCGTGGGGAGCGGATTATCTTCACCTGCACAGTGGTTTCGGTGCGTTGCTGGCGGGCAGTATGCTCGCGCGGATCCCTGGGTTAGCAAAGCAATGGCACGCGAGTATGAACGGCTTCATGCACTATGTTTTACTGCCCGTGTTGTTTGTCAGTGCCGGTCTGAAAACGCATTTCGACTTCAGTATGGCATCGCAGGATATTGCCTGGATAATCGGGTTCACCTTACTGGCATTTATGACCAAGTTCAGTGGTGCTCTGCTTGGGGCGCGTATTTCAGGCTATTCACTACGTGACGCCTCCATGATTGGCGCGCTCATGAATACGCGTGGTCTGATGGAACTGGTCGTGCTGTCCATTGGGCTCGAATTGCACCTTATTTCGCAACGTGTCTACTCGATTATGGTCATCGTGGCGCTCGTGGTGACGGCAACGACACCGCCAATATTACGTTGGTTAAATAAAGAATCCTCTTCCGCTGTAGTAAATAAAACGCTTGAAAACATTAAAGGGTAAAATTATGAAACTGGATATGCCTGTGATTGTCGATCGTATTAAAGAAATCATCGCTGAACGTATTGGTCTGGACGTCGAGCGCGAAGATATTGCTGACGAAACCGGTCTCGCCTCAATGGTAGGAATGGATTCTATTGGATTTGTCGAATTACGCTTCCAGTGCGAGGAAGAATTTAATATTAAAGTTGAGGATAAAGAGTTTTCACCCGCGAATTTTTATTCATGCCAAACCCTTTCGCGTTTCATTATGAATAAGCTTGGAGCCTGAAAATGCTAACGCGAGCAGAAGAACGTGCCGCTTTCGTTCCCTATGAGCCTGCCGGTTTATTTTCTCCGGTGCTGGCAACGTCTGCGGTGGGGACCAGCGGCGCTGAAGGAGAGAGTTATCAATACTATGTCGATTACTGGCAGCGGCAGAGTTTAGAACCCGGTCAGGTGGTGCTGATAGCGATGCCGAACTGCCCGGACTTGATGTACATGTTCTTTGCCGTCCTCAACAGCGGCTTTGTGCCAGCGCTGATCCCGGCGCTCACGCCAGCAGAACGCATTCTGCAAATGCTTGAGGACTTTGCAGCAGGGGCGCTGGTGCGAACGCCGGTTCAGCAAGGGCGTTGGCAGGAACTGGGGGTGAGCGCAACTGAAAGCTTAGGGCGCTGGCAGGTGGGAAAATGCCGTCATGGCGGCCCCGTACAGACACAGCCGGGGCAGGTCGTGATTGCCACGTCCGGGACGTCATCGTCGTTCAGCAGCGGGTGTGTTCATCATTTTGATTCTCTGCGCCGTAACGCGCTGCGCCACGCCAAAAGTATTGGTATGAGCGCCAGTGACAGGGTATTGATCAGTTTGCCGATGTGCTATTCCACCGCGCTGGTTGCACAGATGATTGCTGCCCTGGAGACCGGCTGTGAAATGGTTATCAGTGGGCCTCCGTTTTCTGTACCCCATTATCTGGATGATTTACAACGATACGGCGTTACCCTCAGCTCGCTTACTCCCGTATTACTACGACAGCTGAACGCCTGGGAAACCACGCTTCCGCCAGGTTTGAAAAAACTGACGATTGGGGGCGATCTGGCTGCGCCAAAAGAGGTGGAAGCCTTCTTACTCCGGCAGCCATGGCTTGAGCTATATCTGACTTATGGCATCAGCGAAGCCGGACCCCGAGTGTCGACGTGCCCGGCTCATCTGCTGGGGAGAGGATATTATGCTTCAGCCGGACGTCCTATTGACCAGACGGAAGTTCGCATCCTGCCAGGTGCAGACGGGCAGGACGGGCAGGGGGAGTTGCTGATTTGTTCTGATACCTTGCTTGTAAAACGTATCGGGCGGGGTAACCGACAAACGTTTATTGAGCTTGATGGCAAACGCTGGCTTCGCACTGGAGATATCTTCTTCCAGGACGCGGATGGGTTCCTTTTTTTCAAAGGCAGAATCAGTGATTTCATTGTCATTAGGGATGAGAAGGTCAATATCGGTGCCGTGAAACAGCTGTGCCGGGAAATTAAAGGGGTAATGACCTGCAAAACCCAAATCGTCAGTGAGGGTGACCAAATAGCGGGGTTCGATATTTTTTTGACCTGCGACGAATCATTGATCAATGAAACCAATTGCCAGCAGCACAGTGCCCTCCTGCTGAAAAAACTCAAACGCCACGAACGGCCGCGAAATATAAACTTTGTTTATTGTGGCGCGGCCTCATTAACACAATATAAATAAGGTGATGTCATGAATGATGAACTTCGGGAACTGGCACGGGCGGTCATTGAAAAATATCACTTGACGAACCTTGAGGATATTTTGCGTGAAGTGCCAAAAACAATGTGTCATGTCCTCCAGGAATCAGATGTGTTTGAAACATGGCCAGCGGACATCGTTCGCCTCAAGTTTCCTGAGGAACACTGGGATTATTATATTTCACGTTATGAGCATTTTCGCGACGAGGTCATACGTAACCTGACGCCTCAGGATTATCTTCGCGAAATGCTGAAACAAACACAGCGTTTACCCTGTTTCTGTTCGGAAATGGCCGATGTCGCGGCGATACTGTATAGCCAGATTATCAATAAACCCGTGTATTCATTACGGAATATTTTTGTGAATTATCTTTATTTACCCCGCCCATGGCATTGTATTAATGCGGTGGTGGAGAATGAGCGGATTCGGTATTTTGATATTTCTGCTTATGCCCAGGTGCTGGACCGTAAAAGAAGGAAAGTGGTTAAGCCTGCCGAACTGGATGGGTTTGATGCGACAGATATCACATTCGATTTCATTGAAGGTCCACGCTGGCTACAAAAAGAGCCTTATCAACGGAAAATAGAATTAACTGCAGGCGAGATCAAAGATAATTTTTATCCTTCTCCGCTTGAGGATAAGCCATTTAACGAATTTTTACGCACCTTCAACTGATATATCGTTAATTCAATTTAACCAGCTTACCGTATTATTTTCGGTAAAGGAAAAATGATGACTACTACAACGTATGTCGCAAATGTTGTCGGCATGGGATGGACAACTGCGTCTGGCGATCGCATCGAGGATGTTTTTCAGACCTTACTGGAAAGCCAGACCGGTATTGCGCCAGCGCCATCGGAGCGAAGCTTGCGTACTGAACTGGCCGCTATGCTGCCGGGCGAGTGGCCAGCAGAAATGCGTGAAAAACTGATCGCGTTGACAAAACGTACTGCCCTCCGGGCGCTTGAAGATGCGGGGGCAGGAGAACCCGTGCCGGAGGAGCGGCGCTTTTTGATTGTGGGTACCAGTCTTGGATTCCGTCTCGACAGCGAGGCATTTTGCCGGGAGCCTCTCGACAGTTGGGTTAACGAGGTGGCGGCGTCGCTGGGGATGGAAGGGATCGCCCTCTCTACCGCCTGCTCATCGGGCTCAGATGCCCTTCTTCTGGGGGCGCATTTAATTGCGACGGGGCAAGCAGACCTGTGCGTATGCGGCGGGGCGGATATTCTTACTGATTCAAAACGTCTGGCCCATAGCGCGCTGGGTACGCTTTCTCTTTCGACCCTGAAATCGTTCGATGCCACACACGAGGGTACCATTCTCGGAGAAGGGGCCGGTTTTCTGGTATTGCAACGGGAAGGCGGGTCTGCGCCACGCGTGCTGGCCAGGCTTGTCGGCGCGGGGGCGTCTAACGATGCGGCGGGACTGACCGCGCCGGATGAGCAAGGCAATGGCATCCGCCTGGCATTGCAGCGTGCCCTGACGCAGGCAGGACTTGAGCCTGGCGACATTGCGCTTATTAATGCGCACGGTTCGGGTACCTTGACCAACGATCGGGTTGAAAGCAATGCCTATAACCAGTTTTTCACGCATCGTCCCTGGGTCTTCGCCACAAAGGGTAATTTTGGCCATACGCTAGGGGCTACAGGGGCGCTGGAAGCCATCGCGCTCATTCACAGCCTCAATACGGGCACGATCCCCCCGGTCTATGAGCTGAAAAAACCAATTGATGGCCTGCGCTTTAATTTACCCGCCACACAGCCTCAGCCCTTAAAGGGAAAAACGGGTTTGAGCATGACGATTGGGTTTGGGGGTTTTAACACCTGCCTGATATTTACCGTAATGTAAAACGGGGGTCAGCTAATGAAAATCGTTTCTTCAAGTACCGCAAGCTCATTAATCTGGTCAGATTTAGATGAGACCTTGCGCCGGGGGTTAAAAACAGCAGACCCGTTGTCATTAAATGTGCTGTTTACTGTCAATAAAATTTATCAACAGCATCAGGCATTGCTGGATAAGCATCATGAGAGTGTCGGGTTTATTCAGTTTGGTACGGCATTCCCTGTAAATACCAGTGAGAAAATTATTAATGACATGACAATAAAATCGCGCGTCTCACCGGTCGATTTTATTAATGCCAATGTGGGGGCGCCCGTTTCCATTTGCTGTACGCGCTTTCGCTTTCAGGGGCCTACTTTGGTACTGACGATGCCGCAGCGCACCGGCAAAGAGATTGCTATGTCTCTGGCGAGGGAATGGTTAACGCAACAAGCGACACATCTTTTTCTGATTCAGGCCGATCACGCGCGTGAAAATGAAATCGAAATAACAACACAGTTAGTCTCTCAGTAATATTATTAAGGGTAAAGCAATGAAACAAAGTCATTATGATGTGGCCATCATCGGGAGTGGTATTGCTGGAACCATGCTCGGCGCTATTCTGGCAAAACAGAAATTGAACGTGGTGATTATTGATGCAGGTACCCATCCTCGCTTTGCAGTGGGGGAATCGATGGTACCGGAAAGTGCTGTGCTTTTGAAAATACTTGCCCGCCGGTACAATATTCCTGAGCTGGCATGGCCGGGGGAAATTCATGCACTGATGGAGAATATTGGCACGTCGAGCGCAGGAATTAAACTGGCATTCAGCTTTGCATGGAACGGTAAGAATAAAGCGCATAATCCGCAGGACGTTGTGTCGACACCGGTACTGTCTCCGGAAGCGCATCTGTTCCGCCAGGATATTGATGCCTATTACCTGGCGCTGGCCGCGCGTCTGGGTGCAGACATTCGCCAGCAAACCCGCATTCAGTCTATTGAAGAAACCGGCGACGGGATGCTGCTGGATCTGGGTAAAGAACAGATCCAGGTCAAATATGTCGTGGATGCTGCAGGCTTTCGCTCACCGGTTGCCGATAAGTTCGGCCTGCGCGAAGGTGCGCGTGAGATGCAGAGCCGTACCCGTTCGTTGTTCACCCATATGACAGGCGTCAAACTGTATGAAGACGTCATCGCCTCAACGGATGTGACCGGTTCGCCGACCCCGCTCTCACAGAGTACGCTGCATCACATGTTTGAAGGCGGCTGGCTCTGGATTATTCCTTTCAACAATCATCCCTATTCGACCAATACCTTATGTAGCGTTGGCCTGCAGTTCGATATCGATAAACATGGTCCTGCAGGAGACCCGGAAGAAGAGTTTACCCGTTTTCTCGATGAGCACCCCTCCGTTGCCCGCCACTTTGAAAGCGCAGCCCGGGTACGTGAATGGACCGTTGCACCTCGCCTGAATTACACCAGCCGCGAAAGCGTAGGCGAGCGTTACTGTCTTTTAGGCCATGCGGTGGGCTTTGTCGATCCGCTGTTCTCGCGCGGGTTAGTCAATACGTTCGAATCGATTCTGCGCGTCGCGCCTAAAATTGTTCATGCCGTCAGACAGGATGACTGGTCAAAAGAGCGTTTCTCCAGCTATCAGGATTACAGCCTGGAAGTGGTAAAAGTTAACGACAGGCTGGTGGCAAATTCATTCACCGCATTTGATAGCTTCCCGCTGTGGAATGCGTGGTTCCGTATCTGGATTAGCGGCAGCTACATTGGCGTTTTGCGCCTGCGCAAAATCCTGAGCGACTACCAGCAGCACGGTGATGACGAGCGCCTCGAGAAGGAATTTGAAAGCGCCACCTGGCCCGGCCACCTTTCCATTGAAAGCCCGTACTATGAGGCTATTTTCGATAAAGCCTGCGAAACAATGGAAGCCTATCGCGCTGGTCATCTTCCTGAAAAAGAGGTGATTGCTACGCTTCATGCGCTTTTTGCTGACAACCGCGAGCATTTCCCGATCGATTTTTCAGATTTCACCAATCGCTACCTCTCCCGGGCAACGGAGGAATTCGCCGATTCCCTGTTCTACTGGGCTCATAACGCGCCTGGCGGCATTGGCCACTTGTTCGATCGCGGGGATAAACCGGTCCGATTCGATTTCCTCGATCCTTACCGCTATGGCGATCGTCAGCAGTTAAACCAGCATGCTGATGCCATGTTGCAACAGATGCGTCATCAATAACCTGACGGGCGGCTGTCCGGGCCGCCCCCTGAGGAGAGCGTTATGGATACGGTAGTCGAACAACTTTTACAGCGACGGGAGGGCGCCGTTGCCCGTGGCATAAACCAGATGCATCCGGTGTATATTCAGCGAGCAGAGAATGCGGTGATATATGACGTCAACAATCGACGCTACATCGATTTTTCCGGCGGCATTGCCGCGCTGAATACCGGGCATCTCCATCCTAAAGTCATCGCGGCTGTGGAGCGCCAGCTGCATCAGTTTACCCACAGCTGTTTTGCCGCCACCCCTTATGAATCGTATATCGCGGTGTGTGAACGTATTAACGCCCTCATGCCCGGAGATTTTGACCGGCGCAGTTTTCTCCTGACGACGGGGTCTGAAGCGGTGGAAGGCGCGCTTAAGGTTGCCCGTGCAGCCACCGGGCGCAGCGGGGTAATTGTCTTCAGCGGCGCCTATCACGGGCGTACGTTTATGACGCTTGCGATGAATGGCAAAATTGCGCCCTATAGCCAGGGGATGGGGGTCATGCCTGGCCCGGTCTTTCGAGCTCCCTTTCCGCAGGGAGAGACGGAACGTGATATTGCGCAGGCGCTGGCTGGCCTCAGGGCGATATTAACGAGCGACATTGCGCCGCAGGATGTGGCCGCCATCGTCATCGAACCCGTTCAGGGAGAGGGCGGGTTTTACGTCGTGCCGCCTGCGTTTATGCGTGGTCTGCGTGAACTCTGCGACCAGGAAGGTATCGTGTTAATCGCTGATGAAGTCCAGTCTGGCGCGGGTCGCACGGGGACGTTCTTTGCTATCGAACAAACCGGCGTTGACGCCGATTTAATCGTGTTCGGAAAATCTGTTGCCGGCGGACTTCCGCTGTCCGGCGTTGTCGGTCGCGAGTCGCTTATCAACCAGGTGGCACCGGGCGGTCTTGGCGGAACCTGGGCAGGCAATCCGCTTTCCTGCGCGGCAGCGCTGGCGGTACTTGACCTCTTTGAGGAGAAGGACCTGCTGGGCGCAGCCCGCCGTCTGGGTCAGCGTCTGCGCAAAGCCTTAGAGTCCATTGTCAGCCCGCTGGCGATTGGCTATGAAATACGCGGAGTCGGGGCCATGATTGCGCTGGAGCTTTTTTCTCTGGAGAACGGAGAGCGAACGCCGGCGACCGGGCTTATCGATCGGTTAGTCAAAAGCTGTACCCGTGAAGGCCTAATTCTTCTTAAATGTGGCAAACAGGCGAATGCCATCCGCTTTTTAATGCCCTTGACGATTGAAGACAGCGTTCTGGATGAAGGGCTGACAATTTTTGCTGGCGCGCTGCAACAGCAGATCGCGTCTACAGGTTTAACAGAGGTGAAACGATATGGCGCAGTTTGATAGCCGAACCTTACGCAACGTATTTGGTCAATTCGCCACTGGCGTGTGTGTCGTGACTATGATGGATAAAGATAACCATTTCCATGGGTTAACCATCAGTAGCTTTAACACCGTTTCCCTGGAACCCCCACTGGTACTCTGGAGCCTGCGTAAGCAATCCTGGTACGCTCAACATTTTCTGAAGACGGAAGCCTTTGCGATAAATGTCCTGTCGGGGCATCAGCATCAGGTTAGCGATATTTTTGCCAGCGCAGGCAGCGATAAATTTCATCGTGTAGACCACCGGGTCAGTAGCTATAAACTGCCTTTAATTGACGGCGCACTTGCGCACCTTGAATGCAAAATGTGGCGTCAGGTAGACGGTGGCGATCACTGGATCTTTATCGGTGAAGTGGTGGATTCGTTACATACTGAAGGTGAGCCGCTCATCTTCTTCAACGGTCGCTATGCGACCACCGCCGGTCTGTCGATTCCAGCCTAAAAAAAAGGGGCTGAAAAGCCCCATAACACGCCGAGCGAAGCGTTAACTGAAAGGGTACTTCTTAAATGCCGCCTGGTTTTCGAAAACGTCGGCAACCGCCTGAATCTTTTTAAAATCACCGGCGTTAACGACGTGAGGGATCATTGACTGAATAAATGTCCAGATAACCGTACTGGTGACCGCAACCTGATCGGCCACCGCATTATCCGGACGCCGTTCCAGCAGGGTGTTCCATTCCCGGCAGGCAGCCAGCAACTGGTGGGTGATGCGTTCTATCCATGGATTGTGCTGCTTCTCAGCCGGGCGCAGGTGGTGTTCATACACATTTTGGACCGCTTTCTCCGCGGCGGCGAGGATAAAGCCCAGCGTCTGCAGATCGTTTGCCAGCGCATCCGGTGCCACGGGCAGCAGTCTCCGTTCAGGGGCAGCCTGGGCCTCAAAATAATTCAGTATCAGCGATGAGTCCATCAGACGTGTTCCATTATCCAGAACCAGTGTGGGCGCTTTTACCGCAGGGTTGATCCGGGAAAATTCCTCAAATGTGCTGAATACCGACAGCGGCTGGCTTTCAAACGCAACGCCATAAAGTTCCAGGGAGACCGCCACGCGGCGTACATAAGGAGAATCCATCATGCCAATCAGCTTTATCATGATTCCTGTTTTCCTGTCTGTGTGAAAAAACGCTTCATAGAAGATGATAAACAGACATTACAATAAATTCGTTATGGCGAATATCATCAGTATCTTACGGCCTGAGTTAGTATTACTGACATATTGGCCGGTTGCCGTTTATCTGATTCAGCATATGAGGGAGTGGTTTCATGTCGGATTTTCCACCTATCGCAAGTTTGCGTAGTTTTGAAGCGGTGGCTCGCCTTGGCAGCGTAACGCTCGCGGCGAAAGAGCTTCATGTGACTCATTCCGCCATCAGCCAGCAGATTAAAGTGCTGGAGGAAATGGTGGGGGTGAAGCTGTTTATCCGTCATGGCCGAGGGGTGCAGATCAACGAAGAGGGGCGGCTCTACGCGTTACAGGTGCGCGAGGCGCTTAACCATATCGCAGATGCCACCCGGCTCGTGCAGGTGAAACCGAGAATACTGGAACTGACGCTGGCGATGGTGCCGTCTTTTGGTTGTCACTGGCTGTTGCCGCGTCTGGAACGGTTTCGGGAAAAATATCCGCACATCACGCTGCGACTTCAGGCCAGCCTGACGATCACCAGCATGCAGCAGGAAGGGATAGATATTGCGATACGCATGGGGAAAGGGAACTGGGAAGGAAGCGACTGCCATTATCTTTTTTCTGATGAGCTGATTGTTGTGGCGGCGCCCGGATATAACGGCGGTGTCCTCCCGACGACGCCGACTGAGGTGGCGAAAAGCCAGATCATATTCTCCATGGAGTCGTGGAAAACCTGGTGTTTTAATGCGGGGCTGGAAAAAGAAATTGTGCCCGGCGGCTTATGCATTAACGATTCAAACTTAGTCCTTGAGGCTGTCAGGCTCGGTAAAGGTATCGCGCTGGAGCGCCGTTCTCTGGTTCAGGATGCCATCACCCGGGGTGAACTGGTCCAGCTTACCCCATTCACTGCGCCGTATCCCTGGCCTTACTGGCTGGTAACATCGCAGTTAACGGAGGCGAAACCGGAAGTGGCTCTCTTCGTCGAATGGCTGGAGGAGGAAGTGGCGGCCTGGCGTCAGCTCACGGAATCCTGAACTTTTTTACGATACTGCTCGCAATGCGGTGAATGTCTGACGAGGATTCACCGAAATACTCCTGCACGTCTTCAGCTTTCGCGTATCAACACATGAATCATGCACGTTCTCTCAGGATAATCGCTGCTATAGCTTTACGACTATATAGTTTGTGATCTATATTTCTTGGGGGAAGTGTGTGGACAATTAACACGACGGACAGGTTTGATTACTGGTTTCGTTCACTTGACGATACTGACCGAGCATGCGTGCTGGCAGCACTGCTTGTTTTGCGCGAAAAGGGGCCGGCATTGTCGAGACCCTATGCTGATACGCTTAAAGGCTCTCGTCACAGTAACATGAAAGAGTTGCGCATTCAGAGTAAGGGTGATCCGTTGCGGGCATTTTTCGCATTTGACCCAAACCGAACGGGCATTGTGCTTTGTGCAGGCAATAAGGCCGGTAACGAAAGACGATTTTACGATGAGATGCTTCTGGTGGCTGACCGGGAATTCACTCACTGGTTGAATACATTAAAAGAGAGGACGTTACGTGATGGGCAGAAACCTTGAGCAGCTTATAGCGGATGAAAAACCGAATGTTGTTACCAGCGCACAGGCAATGGCTGCTGACATTTTGCTTAACATCAACCTTGCAGAGCTACGTGAAAAGGTGCAAAAAACGCAGGTCGAAATGGCGCATGCGCTGGGTATCAGGCAGCCCACCGTCGCGGTTATGGAAAAGCCCGGGCGCGATCTGAAACTCTCTTCACTCAAGCGCTACGTTGAGGCAGCGGGTGGAAAACTTAAGCTTGCCGTAGAGCTGCCGGATGGCTCGCACTATGAGTTTGTGCTGTAAGGCGGCAAAGCAAAAAAGCCTGCTTCAAAAGCAGGTTTTTCAAATCTGGCTCCATCATACTAAGCTTTATCTTCATAACCCGTTCCTTTGAAAAAAGGCGATAGCCTGAAAAGGGCTCATTCCGGGGTATGAACCCTTCAACGGAGTTCAGTCGAATTTTCAGTGCATGAACCTTTATTTCTTCACATCAACAACACGCATGCCGTGGAGTTGTTCATCCGTAATGGTATTGCCCGCCTTGAAGTAATCGATCACCGCGTTAGAAACGTAGTAACCGCCTGCTGTATTACGTGCCTTACCCTCTGTAAACGTCGTAAAGCCGTCACCGCCGTCCGCAAGGAAGCTCTGGGTGGCAATGTGGTAGAGTGTCGCGTCCTCAATCGGTTTTCCATTTAGTGTGAATAAGACGACCCGCTGACCAATCGGTTTGCTGCTGTCGTACTTCATCTCCACGCCTTTTGATACCTGTAAAACGCCATTGCTTAAACTTGCGGCATGTTCCATTAATGTGCGCAGTTGTTTACCCGTCAGATCCATCGTGGCCAGTTCGTTAGGGAACGGGAAAGTACTTATGACGGCGCCCATCGTTATCGCGCCAGACGGGATCTCGTTGCGTATACCGCCCGAATTGGTTAAGGCGAGCTGAGTATTTTTACCGGCTGCCGCCAGCAGTGCGTCGGCTGCCAGATTCCCCAGCGAGGCTGATTCACCGTAGGCACGCGTCAGTTCAACCGGCGACTGCGCCACCGTTTGTTGCACCTCAACATCAAGTTTCTTATTCCAGCCATCAATCACCTGTTTCGTTTGCGGATCGGGCTTCCACTCATCCGCGTAAATCGTTTTAAGCTCAAATTTTTTCACCGTAAACTGATGCGGCTTCGTGTAGTCCAGGACCAGTTTTCCTACGTCTATACCGCCGCTGTCGGTCGAGAGGATCAGCGTATTGCCGACTTTAATCGGCTCCGGAGTTCCAACATGCGCATGGCCCGTAATCAGAATATCCAGACCTTTCACCTGGCCTGCCGTTTGAATATCTTTGTCCAGTGCCCGGCGCACATCGGTCCCCCCCATACTGGACTGGCGCGCCGGCGTACCTTCATGAACCAGCAATACGGTCAAGTCGACTTTTCCTTTCAGTTCATCGAGGTAGCGCTGAAGCCATTTAATTTCATCCCGGGCTTCAATACCTACGCGCGTTGCAGCTGATACGGTATCATCGAAGGCAAACACGCCGTGTAAACCAATGACGCCGACTTTCACGCCATCTTTTTCGATGATGGTATAAGGCTTATCCCAGAATAATTTGCTGCTGTTCTGATAAAATATGTTGCCCTGTACAATTGGAAATTTCGCCTGACTGAGTTGTAATAACGTATTATCCCAGCCGTGATCAAATTCATGATTACCCATTGTGACAGCGTCAAACGGCATGGTATTCATTATATCAATAATTGCTCTTCCCTTCGTTAAACTACTGATATAAGGACCAGTAAAATAGTCACCGGCATCAAAAAACCATGTGGCTTTACTTTTGGCTTTTTCCTCTTTTACCAGGGTGGTGATATTCGCCCACCCCCCGACATCTCGTTTGCCATCAGCACTCCAGGGAACTTTATACGGCTCCACATGTGCGTGGAGATCGTTGGTATAAATAAGGGTGACATCCCTGGCGTTAGCCCATAACGGTAACGCCAACAGAATACTTACGGTAACCGCTTTTATATTCACAATCAGTTCCTTTTAGTTATATAAAGAGGCGTTACTTTACGTTCTGAAAGCATTTTTTATGCGAGTCTGCTCACACTATTAAACTCACGCTATGAGTCAAAATCATCGACCTTTAAAAATCGTTGGTGACGTAGAGTGATTCAATTTACGATTACTACCTGCAAATCGTTTGGTTGCCGTAATTTAGGTGTTCCCCTATCAGCATCTGAAGATTACATCTGGCCAGATTACAGGTTGGGATATCCGGCATTACACTGTCGAGCATGCGGGAGTTATCCTCCACTGTTTGACGAACAACAATTTAATCAGTGGCTCTCTGCTCACTTAACTGCATATGCTTCAGAAAAGGGTCTTTTTTGCCCTGAATGTTATTGCCAGGAAACTATCTGCTATGGTTATAACCCCCAGGGAACACAGCGCATTCAGTGCCGGACCTGTAGAAAAGTCTGGACACCCAAACAGCAAATATTAAGAAAGAGTGCTCCCCCAGAACGTATTGAAACGGTTCCACTCATTGTGCCGTTCCAGGGAAGCAGTGCAGAACAGAAACTGTACGTTCTCCTCAGTTTCGATGCCGCACGCGGTAATATTCTTCATGTTTCCACAAATTTCACTCAGCACGATACTGGCGAAACGCTACGATATCGCTGGCGCGGGAGTACTGAGCCTGATTTGCGACAAACGGATATTGTCAATCGCGTTGATAAGCGTGAGATGCAGTTTCTGCGTCGCAGCCAGTTTGATGAAATTCAGTATGGCAGTGCAGAACTGAAACGTAATGCCAGAGGTGCGATACTTCGGCCTGTTATCGCAGCTCACGGACATTTTAGGGTACTGCACCTCCTTTTTCCTGAAGTGAAAATGCATGTTATTTCACACGAATGCTTTCTTCGCGGCGCAGTGATTACCGTTTGGGCAGATCTGTTTCGTCAGCGGCAGGGCGAACTTTGGTTTATCGAAGAGGAGATCTATGACGGGGAGAGTAGTAAACCCTGGCATTTACAGGCGACAACACAGCATGGCTGGTGGCAAAGCCAGTGGCAGCTTTGGACGCAGGGGGAAAATCGTAAGATGGTTTGCCCATTAACAGGGGGGGATAGCAGTCACGCGCAAACGCTCTCTTTAACGACCAGCAGGCGTTTCATTCACTGGATAAATACACAAACATATTTTAACCATAGTGCCAAACTTTCCGCAGGGCGCGTAACGCAAATACTGCGTTCGCTGGCGCATGACTATAACGATAAAATTACCGACTTCTGAAGTATTAATCATTCGCTATATATATGTTTACTGATCTCATATTATATAAAAAGAATGTCAATTCTGATTTATTCTGATCTGGCAGTCTTTATCTCAGGAAATATGCTGGCTTACGAGAAACAGAGTTATATGATATCGTAATAATCCCATTCATATTTGTAACATGAATGCATTTATCTTTATTAATTAAAAGGAATTTATGAAATGGCTATTCCGTCTTATCTTTGGCTGAAGGATGATGGTGGTGCAGATATCAAAGGCTCTGTTGATGTCGAGAAACGTGAAGGCAGTATTGAGGTTATTGAATTTGTGCACTCCCTGAGTATTCCGACAGACGGCAATACCGGGCGACTCACGGGTACCCGTATTCATGCGCCCGTCGTCTTTGTCAAAGAGTTCGACTCTTCATCGCCTTATCTGTTTAAGGCCGTGACGACAGGCCAGACGCTGAAATCTGCAGAATTCAAGTGGTACGCGATTAATGACGCGGGACAGGAGGCGGAGTATTACAATATCAAACTGGAAAACGTGAAGGTGGTTTCCGTCGCACCGGTAATGCATAACGTTAAAAATCCGGCGACGGAAAAATTCAATCATATGGAAAGTGTTCAGCTGCGTTATGAAAAAATCACCTGGACCTACAAGGACGGAAATATCATCCATTCAGATGCGTGGAATGAGCGGGCGACTGCCTAGTCAATCAGGGCCGGTATATTCCGGCCTGTATTATTTTTCATCATTCAGATTTATGTCATCAATTTATCCACTACATGGATAGTAAAACCTCAGACAGGAAGTAGAGATGCTTAAAGACGAAATGCCTTTTACCGGGATATTATCTCAGGTATTAGCTACTCATTCGGCAATACAGCCCGTTTCTCTGGTTCTTTTTACTCCACAAGCGCCGGCGAGGCAGGATCAGATTTTTACCTTGCAGCGCCTCACTCCAGGCACATTATCGCTGGTGACGCTTCAGGGAAACGCGGTCACCATGCCACCTAACGGCCGGTTCATTTTTGTCATCCTGATGACCGATCCCACACAAATTCGTTGCGCCAGGGGGCACGATCCTCTCAATGAGTATATGAGCAGTGGCGCGGTTGACGCCGTGGAAGGCCATACTTCCCTCTCCGGGGGGCAGCAGGTGCTCTATGCGGGTGATATGCTCATCAACAATGGTATTCTGGTCAGCTGGAGTAACAACAGCGGTCACTATCAGCCCACGCCGCAAGCCAGACGAACAAACCTTCTGCCGCACATTCAGTTGTTGCTGCCAGAGCATCTTTTCCAGCCTGTCAGCTTCAGGGGCTCCAGCGCTGCATCTGCACGATCTATGGGCTCGCGTATGAATGATTTCTCCTCAACCGGGAGTTTTTCCTCGTATCACGGTTCTGAAGGGGGAGGAGGCTATTCCTCGTAATAGGCTGAGTTAACGCCAAAGTCCAGAAAAGCAAAAAGCCTGCTTCAAAAGCAGGCTTTTCAACAGCGGCGGTTTCCCGTAACGCCGGGCTGATGCTCCTCCGACACAGCTCCAATCCGGAAGCCGCCTCGCATTTCGTTTATCCGATCCGCCATAATTCTTTGAACCGCAAAACCAGTTTTCTATTATCAGCCTTCTTCGTTACGCACTTCGTTCCCACCTGCACTCTCCTTCGATGGATAACGGCTTTCTGCACACTCATTACGAAAAGGAAATCACCATGAATCTGATGAATAATTGTGCACCTCCCTCTATGGATGTTATATTAAAATATAATATTCGGAGGTGCGCTATGTATACAACACGCCTGAAAAAGGTCGGTGGATCCATCATGCTGGCGGTTCCTCCCGCCGTGCTGAAAACGCTGGAGCTGTCGACGGACAGCGAAGTCGGCATGACCATTAATAATGGCTGCCTGATTATTGAACCCCAGAAACGGCCTCATTATTCCCTTGAGGAGCTGCTGGCGCAGTGCGATCCGCACGCTGAAATGAGTGAAGAGGAGCGGGAATGGATTGATGCGCCTGCGGTGGGCAAGGAGATCCTGTAAATGGACAGAGGCGAAATTTGGCTCGTTTCACTGGATCCCATTGCCGGCCACGAGCAAAGTGGAAAACGTCCGGTACTCATCGTATCGAAGGCATCGTTTAACAAGCTGACCCGGCTACCGGTAGTGGTTCCCGTCACCAGCGGCGGGAACTTTGCACGTACAGCAGGTTTCACCGTTTCACTGGAAGGGGCGGGGACAAAAACAACGGGCGTTATTCGCTGCGACCAGCCCAGAACCATTGATATGGCTGCCCGGAACGGCATGCGGCTGGAACGCATACCTGACGCCGTTGTAAATGAGGTTCTTGCCAGGTTGGATGCAATTCTGAGTTAACATCGTGCGGTTTGATGCCCTTACCCCAACCCTCTCCTACGGGAGAGGGTGCACACACTAAAAACGGCAACCGGGTTGCCGTTTTGCATTTACCTTGCGCAGAAAAGCAAAAAGCCTGCTTCAAAAGCAGGCTTTTCAAATTTGGCTCCTCTGACTGGACTCGAACCAGTGACATACGGATTAACAGTCCGCCGTTCTACCGACTGAACTACAGAGGAATCGTGTGAACGAGGCGCATAGTAACGACCTCAGTACGCCTTGTCAAAGGGGGAAAACACCCTTTTTGATCGTTTGCCGACAATTTCAGCAAATCGCTGATTTTATAGCAAAATCGCGCTGAAATTACACAGGAAGTGCGCCGCCCGCAGGCAGGCGGCGCGATGACTTAGAACAGGACGGAGTAGTTCAGACCAAACGTACGCCCGCGGCCTTTATAGGTATAAAGACCCGGTGCGCCATACGTTGGGCTGTACAGCCCCGGTGCACGCTGGCCCCAGGCGGTGGTGTAGTCCTTGTCCAGCAGGTTTTCCACGCTGAAGCTGACTTTACCCACCGGCAGGGCGTAGCTGCCAAGGAAGTCGACGGTGTTATAGCCATCGATCTTCTTGCCGTCGGCATCAGAGACGTCAAAGGTCTGCGTACTCTGCACGCGCAGGGTCCAGTCGCCCGGTGCCCAGTTGACCCAGGCGCTGGCTTTCGACGGGCTGGCGCTGTCAACCGTCAGCTTCTCCCATTTGCCGTTTTCACGGGTTTCGGACTTAATGGCGTTGAAGTTTGCGCCCGTGCTCCAGTCGCTGTCGGTGAAGAAATAGTCCACCTGACCTTCCACCCCGTAGATACGACGCTTGTCGTCTTCGAGGTTAATCGTCATGTCCGTCTTGTTGATGGTGATGGTTTTATCCGAGAGCGAGTAATAGGCCGCGACCTGCGTGCGCAGGTTATCCCCGGTATAACGCCAGCCCAGCTCATACGCGTTGACCTTGATACCATCCAGTTTCGAATCGTTCACGTTCACGCTGTTAACCAGACGATAGTGCCCGTCGACAAGCTGATAGGTGCCGGAACCGTAATATTTCGCCAGGTCAGGAATTTCGAAGCCCTGAGAGAAGTTAAACCACAGCTGCTGCTGTTCGGTCAGGCGGCCAAGGATCCCGGCGTTAAACAGGAAGTTGTTGTAATCCGTTTTCCCACCCGGTACCGCGTCTGCGGAGGTGGCTTTCCCGGTGGCGATGGCCTGCTGCTGGGCGTAACCAACAAAGTCGTCCACCTTGTTTTCGGTGTACTGGTAACGCACCCCGCCGCTCAGGGTGATGGCGTCAATGTCGTAACTTGCCTGCAGGAACGGGGCGAGGTTGGTGATGCTGTAGCCCGGATAACGGCCCACGTTATAGGCGTTGTCGAGCTTCATGCCGCCGCTCGCCGCCGCTTTGCTCAGGTCAAAGAACTGCTGGTTGGCATCAAAGGTTTCGTGATCGGCATCCACACCCCAGGTCAGCGTCAGGTCATCCACCGGTTTGCTGTTCAGCGTCAGCTTGCCGCCGTAAAAATCGGTTTTCTGCTGGGAGGCGCCAATGCTGGTCACCGCCCCTTTGCTCAGGGTCGGGAACGGGTAGTAGGTCAGGCTCTCGTCACGATAGTAGATCTGCGCAACCAGGTCCTGACCCCAGAAATCGGTATTGGAGTACTGCAGGTTGATCAGATGACGCTCGGTACCAGGAATACGATCAGAGTCCAGGTTGTTTTTGTTATACGCCGTGGCATCACCCGTTACCGCCGAGAAGTTCTTCCCGAGATACAGGCCATGCTTGCCGTCGGATTCGCTCTTGTAGTACTGCGTGGTTAACTGCAGCTGCTGGTGATCGTCAATGTTGATGGTGCCCGTGCCCATCACATCAATACGGTCGGAATATTGTAAGCCGGTCTGGGTGTTATCGATAATTACCTCGTCGCCCTTGCCGTCATACCAGCCGCCGTAGCGCTGATAGGAGACCGACAGACGGCCGGACGCGTTATCATTCCCGCCGCTGACCGCCGCCGACACGTTCTCATCGTGATCGTTATGGCTGTTAAAGCCGCTTTTGGCACCGGTCTGGAACTCGACCTCAGTCTCCGGCTGGCCTTTTTTGGTGACGATGTTCACCAGACCCCCGGTACTGCCGCCGCCGTAGAGCGAGGTGGCGCCGGAGATCACTTCGATACGGTCGATGTTGAACGGATCGATCGAGTCAAGCTGACGGCTGTCGCTGCGGGACGAGTTCAGACGCACGCCGTCCACCATCACCATCATTGAACGGCCGCGCAGGTTCATGCCGTAGTTGGTACGCCCCTGGCTGCTGACGTCCATGCCCGGTATCAGCTGCGCCAGGACGTCTTTAATCTCTTTTCCCCCCTGAACCTGCTGCTCAATTTCAGCCCGCTCAATAACCCAGGTGGTCTGCGCCATCTCCGCCACGCTGCGGTGCGCGCGGCTGGCGGAGACAACGATATTTTCTTCCTTTTGTTCTTCTGCCCACGCAGAGGTAGAAAGCATTGCAAGCAAGCACGGATTTAAAACCCAAAGATGAGAACGTTTCATTGTTATGTTGATCCTGAATGTGTGTGTCAGTACTCAGTCGTTTTGGCTAACGATTTAAAAACCTGGCTGCTCTCCGGGCTGGCGGTGCTGCGCCAGTGGATCACGCCGGGGGTAGTGGCCAGCTCAAACGGCTCATCGCCGTGCGCGCGATTCAGAATTCGCGCTGCACGCCATGCCATCAGGCTGAGCTGGGGTTCGGCAATGCCGAGACGGTGCATCCCGGCATTCACGGCAAACAGGCGATTGCTCTGCGGGCCGTCCCATTCAAGGGTGAAGTCGTTGTTGATACAGAAGGCGTCGTCCTTATCCAGCTGGAGGCGGTGAGCCAGCGGCGCGAGGAACGCCGGCTGTACGGCACGGTAGCCGGTGGCAAAAATCACTACGTCGCTCTCCAGCTGCTCGCTGCCGCCGTCGAGATGATGCTGTATGCTCAGGCGCTGCCCGTTTTGCAGCCGCGTCAGCGCGGTCACCGAGCGGGACGGCATCAGGTGCGCCCAGGGTTTTTCACGCAGTACTTCAAAGCGGTGGTACATGGCGCGGTAAATGGCCAGCAGGGACTCGGTGGTGATCCCGTCGGAGGTCATCTTCTGCTCGTGCAGCATCTGGCGACGGGCCTCTTCACCAAGCGTGGAGAAGCTGTCCACGTACTCCGGCGTGAAATACTCGTTGGCAAATGCGGCCTCATCCAGCGCGTTGTAATTGTTGCGGCGTGACACCCAGTTCAGGCTCAGCGGCTGTCCCCATTCCCCGCGGAAGATATTTAAAAACAGGTCGGCGCCGCTCTGTCCGCCGCCGACGATAGTCACGCGCTTGCCCGCAAGATCCGGCGTGCGCAGCATCATCTCGCTGGCGTGGAAGCAGGTATCGTCCTGCACGGTGACGCAGTCGGGCAGATTGATCTGTTTGCCAATCCCCACGCAGACATGGCGTGCCAGGAAGCGATCGCGCTGGGTTACCACCTCAAACAGGCCGCTGTTCTCATCAAAACTGACCTGCTGCACCTGCTGGCTGAAGGCGAGGTTGGTGAGGTTTTCCGCCGCCCAGCACAGGTAATCGGCAAACTCTTCGCGAGAGACGGTGCGCTGCTCGGTGGTCAGAAAGCGGTAGAACTTTTTACGCTGCACCAGGTAGTTGAGGAAGCTGTGGCGGTTAGTGGGCTCCACGGCGCTGACCAGATCCTTCAGGAAGCTGGTCTGCATGTGGCAGTCCGGCACCATCATTCCCGGGTGCCAGGAAAAATGCGGTTTACGCTCAAGGAACAGCGAGCTAAAGCCGTCCAGCCCCTCTGCGAGGGCGGCGATGCTGAGGTTAAACGGGCCAATACCAATGCCGATGAAATCATAGGTTTTCATTGCGCTGACTCCCGTGAGGCCAGAAAAAGTGGGTTATCGAGGTCGGAGACGTAGTTCGGCAGCATGCGGCTGCCGCCGTCGTGTTCGGAGAAGGTCAGTTTGACCGGGTTGAGGATCACGCGAATGATCTGCGGCCTGAAGAGATCGAATTTGGCAAAGCGCTCCGCCAGATCCGGGTGCGCAGCCATATAGCGCTGCAGCACGCCGGCGAGGATCTGGTAGAAACGCGTTTCGCTGACCCCGCTTTGCTGGGTAAGACGCGAGATAAACCGCAGCACCGTCACAAAGTTGCCGGTTTGCAGGTCGTGAATGATGTAATCCGCGCTCAGGCGCGCCGTGACGGCTTTCACCTGCTCCGGCAGGCTCTGCGCCTGCGGGAAATCCTCATCCACCAGGCGCATATCGCCCTGGAAATCCTTCAGCAGGATGCGCTGTGGGACGTAATCTTTCATCACCAGCGTCACGTTCTGCCCGTGGGCGATGAGCGCCACGCCGTAGCGACACAGCAGGTGATAGAACGGGATCACCGTCGCCTCAAACAGCGTTTCCAGCCACGCTTCGGCGCTTAACCCCGAGTGTGTGATCCACGCGTCAATCAGCGGACGCCCGGCGTTATCGGTCTCCATCAGCGCCGCCATCAGCACCGCCTGTTCACCGTCCTGCAGATAGCAGGAGGGGTTTTCCCGCCAGATCACGCCCAGCATCTCCTGGTAGCGATAGGGCGCTTTCGGCAATGCGGCATAACCCGGATGCGAGAGATACCCCGCCGCAGGTTCGCCAAGCACCTGCGCGCCAGAGCGGGTGAGGGTGGCGTCGCTGGCGAACTGCTGCTGTAACCAGCGCGACGCCAGCGGCCCGGCAGCAATGTACTTGCCCGGAATACCGCGATAGCAGGAGGTGTTGTAGATGGTCAGGGGCAGCTTGATGTCATATTTCGTACGACGACTGGCGTTGGTCAGCGTGCGCAGGGACTGCTGCGCCAGGTACTCATCGCCAAATTCGCCCAGCTCCACCATCTCACCGCGCGCCAGCTGGGCCAGGAAATGAATGGCGATCTTCTGCTGCCACTGCCACGGGTGCAGCGGCACAGGCAACCAGCTGTCGTCGAGCCCCAACGCCTGCCAGCGGGTGTTGAAGCGGGCGCGCTCGGCGTTGTCCATCGCGCTGGCCAGCAGATTGTGAATGTCGCAATCGGCGTCGCTGCTCCAGACCAGATGCTCACGCTTAACGGCGACCCAGTACAGGCGAAAACGCCCGCGGTATTCCGGCGCGTACTGGCGCAGCGCATCCAGCCCCCAGCCGCGGCGTCCCTTGTTAAAAATAAACTTCGGATGGCCGCTCATCAGACACTGCAGTTCGTCCGGGTCGAGGTGGATAAGCGCGTCGGCATCCAGCGCTTCACGCGCCTGCAGCAACTGAATATCGCCCCGCAGCGTGGCGTAGAGATCTTCCAGATGCTCTGCCGTTTGCGCATCGCTCATCTCCAGCACCGTGGCCAGCTGCAGCAGCGCGCTTTCGGCTTCAATGGCCGCGCCGCTCACGGCGGTCAGGCTGTTCGGGTCGATATGCAGCCAGCCCCAGATCCCGCGCGTGGCGTGAAACTGCCAGGTTTCGCTGCCCATGGTGATTTGCCAGCGGTCCGTGTCCAGGGACTCGGCGCGCAGGGTGCGCTCGTATTCCAGCTCGGCGAGGATCTTCGCCACCATCTCACGGTTCACTTTTTGCCAGAGTGCGTTCACAGGCCCACCTCGCTGAAGAAGCGGTGACGTTCGCTCATGATGAGGCGCGAACGCTTGTGCGGGAAATCGAACTCTTTGATGGTGTCGAAACCGGCGCTAGCCAGATGGCGGAACAGGCGCTGGTTGTCGAAACGTGGCTCGGCGACAATCCGCATGGTGCGCGGTTCATCCATAAACAGATAGTGGCTCAGGCCGCGCAGCCAGCTGCGGATATACTGCGCGCCGCGCCAGTTCTCTTCCCCGACCAGCATATGCAGCCCGCGGTCAAACGGCTGCCAGCGATAGTGTCGACCAATGCGATCTTCCGGCGCCCAGTAAAGCTCAAAATAGCCGAACGGCCGATCGTCAAAGCAGCCGATAACCGGATAGCAGTACGTCGAATCAAGCTGACGGCGCAGGTAGTTCTCCTGCTCGGCCTGCGGGCCGGCCATCTCCCAGAAGGCGTTGACGCGTGGATTGTTCATCCATTGGGTAAAACGTTCGCCGTCCAGCGCCACGTCCGCCACGCGGAAGCTCAGGGTGCGTTTAATCTGTGGATCGTAACGGCGATAGACTTCGCCCTGCGGACGGTGAGGGCGCAGCGGGAAGTACAGTTGACGGCTCTCATCAAACTGCATGCCACCGCTGGCCTGCGGACGTTCGCCTTTAAGCCACAGCGGCAGCTGCCAGAAGGTCTCGCGGGCCAGATAATCCCCGTGAGCCTGGCGAAACAGCGCCTGCGCCTGGGGTTCATCCTGCCAGACTGCCCACGGCAGCGTGATGCCGGTCAGCGACGGTGCGGCGACGAACAGCTGATCCAGCGCCTCGACCAGCCAGCCGTCTGGAATGTCGTTCATGCGCTCAAGCACCGCGCTGCCGTCGAGACCCAGGCTCAGCGGAAGAGATTTATCCGTTGTGGTGCAGCGAAAGCCGTAGCCGGAATGGACGATATTCGCGTTAGCCATCACGCCTTCTCCTTGTAAAACGGGTTGCTAAAGTCGAAATAGATCACCGCCGGGTCGGCAATGGTGTTTTCGTTGCGGTCGTGCAGGTAGCAGAAGAAATTGCCCTTGCAGTTCCAGGTCGGGCTGTCGAGCACGTAGTCAAGACAGCGGGTCTGCTTCGCGGTCTGGCGCAGTCCGGCCAGTGCATCACGCACCCGGGACATCAGGCTCTCTTCGCTGTCGAAGCCGGCAGCGGCGAGGGCGGCCGTCACGGCAAGGGTGGAGTTCAGCAGCAGGTAATAGGGGAAGTAGCGCAGCAGCTGGCTCTCGCCGAAGCGGTTTTCCACCTCGCTTTCGCCCGCCTCCTGCAGCCACGCGTCGGCCCCTTCGGTCCAGGCGCTGCCCTGGCAGTCACGGTAGATAAGCCCGACGGGGAAATCCTGCTGCATCTCAACGAGGATATTTTGCTGGTGTGCCAGCAGCACCAGACCGTAGTCCGCCTCGGCGCTGAACAGCGGGAGGAGCACGCGGTCGCAATAGGCGTCCAGCCAGCAGCGCGCGGCCTGGGCTAGTGGTAAATCCAGCCGCTGGCTGAGACGGCGCACCGCCGCGGCCAGCAGGCTATCACCGCCGTCCGGCGCGGCCTGCGTCAGGCTCACCAGCACGTTGGTTTGCGTAGCCGGGGTATCAAACAGCAGGTTGACGCGTAGCGCCATCAGGCTCTCTTCCTGAATGGTGCCGCTTTCATCACGCAGACCCGCCCAGCCGTCTTCCTGCATGACGCGCATGGTGGGGTAGCGCGCCTGGAGTTCCTGCCAGCGCGCCGTCTTCGCCAGACGCGCCAGGCGCATCCCGCGCTTAACTTCTTTCACCGACAGCGTGCGCACCGAGTTGGTCAGGCGCACGCTGAGGGAAAACTTAATCATGTCGCTGTTGGTTTCGCTGTACAGCGAGCGGGAAGAGCTTGTCGGCAGCCATTGTGCGCCCGCTTCGCCCAGATCCTGCAGAGCACCCTTCGTCACCAGCCGCTGGCACCACGCCTGCTCCAGCAGATACTCCGCCTGCCACGGATGCATCGGCAGCAGCCAGCGGGTGTCGGTGAAGTGGCCGAGCAGCTCAGGCGCGCTCTGGGCGGCGAAGCGCAGCAGGCGTTCGCGCAGGGAGACGTTCAGGCTGTCGCCGGCAATCAGTTCGCTCTCAACGGCAAACCAGCGCAGCGGGAAGCGGGAGGCGAAATCGGGCAAATAGCGACGCGCTTCGGCTTCGTTAAACGGCTCGTGCGATTTCGGGGCCGGGTGAAACGCATGCCCCACCAGCAGCGCCTGTTCCGCCTCGGCGAACGTCAGCGGCGCGTCGCGCAGGGTTGCCCAGCGGTGACGCAAGTCGATCGCCTGCCAGGTGTGGGCATGGCTTTCGAGGACGCGCTGTTTAAAACGCGCCAGCGTATCGGCATCCAGTGAGCCTTTTACAGAGGGTTTTTCAAGAATTAAATCAACCAGTTGAGGGAAAGTGACGGCGTCACCATGGTCGCTGTCGCTCTGGATAAGCGTTGCCGGGAAACGGTACTGATGATGCTGGGTTGGGGAAAAATAGTGTACTGAAACCCGAATGGCCTGGGTTGGCGAGAGCGGGATATGGATCTGCGATAACGCATCCGCACAGGTCGCGGGGAGATAGCGCCAGTCCTTCGTTTCGCGCAACAGGGCGTTTAAAAAACACTGGGCCGCAACGTCTGTACCGGCAGAGCGGGGCAGAGTACGCATAGGTGTACCTCATTCCATGACTGATAATAATTCTCGTTATGATATTCATTCTGTTTACAGTCGCAACTATTTTTGCAATATTTGTTTTCATAAAGTTCATGATTTCCACACATTTATTGACACTATGTTCACAATTCTATGCGCTCACTTTCTGACACTCTGACGGACAATCTCACCCCGAAAGCGAACTGGCCCCTGGCATTGTGTGCAGGTTTATTAGGGATCGGACAAAACGGTTTGCTGGTGATGCTGCCGCAGCTGGTCACCCTGACCGGACTCTCGCTCTCCGTCTGGGCGGGTCTGTTGATGTTCGGATCGATGCTCTTTTTACCGGCCTCGCCCTGGTGGGGACGCCAGAGCGAGCGGCACGGCTGTAAAAGCGTGATGCTGGCCGCGCTCAGCGGCTATCTGGCCAGTTTTGTCGTCATGGCGCTGGTGGTCTGGGCGATGGCCGCCGGGAGGCTGGATACCGCCTGGGGGCTGGCGGGGCTGGTTCTCTCGCGAACGCTGTACGGCCTGACGGTCTCAGGGCTGGTGCCTGCGGCCCAGACGTGGGCGATTCAGCGTGCGGGGCTGGAGAAAAGAATGGCCGCGCTGGCGACAATCAGCTCCGGTCTCAGCTGCGGGCGTCTGCTCGGTCCGCCGCTGGCGGCGATGATGCTCAGCGTTGACCCGGTGGCGCCGCTGTGGCTGATGGCGATCGCGCCGTTAATCGCTCTGCTGCTGGTGCTGCGCGAAGTCGCCGATCCGCCGCTGCCGCCGGTGGCGCACCAGTCGACCCGGCTAACCGCAGCAATGCTGCCGTTTCTGCTGCTGGCGCTGCTGCTGGCGGCGCTGGTGAGTCTGATGCAGCTTGGCCTGTCACCCCATCTGAGCCCATTGCTGGACGGCAATGCGGCGCAAATCAGTCATCACGTTGCGCTGCTGCTGAGCCTGGCCGCGCTGGCAACGCTCGCTGCCCAGTTTCTGGTGGTGCGTCCGCAGCACTTTCGCCCGATGACGTTACTTTGCCTGGCCGCGGTGTTGATGGTGGTCGGGCTTGGGGTGATGTGTCTCGCGGATGTGGCGCTGTTCTATGTGGGGATCGTCATCACCTCGCTGGGGGCGGCGATGGCAACGCCCGGATATCAGCTGCTGCTGAACGACAGGTTAACGACAGGCAAAGGGGCGGGGGTGATCGCCACCAGCCATACCCTGGGCTACGGCCTCAGCGCGTTGCTGGTGCCGCTGGTGACGCGCATGTTCGGTGAAACGTTTTTAATCGTGGCCGCCTGGGCGATGGCGCTGCTGTTTCTAGCCCTGAGCTTAGGGGTACGGTCGGTTGAGCGTCCCCCTGTCGGAAGGCCTTAGTGGACCTGGCGGGAGGCGTGGCTGCCGGACTCCTCACTTTGCCGCAAACGCTGCAAGGGATCCTGCTGATAAAAATGACAAAAACGTTGCCACAGGGCCGGGAAACGCGGGGCGAACAGCTCCGGGGCGCTGAAGAAATACTCTGACAGCACCGCAAAACACTCGGCCGGATCGGTTGCCGCATAGGCATCAATGCTGGCCGCGCTTTCCCCGACAAGGTCAATCTCATCCTGGATATTTTCCATCGCCGCATGCAGGTCGTGCTCCCAACCGGCGACTTCACGCAGCGGGATCAGCGGAACACCGCTGGCGCGATCGCCGTTGCGGGTATCCAGTTTATGCGCCACTTCGTGAACAATCAGGTTAAAGCCAGAGGCATCGAACGAGTCCTGAATATCCAGCCAGTTAAGGATGATCGGCCCTTGCTGCCAGCTCTGACCGGACTGCACCACGCGCTGGTTATGCACCAGCCCGATATCATCTTCCCATTCGTCGTCAACGATAAACGGCGCCGGGTAGATCAGCACTTCGTGGAAACCATCCAGCCATTCGATACCCAGTTCGAGCACCGGCAGGCAAAACAGCAGGGCGATACGTGCACTTTTATGTGCATCCAGCTCAAACCCCTGCAGCGGGACCAGCCGCTTTTGCTGCAAAAAGCGATCTGCCAGTTGAATCAGCTTTGACTGTTCATCCGGCTGGAGGTTGGCCAGCACGGGGATCGCCAGCGCGTCATCCCACGGCAGCGCCACATGTTGACCAGCGTCATTTGATTTCCAGGGCCACTTAATCATCGCTGTGCTCGCAAACTCGTCACGTGAACAAAATGGAAAGGTCAGGTTAGGTTAACATGCCAAAGAACCCGGCATGAAGGCAACTACAAAACGTAGAGATGTCGGAATGGCAGGAGAGGCCAGCCTCTCAGCCATTATTCAAACACTTATCCCGTTTCCTTTCAGTGACAAGAATCCCATTGAGAAAACCAGGCGAGAAAAGTCGGTTGATATGCGACTATTTATTGTTGTCGAAAGTAAATACGTGCTGCTCTCCATTGGCATAAGTCACCTGTAGCCAGGTGTTATGCGCGTCATTTGCCGGGCGGAGATCGCTAAGAACCGTATCGCCGGCGAGTGAAATCGTTCTGACATGCGGTTCGACGAGATTTTTATTAATTGCAATCCATTTTCCGTTGCGACAGTCGTCGGTTGAGTTATTACAGAGGAAGACAAAGTACGGGCTGTCAATCATCATACTGTACTGGCTGAGATGCTCACCTCCTTTGATGAAGGTCTTTTTGCCGTTATTACCGCAGTTTTCACATTGCATATGATCATTAACAGAACCTGAGAGCACCACGTTGTACGGCAAAGGCACTGTCTGAGTCTTAAATTGAATTTGATCTCTGGAGGCCGATGTTTGCGTTTGTGCATGACAACCAGCCAGTAAGCTGGTTATCGCAATGAACGCTAATCCTGGTATAGTAGATTTTTTCATGGAAACAGGTTCCTCTTTTATAAAAGCTATTAACTTGTAACATAAATTATTGTTTCTTTCATCGTCAATCCTTCATCTATGGAAAATAAAAATTTCAGAAAATTCTATATTTGCCGAAATGATTCAAAGTAGACGAGTTAAATAAATGGAGAATCAAAATATGAAAAAGCAATCAATTATCGCAGTAATTGTCACGATGGGCATTTCTCTTTCAGCACAGGCGGCGGAAGCATTAACGGGATGTGCTGCTAAACGGTATAACATCGAGCAGCAAATTCGGCAGGCGGAAACGCACGAAAATAGTTATCGCGTTAAGGGCTTAAAAAAAGCCTATGCAGAAGTTGTCGCAACCTGTACGGATGCCTCGCTCACAAAAGAGCGTGAGGCTGACGTGCTTAAAAAACAGCAAAAGGTCATCGAGCGGGAACAGGAGCTTCAGGAGGCAAATGCGTCCGGAAGTGCTGATAAGATCGCAAAAAAACAAGCTAAGCTCAACGAATCCAGGGCAGACTTGCAGGAAGCCGAAGCAGAGCTACAAAAATAAATGTTATTAAGCTGAGTTCATCTTATAAATCAGCAAAAAAATAATTACCCCCAGGAGGATTGAGAATGCCCCTTTTAAGGAAGGCATTCTCACATGAGCTTATAATATTAGCAATTCCATATGTGGTTTATGTGGCGTTTTCGTTTGCTTCTGATTATTTTCCCTCTTCTGATAATGATTTTGTTCTTGTTTACCGTGCTGAACTCGTGGCATTTGTGCCTATAGCGTATATTCATAAGAGAATTACATATTAATTACAGACGTATTTCTCCCTGACCCTTATAGCCAGCCGCGCTCTGCAAGAGAAACAATATCCATACCACCGATAATCAGGTGGTCCAGCAGGCGGATCTCAACCAATGCCAGTGTTTGTTTCAGGCATTCTGTAATTTGCCTGTCGGCAGTGCTGGGTTCTGCGTAGCCTGACGGGTGATTGTGCGCGAGAACGGCTGCAGCGGCATTATGTTTCAGTCCGGCCTTGACCACCTCACGTGGGTGCACGGTAATACTGTTAATGGTGCCCTGAAACAGTATCTCGTAAGCCAGTAGTTGATGCTGGTTATCAAGAAATATCACGATAAAGACTTCACGCTCAAGCGTGGCAAACTGCAGACGCAGCCAGTCACGTACTGACTGGCTGGACGTGAATGGCGTACCGGGTTCACGTAATTGATTTTCCAGCAGAGTGATAGCCTCCCGGATAGTCTGCTGTGCGGATGCCGGTAGTGCGATGGCAAACAAGGGTAGCTGTTGTTTCATAGCGGCTGGCCTCAGTCGATGATGTGCATGATGGTGTTGCATTCAGGATGCGTCAGCGCATAATCCCGCAACCGGTAATAGTGCTCCGTCATGGTGTCGCATTCCGTGCGGCAGGCATGATGGCTGTATGCGATGAGGCAGACAGCCAGCCCGGCAGCCTCTGCACTCATTTCGGCACCGTTACCGTTCATGGCGTTAAATAACCTCCACTTTTCATCGCGGCCGGCAGCGGCTACGGGCGCCATAAACGCACCGCCATTGCTTAACGTATAAAACTGCCAGATGCCCCCACTGTAATCCTCACAGACGCGGTCCATCCAGGCGAAGACTGTGGGCTCCAGGATTATCCACTGCGGTATGCTGCCAAAGTGCTGTGGCCAGAAGTCGACACGCTGTTCATCGGGCACCGGTGTGCACACGATGCAGTCTGCATCAGTTCGTGGTGATGTGAGAGATTCCGTCACCGTGCAGGTGAGGTGAAGTGCATTATTCATGCAATTTCCTTTGTTATTGAGAGGGATTGTTGAAGCGAAGTGACGGACAGGCCTGGGAATAGCCATCTTCATCACAGCATGAGGGCCAGTGACCTTCGGGGAGGCTTAAGCTACACAGGCAGAGTTCACCGGGGCGGTAAGAAGGTGCGAACACCAGGCGCACAGGTCGTCGTCTGAGATGGCGCGACAACTGTCCTGGCGGGTCAGGGGATGTGAATGAGTTGATACCTGAATCACACCATCGGGAAAACGCGACATTATTTCAGGTTTTCCAGCAGGCTTTCTGCCATCACCCACAGGGCCCGGTTGAGCTTCACGTCGCTGTCGATACCGTTAACCCCACGCGTGCGGGCCCGTTTTCCCTTTGCGGTTCTGCCCGGCAGGCCACCTTTCATCAGGTTCTCCTGAATGCGCTGGCAGGTTGTCCACAGGTCGTTTCTCTCATCCTGCCAGCGGCGCGGAGAGAGGATTTGAGACTCTGTTACCGGCTGGTGCGCTTCACCAAAGCGATACGTCAGCGCGGCTCTGGCAAACGCCTGCTGTGCCGGTGGGGGGAGTATCAGCGACTCCATGGCGTCCCGCTTTTCTTCCACCCGGTCAAATATCCCCAGCACTTCGTAGGCTCCTTCAATGACCTTCTCCACCACATTGCCCTTGTGCGGCACCCGCACCTCCCCAAAGGTTTCGCCGCAGACCAGACCGTTCTGACAGACAAAACGAAACAGCCCCGGCAGCATCTGGTATGAGCTGGAGCCGTCATGGCTGTTGAGGAGAATGATTTCCGGGACCTGTTTACCGGTAATCTGGCCCTCACGCCGCAGGCGCAGCATGTGCTTCGTGTGTTCACGTTTGTCAGGGTTCCGCACGCGGGTCTGGCAGGCAAAGAACGGCTGAAACCCTTCGCGCTGCAGGTTATCGAGGAGGGTGATGGTGGGGATACAGGTATATCTGTCGCTGCGGGAGGCATGCTTTTCCTCACTGAAAACGCTGGGTACATAATGTGCCAGTTCATCACGGGTTAACGGTCGGTCACGACGGATAAGGTTGACTGCGCCAAAACGGCTGGCTAAACGCATGGATATCTCCTTTCTGAGAAACAAAAGAAAACGCCCCGCTCGGATGAGCAGGGCGTCGGAGGGTTGTGGTACTGATGTTGTGGTAGTTATCAGGGCAGGTTTGTCTGTTCTGTCCGGGCCGGAGCGGGGGCGTTCGATGTTGCGGGAGTACCATGAATAATCATGTGTTTCGCCAGTGCCTGGTGCATGTCATTGATGCAATATGTGATGTAGAAGACATTAAACAGCACGGTATAAAAGGCGTTCATCTTTAGGTCGAAGCGAAACGTGTTCAGCGCATAGTGACGTAGCGCCGTTCTGGCTTTAAAGGCCCAGACCACATACATGATGCCACTGGCCATTGAGAGTAGTCCGCTAAGCGCAAGCAGGATATCACCGGTTGAGTCATAGCCGTAGGGGTCAGGCGCTGCCATTGCACCCAGCTGGCGGCTGAGCCCGAAACAGACGGTCAACCAAATAATAAACATCTTGCCGTAAAGCGGGTAACCCGTGGTATCGCTAATGATATCTTGTTTTTTGTAGAGCCAGAGCAGGGGCCAGACTCCACAGGTGGCCATGCTGAGCAGGATCAAATGCAGCGTACGGGTATTGAGCCGCTGGCTGAGGGTATTGATGTCGACCATGGGATAATTTCCTTATCAGATAATGAATTCAAATATTAAGTGCAAAAGAAGTGGTTGCCATTACTGCCAGTTAAAGGTATAGGGACCCTTGCTCGTTTGAACCGTCAGTTCCAGTGGACGGCAACGGGTGAAGTTACTGTTACTCGGCGTGGTGAAAGAAAACGTTTGCCCGTAGCCCAGACGTTTGTTCATATTCTTACCCCGTCCAGCGATGGAAATCAGACAGTTGCCTCGGTTGAGAGTGAGTGACTGAATGGTGATGTCGTTTTCCAGGCTGGTCAGAGTGAGTTGCCAGACGGGAAGATTCGGATTATTAATCAAATACGTTCCCTGTGAATTTACGGACAGAGGCGCAGTGTCAGCCTCGGCTGAGGTGCTGATGATGATCAGCGTGGCGGTCAGTACATGTTTAAACATGATGGTCTTTCCTTTCTGAAGGATATATAAATTTTTTGCGATTCTTATATGGACATGGGGACGTGTAACGTATTACATCAGTTGTTTGCCAACCGTCATCAGACCGGCCAGCCAGCCGATACACTGAGGGCCTATAAGCCAGAACAAACGGGCCTTCAGCAGGCCTCCCATTCCACCGGTGGTATAGACGCTGTCCGGCATCAGCCACAGGCGCAGGAACGCGCCGACTGTCATACCGGCTCCGGGGCCGAGTGTCATCCAGAACAGATACCCCATCCCCTGTCCGAAACTGCGAATTTCGCCCGTGTTCCCGAATACGTTAAACAGGAGAACCACAAGCGCGATGGCGAAGGCAATCGCGAAATATTTAAGAACAATCGTCATTCTGGTCAGTCCTTATTTCTGCACTGCAAAGCAGCTCTTTGCATGTTGTCCATAAAACGTGGCGGCACATAGCCATACTGCTGGTTTATTTTCTCCAGTTCCCCGTGGGTATATGTCGTCTTAAGCGTATCCCAAATACAGTTGCAGACCGCGGTGGTTCCCCCACTGGACTTGCAGCCCCGGATAAACTCGCTTTCGTTCTTGTCACCACAACCGCTGACGGCCAGAGCTGACAGAAGAGTGAAGAGCACTAATACGCCCCAGGGAGCCGTCGTCATTTTTAATTGCCTGTTAATCATTCTGTAAATATCCATATGTTTAGACATCTGTGCTCAGAGACTGTCTGATTGCGCTACACCTTCCTGTGCAAGGGCATGGCTGATGTTGTTCACCACCGTATCCGGGTCGAGCCGGATTTCTGCCAGATGCTTACCCGCATCGGGTGTTCCCTGATAAACGTCTAGGGACGCGAAAGGTTTACCTTCATCGTTTGTCCCGGCAGATACCAGGTATGAGATATCACCGTTCCGGACAGTAAATTCCTGCAGGCTGATAACCTGATTTCTCTGGTATGCATACGTGGTGGCGGTGGTCGGTACGGTAATGTTCATTTCCTTAGGTTCTGTGCCGATCCTGCCGAATGAATACGATACCGACGGGGTGATGATGCAAATCTCGACCTCTTTTTTGTGGTTAGAGGTCTGAGCATAGAAGACGGGCTTGCCGCAGCGCTGGTGATGCGCCTGTATAAGAGCTTCGGGCGTCGCGGCATTTGCGGCCGACATCAATGAGAGCATTATTCCTGCGCTTAACAGAAGAGGTGTACCATGTTTCATGTTTTGACTCCTTTTGGTTTGGTCTGAGTCTCGGGAGAAGGCTCTCCGAAGGTATGAATAACGTTGCTGATAAAGTGAAAATGCGGGAGCGCATTGATGAAGTCCTCCATGACGATAAGCGCGTTAGTCTCGTTGCGATGTTTGAAATTCTGCTCTGACAGTGAGACAGAGTTAATTTCGTCAAGTAAAAAAACTTGAATGACTCCCTGCCGGCAGGCCACCAGATACCAATTTGCATGTGAAAAAATCAGCCGGTAGGGCTCAAGGTGGTCGTGATGAATACCCTTAACGAGCAGGTTGACCATCCGATGGAGATAAATGCTTTCAGCAAGTCGCTGAAAGCAGTCCGGGCGGATCCCTGCAGATTGATATACATGACCTATCAGACACGGAGATGTGCCATTTTCATTCATCAACAGCTGCATTAACTGACGGCTCTGTGAGGGAATAAGGCGGGCAATTCCGGTGTTGCGGGCAAATGCCAGCGCACCAGGAGTATGATCGCGCATCGGGTTAGTCCGTAAACGCCAGCAGCCGTTATCGCCAGTGAGATCTAGATGCAGCAGTCGCTGAGAGAAATCCCGGCGCAGTGTGCGTTCAGACACGCCAAATTCGTCAGACAGAGATTTCAGTGAAAGGGATTCTCCGGCAAGAAGCCGACTGATAATAACTGACAGCCTGAGTGCCAGCCTGTCGTGACGATGCGCAGGATCCGTGGCGCGCATATGCCCTCCGTAAATGAAAAACACTGAAATAACTCAAGCGGTTATTATGCAGGACGTGCTGGACAGGTTATGACCAGCGATGAGCGAGACTGGCAGAAAAGATGAATTATTTTTCCCATAGTAACTTGTTGAATTAAAGAGAAATATTACGATCGCTTCTTCAGGGCGACTGCAGATGGACATACCCTGTCAATAAGGAGGTCGGCAGGTGTAATTGGCAAATCTAAAAGAGGCAGTTCTGCAGCATTGTATAAATCGCTCACTCAGTACATGTAACAAAATGCGCAGCAAAACGATGAAAGCCAAATGGACATTCAGGATTCTTGTTCCGGCAAGCCTGCGCTGAAAGTAATACAGGGGCCGGGTAACTGACCGTCTGCAGAGATGTCGCAGCAGCATGCTCAAAAGAGGCCATGACAACTTCATGAGTATCATTTTCCCATCTATCAAAAAAACCAGTGCCACAGGGCAGATGCGACATTCACAATGCCTTCGCGGATCGTTACAAATGCTTCCCGGACGGGCTTTGGCAGAGGAATTGCGTCCATAATCTGGCTGAGCAGTTCACTTAGCAAATCGCCAAAATCTTTTCGGGCAGTACTCTCTGCCTCCGTAGTTCGGTGCTCTTCTCTGACCTGACGAAACACGCCGCTGCTGGCCTCCGAGGGCAGGGCAAACATCATGGTTTCAACCAGACGGGCTAGGTTGTAACCGGTTTTGGCCGACACCGCATGAACAGGATATGGGCAGGAGAACTGTCGTGAAATGGCTGCGCTTCGTGCGGTCAGGGTCAGCAACTGGCCGGTGGAGGGCTGAGACGCTTCCCTGTCCCATTCCAGCGAAGGTTCTGCTTTGTCGGCCTGGTTAATGACGAATACAATGCTGGCTGGTGAAACATCACATTCGAGCAGGAACCGGTGAAACGCCTCATCGGTTGAACAGGCTCGGTCATCCGCTTTAATCACCCAGAGAATTAAATCCAGCTTCGGTAGTTGTTCTTTATAGAGCTGCTGATATTCACGGTCATAGATGAGAGATTCTCCTGCACCGGGTAAATCGACCAGTGTCATGCGGCGTCCGCCTGTATCAAGCGTGAAGCGAAGCGGTTCACGGGTACAGCTTTGCACATCACTGACTGGGCTGAGGGGCTGCTGAAAGAGAGCATTACAGAGAGAACTTTTTCCACTCCCTGTTTTACCCATGATGCCAATGACTGGTTCGTAATGGATATGCTGCCTGATGCGGTTCAGTATCGTGCAGGAGAGTGTTTCAGGTAGGATAGACAGCTGTTGCTTCAGGGTATCAAGGCCCTGTTCAGTTTTATCGGACACATTAACCTCCATGAGTGAAAAAACAAAACGGCAGCATTTCTGCTTCCGTTCTCAGACTGGTAATATCGGTCTGAGTTTTTTTTGAATCTAATTTTGAAGGAGATGAACTGTTATCGTAGAGAGGGCAGATTTGGGTATGACAGATTAGGTGTAAAAGATCATTTTCTAAGCTGTCTATTGTATGTGAAAAAGTGCTAACTTGAGAGTAAAAACAAGCGCTTATTTGATGTGAAAACACGAGTTTTAAGCATTTTATTCTTCTATTGCATTTTTGTGTAAAAATACTCGGGCTTTTGTCGGGTTGGTAATATATTAATATAGATACACATTACTGATGTTTTGTGAGTATGTTAATAAGCGTGCTGAATACATTCAACGATTATGCATAATGCAAGCGAAATCAGCTAATAAACAAGCTCATTGGTTGCGAATAATCAACAAGACTTTGTCTAACGTTAAATCAGTAATACACATTCGTATAGCATTGCACTCCCAAGTATCAATCTTAAAGACGGAGATTAATTTATTACTGTCTATATATATTCTATTGAACAAACTCACTAAATAAGGTCTTTCATCATGAGTGTCAATACTAACAGCTACGGTGTGCTGAATAAGAACTACGTTAAACGTATTCAGGAGACTATCACAAAAGCCCTTAATGATTATCCCCGAGTTATGGTACTGAGGGTGGATCTTCGTTTACCTGAGATTGAAACAGGAACATACAAGTCTGACTCAGGCATCGTTACCCGTTTCATTGTGTCTCTAAAATCACAGATTGAAGCTGATTTATTGAAAAAATACAATGCGGGGAAGCGGGTTCACTCTTGTTATGTTCGTCATATCTGGGCAAGGGAGTTTAATGAACACGGGAAAAAACATTATCATGTGGCCTTACTCTTTAATCGCGAAGCATATGCTTATCCTGGAACCTATACCAGTACAGACGGAGAATATACCCACAATTTGGCCATGATGATTATGGAGGCCTGGATTCGTGCCCTGGGGTTGAATACAGTAAATAACCATCAACAGTACTATTCTCTCGTGGAATTTCCTGCCAGTTGCTATTCCCACCTCAGTAAAAATCATAACAACTTTACGAATCAGTTATCAAATGTCACTGACAGGTTGAACTATCTGGCGAAGGACTACAGCAAAGATAATTCTGATAGCCAGCGTAATTTTGGCTGTAGTCAATACTGACGGAGTCATAAGTATTATTTTACTGGCGAGAGGAAAGTTACGGGTGCACCAGACTCAGGATAAACGACTACTTAATGGTGCCCCTGTCTTTCATTATCTTAAGACAGAGGAATATTCATGTCTGATAAAAAAAGAGTCCTGTTCAATGATAAGATGATTGTGTGACAGCCATTGCGGAATTTCCAGCATGATTCGACAGTTATATTATAAATTAATTCATAATCAATTTTTCCCTAATTCCATTAAAGCGGGACGTAGTTAACGTGGGTTCATAAGTGTAGTTGAAGAATGGTGGGGGAACTTATATCGGCATCACGAAGCTTATATCCTTTAATATCATTGATGTCGTGAGATTCTATATTTTTCAATAAAGAAATTCCTGTTGATTCGAAAGTTGTTACACCGAGATACGGTCTGTTATGCATGTATGCTGTTGAGAGAAGGTACCTGTGGGTGCATGAAAAATATACAAAAAAGGAATTGCATCTAACTTTTATCTGGCTTCAATTGCTACAGTAGCAATTGAAGCCGAATCTTGAAGAGGTAATGGTACTGAAATTGATGTTATTTTAGTCTTTTTTATTACCCCGGAGAAACAGGTTAACTATCTTTCATACGAAGCATTCATGCTTTCGCTTATTTCCCGTTATGTTTGCATACAATTGAAGTATGCAGAGTGTTCAGAAGCCTTAGATATTCACTGGATAAGGTCGGCCATGAGTGTTAACCGGAGACTGGACGATAATTGCATGATCAATGTAACTATAACCGGCAGGTAGATTAAATGTGCCGTTCGAATGACGGAGAGTGATATAAAGTGCGCCATTTTTAATCATCTGGATGACTCCGAAATACCCTTGGCTAATTAACTGGTTTAGAACAGGGGTGAGCTTATCCGTCCGCCTCAGTCGGTGTGGTCCATATTTCTCAAGGTCATTTTTCAGGATAGCGAAACCATTATTTTGTCGTATGCGGTTCATAATCCAGTGAAATAGTTCCCGAACATCCTGCTCAAATTGCCAGCGTTCAGACTGCGGGTAGAATATCTGACTTGCCTGATTCAAATACCAGTCCATAATGGTAATTGCTGACCCCATAGCTCCCTGTGAAACATTAACTGAGGTATCGTCGTAAAAATACTGTAACAGAGCGGCTAATCTTAGGGTATTGGAACCTGATTTTGAAGCAATATCCCGAATATGCTCCCATTCATGGCCAGTGGAAATTTTCTTTTCCGTTTTAGTTCGATTTGTTTTCCAGTCTGACAGGGCCAGGTCTGACAATGCTAATGTTTTTTTAGGTGTATGTGTATTGTCACTAACGCGGGCTTTATTCTGCCTCAATAATTCATTGACTCGGTCATAAAAGGTATTCAGCGCCTGCTCTGTGTTGGAATAATCGGCATGACCGTTACGGGTGCCGATGGTGCTTTCACACCATGCAAATAAAAAACGAGAAAGAAACCCGCTGGCTCTGGCGGTGACGGTATGTTTTTTTAGGTATTCCTTGAACACATCCGGCTGGGACATTAAGGAAAATGTCAGGAGTGGTTTAATCTGGTAAATTTCTCCGTCCGCTCTGCGGAAATCAAACATCTCACTGTCCCAGGCTTTATTCAGAAGGCCCGGATTGTTTTTCAGATAGCTTTTAAAAAACGTGATGGCTTCGTCAGAAATAAAACCGGCTTCCGGGTGTTCACCGAGGCCTTCAACGAGTGCCTTCAGCGAGGTATCTTCATAAATAAAATTCGGGCGTGCTGGGCGATGTGGTTCGGACTCCGCATGTTTTACAATTTCGCGTTCTTCATCTTCACCAGAATACCCTTTTTTAATTGCCTGTCTCAGGTTGCTATTAAGGGCCTGGTTTCTTATTTTCCAGATATTATGTTCACGTCTGTAGGGCTCTAACTTTTCTTCATATTCACGCTTCATTTCGGCGGCATAAGCATAAAGAGGTTTCATCACCAGTTTATTGATGGTCGTTTTGCCTTCCCCCGATTCCGCGATGGTCATAAGATAAAGTGAACACGATTCCGGGGTATTTGTATGTGGCTGAATGACATCAATCAGTGACTGGCAGGCGAGCGATGTTGCAGCCAGTACAACATTACCGATGAGCTCTGCGGGGATGTGCGTAGACTCGTGCAATGAGCGGATAATATTTTCTAGCACTGCTGGAAATGAGGCAACCGGATACGGTTGTGATATTTTTCCTGCGTGAAAGTTTGTTAAAACGGTCGTGATGTTCTGGCTGGCTTGGTAAATTTCTGGTGAAAGATTCATTTTTGTATCTCTGTTATCCCGGGACATATATGCCCGCAGTAAGAGAATAAATCAAAACGTCTGACAGGTGAATGATCTCACGTCATAAAAGGAGTCTGTTTTGGTGGGGATTTTCTGCCAATAGGCTCATGATTCGTCGGCGCAGTAACACGAAGGTAACCCGACCATACATCTGTCCTTTAGGCATTTTCAGACGATATAGATGGTTTACTAAAATACCGTTACTCCAGCTGGTTCATATCGTTTCGTGTATTGTTGTTGCACCAGCTTCCATCCCGGTAAAATGGCGCCGAAGGTCAACGAACCCACTTAGGATGAATCAGAGAACCATTGGTTTAACAGTTAATTATTCTACGTTTCCAACATCCGGTAGAAGCTGAGGGATAACTGTTGTCCCATTTTCAGTAGCGGGTCTTTCTGGCACATTGACTCCATGAAGCGGGGCGCAAAGTTTTCTTCACCACTGAGTATTAGCTAGGGTATCTATCAACTGCTGAGCAGGGAAGCATAGGTAAGTCGACCCAGGGCGACAACAGGATCACTTGATTGTTTCAACATCTCTGACAGTCATTTAACACTCGGCTAAACCAGCGCAAACATCTTCCGCCGTAGTTGTCGGGCATTACCTGATAGTATGAGGTAATGCCCGACAACTCTTGGAGAAGGGGCCGGGAGACTAATCTTTAAGTAAAAGAAGACCATAAATGACTTCGAAATCAGCCAACCTTTACTCCCCGGACATTGGATAGAGGTCTGTCAGGATGTTCCTGGATCAGCGCGGTGAGTACCGTTCGGAACGCGAACGAATCAATGATCTGAATTGGGAAGTCTGGCAACTGCCATGCAATAACGATTTCCTGCGGCTGGCTTCAGCTTATTTCGTGAAGGTGGTTTAACCGTCTATGGGAAAAGTGATGCTAGTGCTGGCTCCCTTCAGCGGGAGCCATGGGGTCGGACTGGTATGCCATAAGTTGGGTATCGCCCTGTTTACATATTATCAGCACCTGGAGCTGTGTCAGCATCTGCCAGGGTATCGCGTATGTAGCGATCATCATAAATATAAATGTGTTCGCCGGGATCATCGTGGTCTTGTCGGGTGTCGTCGATGGAGGCGGCGTTCGTAGTGGATGAGCTTGAGGAGCACTGTGGTCCCGTCACCTGTACGGAATTAGCCATCGCTTGGCCAATCGATCGTAGTACGCCTCATATTCATACATACAAGAGCTGAAGGAAGTAGTGTTGTTGGCCTCCGCGGGAAACAGAGGAGACTTGTATGAAAATGTAATGACCGAAAGTATCAACGGCCTTTACAAGGTGAGGGATACCGCTTGCACTGCAAATCCATGCTGTGGTTGGACTGGCGACTCTGACTAGAGGGGAGAGGTACAACAATCGCAGATAACTGGAACGTCTCGGGAACATCCCGTCAGTTGAAGCTGAAAAAGTGTATTAAGCTTCCATCGGAAATGGTGTTTGTCCCCCTAAGCTCACCGACTAAAGCGCTCCCACATAACTTGTGCGGGGTCATAAAGGCAACTACAAAACGTCGAGATGTCGGAATGGCCAGAGAGGCTGGCCTCTCTGGCCATTATTTAAGCACCGTTCCTGTTTCTTTAATAAGCGAAAATCCCATAAATAAAACCATGTTAAGACAGGGATTTCGTAGATTTGCTGCCCTGGGCATCAGCGTGTTGAAAAAAGTGATCAGGCAGATGTCTTCATCACTTTGTTCAGAATCAGTCTGTCCAGGCGCTGCGAAACTTGCGTGCACGTCACCTCGATACTTTGATCCTGATGGTACAGGGCGTAGTGTAGTGCCTCCGGAGAAATATGCGCTGCGCTGGCTAGCGTTTCGGCTTTGGTTTTTATCGCCCTGGAGAGGGTATAACGTGCCGCGTTTGCCCGCTTTTTATCGTAGTGTTTTAGTTCTTCTATTTTAAGATGACATGCTTTCAATTGGTCCTCTGGCGAGACTGTGGTAGCCGGGGCGACTTCTTCTACAACCGGTGCTGGTACTATGGCGACCGGAGGTACCACCCGTACCGGTAGCTCACGGTTTGTCTGACACGCCGTTAGGCCCAGTGCTGCAATCAACAAAATAAAAGTTCTCATGATTACCCTTGTGAGTGTAATGGGGGCAATATTTTACGCGATGTTTCCAGGTTCCAAATGTGTAATAAACGAATAGAACTGCACAGAATGACTATTTTAAAAAATGGGAGGGTCGAACACTTTATTCGTAGTAATTGCCGGCAATGATACGCTCTTATTGACCGGTAGGGCGTGTGGTTTGACATTAAAAAGATTGCTGACGTTTATCGTCATCACGGTGATATCTTGCTGGTACGCTTATTTTTAAATATCTAATCCTGCAAATACAGTAAATTACATACATTTATGGAGTGATTATCGAATTAAAGAAAACCGCTTTTACTGCTATTCCTCTAATGTTTTCAACCTCTGCTTTGGGCGACCTTGGCGCAAAGGGTTGAAAAGATCTACCCTGAACGAGTCAAAATGGAAGGGGGAAAAAGGTTGACTATCAAAAACGGGTGGCTCCGCTGATTGAAGCGGTACGAAAACAGCAGGATGAAATCAAAGCGTTAAAGGCAGATTTTGCACAATGTGCATTGAAAATTAAACCCTGAGCCCGTCGTAAATATGACGGGTCAGGCAGACCGTTAGAGACGTTTAATCTTCCTGAGTGCGTCAATCAGTTGCACCTTCTCCAGCACGGATAACTGCTTATCGTTCAGTAACTGCGTCAATATGCGCTCTTGCTCATCACCAAATCCGCCCCCGGTCATGATTTGACGGCTAATCAGGTTCAGAATGGTGTTATCCAGTTCAAGAATTTGTGCTCTTACTTCTGCCAGTGGGCGGGGGTGCCACGCTTTTTCAGGCTGCAAACGCCAGCGATCAAGATAGCGATACTGGATATTTTTACTGACGGCCATCTGTGTCTGGACAAACGCATCAATACTCTGCGGATCCAGCATGACGTCACGGGCAGCGGCTTCTGCCTTCAGGAGAACATTTTTTTCTCGAGGGAGATCCTCAACGGGAAGATGGTTTGCCGCCTTATAACCCGCCACATCCTTCATCACCTCGAATCGTGTATTTAATGCCTCAGCCAGCTCAGGAAGGGTTGCTGAATTCACGGATGCAGCCAGCGATGAGCCACACATTAAAATTGACGAAACCACAACTGCGAAATAGCGCACGGTTATTCTCCCGCAAAGATGAATTGAGGAGCCATTATCGCAGCCTGTTTATTACAAACAATCGTTTGTAACGTTAATAAACGGTCATGTTTGTAAGCATTTCAGCGGATGGGGCGGGAAATAAAAAATTCTGATGAATAAAGTCATCAATAACGGGAATGTCTTTTAGGTTATCGCCAAATAAACAAAATGAACTTTTTGCTAACATGATAAAGAGAAATTTATATCACACGCAATGAGCATCCTGACACACCGCTCAATATTACTCCGGGAATAAAATGAAAAAGAATATCATTATGCGCAGCCTGTTAATCGCAGGTTTTAGCACGGCAGTACCTTTTGCCTCTGCATCTTATAACGGTTTTGATGCGCGCAGCACCGCAATGGGTGGCACTGGCGTGGCATCGGCACATTTTGGTGCGGCACCGTTAGTGAACCCGGCGTTGCTTGCGACCTCGCGCTCACAAGATAAAATCAGCCTGATTGCACCGTCCCTCGGCGCGCAAGTCAGCGACTCGGCAAACCTGATTGACGGTTTTGATGACGTCAAATCGGCCTGGGATACGCTGGAAAACGCCCTCGGCACCGGTACAGAAGCTGAAGCCGCAGGCAAGCTGGGTGATATTGTGTCTGGCCTCGCCGGGGAAAATGCCTATGCGAATGTCGGCCTGGCAATGGTGCTTGCGGTGCCTGATGATTCACTTCCCATCGCGTTATCCGTAAATAGCTGGGCCAAAGGGAATGCGCGCGCGTTAGTGAGCCAGAGCGATTTGGACTATCTGGAAGGGGTTGCCAACGGGTCAATTATTCCTGTGAAAGACGATCTGGATAACTTAACCTCCCGCGCTGAAGGGATGGCTGCGCTGGTCACCGAATACGGCGTGTCGATTGCGCATCCGTTTACCGTGGGCGATATGCCGATGGGCGTGGGGATCACGCCGAAGATCCAGCGTATTGAAACGTGGAACTACAACGTTGCCATCAACAACTATGATACCTCCGATCTGCGCGATGGTAACTGGCAGCACCAGACCATGAGTGCCAACATCGATGCCGGTTTCTTTGCCTCACCCACGCCGGGTTGGATGGTAGCGCTGTCAGCACAAAACCTGTTTGAAAACCGCGTTAAAACCCGTGAGGTGAACGGCTATCAGCCTGCTTTTGTTATTCGACCGCAGGTCACCGCCGGTACAGCATGGCAAACGGGATCAGTGACGCTGGGCGCAGATATTGACCTGACACCGGTCAGCCATTTCCAGTATGTCGATAAAAATCAGTATGCCGCATTTGGTGCTGAATGGCGCACGGCGGACTGGATCCAGGTGCGGGCAGGTTATCGCCTTGATATGCGTGGCAACGATCGCCGCGTCGTCACGGGCGGTGTGGGACTTTCTGCCGGTGACGCCATGCAGTTTGACTTAACCGCCATTGCCGGTCGTGACCGTACGATAGGCGGTGTCGCGCAATTTACCTTCTACTTCTAACGATAAAAAGGCCACATTGCGTGGCCTTTTTACTGCAGCAAAAGAGAACACTATGCTGGCTGAATAATTTCAGTAGATTGCCTTTTCGCCGATGAATTAACAGAGAGGAATTCCTCTTAATTAATTTCTAAATACAAAGGCAATTCATGAAACCGTTATATCAATACTCTTATCTACGCCAGGCGATCCTTGTTGCACTACTTGGGACGACCGGTGTTACCTCTGCCGCCACCCTTATCGATAAAGACAGCCTGATTGATGGCAATTCCCCTGTCAATGAAGACTATCAGGTTAAAAATGGCGCGACACTCACCGCAAATGGCGCGGTTGCCGGTCAGATGATGGTCACTGCGGGACATCTGGCGATGGACGGGGGGCAGATCACAGAATATCTACAGATTGATGCTGGCAGTACAGCAGCCATTAATAACGCGACGATTAAACTGGCCGCGCTAATGGGCGACGCACAACTTCGTAATACCACGATTGAAACTCAGCTGGTGGTCTTTAACGCGCAACTCTCTGCGACACACATTCGTGCCCAACAGTTTTATGCAAGTTACGGTGATATCGCTATTGATAACGGTTACTTTGCCAACATTGATGATACGTATACGGGGGCTGTTGATTTAGCGGGTACCAACGCCGCGTTTACGAGCAGCATCATTAAGGGCCATAACGCCGGGGTGTATCTGAGTGGTGATAACAGTGTTGACCTCGCCGGAAGCAGCGTTTGGGCAGTAAACGGCCCCGCTTTTGCGGTTGCCAGCGGTACGCAACATATTCTCCTGCAAAATGGCAGCAGCGCCAGTTCACTGACGGGGGCGTTGCTGACAGCCAAAAAAGGCAGTGACGTTGTCCTGACGCTCAATGCCAGTCATGCAGCGGGCGACATTCGCGCAGAAGACAGCGCTGTGGTGGATGTTGTCCTAGCCAATGGCAGTCAGCTTTCCGGTGGCATGACCAACGTCAATTCCCTCTCACTCGACGGTACGTCGCGCTATGAAATGACCGCCAACTCCGACATCCGCGCGCTTTCTCTGGCGGGAGGAACGGTGAAATTCGCTGCCGCAGAGACGGGGGAAAATCACACGCTGACGCTCGGCACGCTCTCCGGTAACGGTCATTTTATGATGAATATTGATACCTCAGGCTGGCAGGGCGATCTTCTGGATATCACCGGTAACGCAAGTGGGAAGCATATACTCCACCTGGCGGCAACGGGTCGCGAAGCGGCGAGCAGTGATGCGCTGGCGCTGGTACATACCAGCGGAGGTGATGCGGAGTTTGCCCTCAACGGCGGACACCTTGACATGGGGGCCTGGCAGCACGAGCTGGTGCGTAACGGCAATCAGTGGGAGCTGGTTCAGTCGACAGGTTCAACCTCTGCCTCGACCGATGCGATGCTCTCCATGGCCTCAGCGCCACAGTTTATCCACGAAAATGAGCTGAACGTCCTGCGCTCGCGCCTTGACGATACACGCTCGCAGCCACAGTCCGGCATGTGGGGAACCGTGCTGCACAGCCGCACTGATGTAGACGGTGTCTGGGGTTCTGCCTACCGTCTGGAACAGAACGGTATGATGCTGGGTGGCGATAAGGTGAACACTCTTTCGGCAGGGGAACTGACCACAGGCGCCTGGCTGAGCCAGTCAACCGGTCAGGTTAAGCATGCCCGCGGTGGCCAGAGCCGGGTAACCAGCTACGGTGGCGGTCTGTATGCCGTGCTGAACTCGGCTAACGGTTGGTACACCAGCGGCTCAGCGCAGATGAGCCACTTTGCCAACAAGCTAAGCGCCCGTATGAGCGATGGCGGCACAGCGCGTGCAGACTGGAACAGCTGGGGTTACGGACTGGGTCTGGAAGCGGGTCGTCATATCGTCCTGAACGATGCCACGCGTCTGACGCCGTTTGCGGGTCTTGACGGCTGGATCACCCCATCCGAGTCGGTCAGGTTAAACAACGGGATGACGGCTGAAACAGGCGACGGACGTTCGCTGCAGGCGCAGGCGGGTCTGCGGGTGACCACCCGTCTGAAGGCGGGTGAAATGCAGGTCATGCCTTACGCGACGGCTGCCCTGAGTCAGGGGCTGGTGAAAAACGGCAGTACGCGAATTAACGAAACCTATGAATTTACCAACGACTTCACCGGCACGGGCGGTAAGTTTACGGGCGGTATCAGCGTCATGGTGACACCATCAACCATGGTCTGGCTGGATGCGAGCTATGCGAAAAGCGAGCATACCGAGTCGCCGGTAGCGGGAAATATCGGTCTGAGAGTGGATTTCTAAAGGCAACATGTGCTTTACCGGTTAGCCGGTAAAGCACACTTTTAGCGTACGAGGCGATAACTCACCGTGACCTGATTACTCAGCACGGTCAGGGGAGAGTCGAGTCGGCCGCCCACGGCGGCATAATACTCAAAACGAAATGGCCCGGCAGCCGGAAAACCGGCTGGCAGAGGGCTTTCACCGCTAAAGCCAGATAATGGCAGGCAGCGCGTGGCGCTGCACAAGCGAATACGAAACCCGTCGGGCGTGTAACCTGAGGTCTTAATCTTCCAGTAGACGCGTGAGGCCACCGCACCGGAAGGCAGAGGGGAGGGGCTTTGCACCGGTTTGCTTTTGAGAACCAGCTTTCCGTGTGTTAGGGTGCCACCAAAACTGTCGCTGCTCCAGGATCCATCAGCCGCCAGTGACAGTGGCGAAATCAGAAGCAGTGCCAGCCCAACTCTCCTCATGCTTTTCCTCCAATAAGATACGTCATACGTACGTTGCGCTGCGTGTTGAGCTCCTGACTGGACAACACGGCTAACTGCGGGAAGATGCGACGCAGATAACGAGACAGCATGAGGCGCAGGGCCGGATTAACCAGAAGAACCGGTGGTGCACCCAGCCCTTCCTGATGCTGCAGGGCCAGTTCCGTCTGCTTCATCAGATTTTCTGCAATACCGGGTTCAATCGCGCTGCCGCTCTGGGTCGCCTGGACCAGCAATTGCTCCAGGGAGAGATCCAGACCAATCAGTTGAATGTCGCCCTCACCGGGGAACCACTGCTCGGTAATGGCACGGGAAAGTCGGGCACGCACGCGGGCAGTTAACTCATCGGCATCGCTCTGGGCTGTGGCAAATTCCGCCAGAGTATCGATGATGGTACGCATATCGCGGATCGGCACACGCTCTGACAGCAGGTTCTGCAGAACCTTGTGCAACGTGGTGAGACTAATGACCGCCGGGATCAAATCTTCCACCAGCTTAGGTGACTGCTTCGTGATCTGGTCAAGCAACTGTTGTGCTTCCTGACGACCAAACAATTCATCGGTATGGGTGCTGATGAGATGATTCAGATGGGTCGCCACAACCGAGCTGGGATCCACCACCGTATAGCCCAGCGTCTGCGCCAGCTCGCGGTGAACTTCATCAATCCACAGTGCGGGTAAGCCAAAGGTAGGCTCAGTACATGGCGTACCCGGAACTTCACCTTCTGCACAGCCGGGGTTGATCGCCATCCAGCGATCCGGTTGAACTTCGCCCTGACCAATGCGAACACCTTTGAGCAGAATGCGGTAGTGCGTCGGCGCCAACTCCAGATTGTCACGAATATGCACGGCAGGGGGAAGGAATCCCATCTGCTGGGCAAATTTTTTGCGGATCCCGCGAATACGCGTCAGCAACTGACCCTGCTGTTCGTGATCCACCATCGGGATCAGGCGGTAACCCACTTCCAGCCCCAGCGTATCTTCCATGTGAACATCAGACCAGGTCGCTTCATGCACCTGCGCGACGTCGGGTTCGTCCACGGCTGCAGCCGCCGTCACACCACCTGTTTTTTTCGCCTCGCTTTCTCGACCGCGTAGCCACCAGGCGACCCCCAGCAACGTGGCGGTGAACAGCAGGAAGACGAAGTTAGGCATGCCGGGGATCAGGCCCAGTAAACCGATCACGCCCGCCGCCAGCACGATGACGCGAGGAGAAGTAAACAGCTGGCCGACCATCTGCTCACCAACGTCCTGATCGTTGGCGACGCGAGTTACCACAACGCCTGCTGCGGTCGAGATGACCAGCCCCGGGATCTGGGCAACCAGGCCATCACCGATGGTAAGCAGGGTATAGGTTTCACCGGCCACGCCCACAGACATGTCGTGCTGCATCACGCCTATCACCAGGCCACCAATGATATTGATCGCCATAATCAGCAATCCAGCGATGGCGTCGCCGCGGACAAACTTACTCGCCCCATCCATTGAACCGTAAAAGTCGGCTTCTTGTGTCACTTCTTTGCGGCGGCGTTTCGCTTCTTCTTCGCCAATCAGTCCGGCATTGAGATCGGCGTCAATCGCCATCTGCTTGCCTGGCATTCCGTCGAGAGAAAAGCGCGCACCCACTTCGGCGATACGTCCTGCACCCTTAGTGATAACCATAAAGTTAATGATGATCAGGATGATGAACACAATGATACCGATGGCGAAATTGCCGCCCACCAGGAAGTGACCAAACGCTTCAACCACCTGACCTGCCGCTTCGGAACCGGTATGGCCGTTCATCAGGATCACGCGTGTGGAGGCGACGTTGAGCGCCAGACGCAGCAGGGTCGAAAACAGCAGCACCGTCGGAAACGCTGAAAATTCAAGCGTATTCTGGGTGAACATGGCGACCAGCAAAATCATGATCGACAGGACGATGTTGAAGGTAAACAGCAGGTCGAGCACGAAGGTCGGCAGCGGCAGGATCATCATCGCAAGGATGGTCATGATCAGCACCGGGCCGGCCAGCACCTGCCACTGGGTTTCCTTCATGTTGGGTAATCGTAACTTGGTGGCGATATTGGCCATCACTTTCTACTCTCTTGTGCGAAATCCATCCCCGCCGGAACGGGAAGATCTTTAGGTGTCAGCGGACGTAAGCCGTAGCCTTTACGCCAGCGCTTGAGGCCGTAAACCCAGGCCAGGACTTCCGCCACCGCGCTATATAGCTCGGCAGGTACCGGGGTGCCAGGTTCACAGTGGCGATACAGGGCGCGTGCCAGCGGCGGTGCTTCCAGCATCGGGACCCGGTTCTCTTCGGCCAGCTCGCGGATGCGCAGTGCAATCAGCCCGCTGCCGCTGGCAACGACCAGAGGCGCGCCCATGGCACCTTCCTGATATTTCAGCGCGACCGAATAGTGGGTCGGGTTATTCACTACCACGTCGGCAGTGGGGACATCAGTCATCATTCGCTGCTGCGCCATTTGACGCTGCAGTTGCCGGATGCGGTTTTTGATAAGCGGGTCGCCTTCCTGATTTTTGAACTCGTCTTTGATTTCTTTCAGGCTCATGCGCAACTTTTTAAAGTTGCTCCAGAGCTGGTAAACCACATCGAAAACCACCATCGGAATCAGCGATAAAATGATCACCAGCATGCAGCCCGTCAGCAGGGCGCTAACATCGCCAAGGGCGATGTGCAGCGGCTCGAATACCAGGTTGATAAAGCGGTCCTTGTTGAACCACAAAAACAGCCCGCCACCGATCCCCGCCAGCATGACCTTCAGTACGCTCTTCACCATTTCCGACACCATTTGCCCGGAGAACAGGCGCTTAATGCCGCTCAATGGATTGAGCTTTTTGAGGTTAAACTTGACCGCTTTGGCGCTCATATTCAGGCCGCCTATGATTGACGGCGTGGCGACTGCGGTAATAAACAGCCCGCCAACAAAGGGCAGGATCGCCAGAAACGCCAGACCGAGCAGCGATCCGGCATGATGCAGCATCTGCTGTGGATCGCTGACCAGCAGCCGGTCAAACGTTAAACCGTTGTGCAGCAGTTGCTGCAGCTTTTTGGCCAGATAGCTTCCGGCCACCAGCATCAATCCCCAGCCCACCAGCAGCATGGAGAGGCTCGTCAGCTCGCGCGATCGGGGAACTTGTCCCTCTTCTCGCGCTTTCTGTTTTTTGTGGGGGGTGGGGTCTTCTGTTTTTTCGCTGTCGTTTTGTTCTGACATGGCAATTGCCCGGCGTTATCAGAAGCCGAGTGACTCCAGCAGATCGTCCACCTGCTCCTGTGAAGCAACAATCCCTTCGGCGGTGGTATCGATCTGAGGACCATTCTTCAGGTGCGCATCGCTGGTTTGCGCATCAATGTCGCGCTCGTTCATGTTTTCGACCAGCACGCTGATCAGCTCTTTCTCAACGGTCTCAATCACGTGCATCAGGCTTTGCAGCACCTGGCCGGTCAGATCCTGAAAATCCTGCGCCATCATGATTTCCGTTAGCTGGCGATTGGTTTGCTGGGTCACTTCAGGGACTTCGCTCAGAAAGCCGCGGGTCGCTTTGACCAGTTCACGGGCTTCATCGAGCGGCTGTGGCGCTTCAAACCATGCATCCCAGCGGGCGCTCAGAGCAGAGGCGTTTTCACTCAGCCCTTCCTGCAGCGGACGCGCCACTTCAACGCTGGTCAGCGCGCGATCGGCGGCTTGTGACGTTTTACCAACCACATAGTTCAGACGATCGCGGGTGTTCGGAAACGCGTCCGCCACTTCCATAATCGCCTGTTCCAGGCCCAGATTGGCCATGCTGTCGCGCAGCAGACGGGTCAGTTGTCCAATGCGAACGAAAATCTCTTTGGCGTTATCCGCCTGCATGTTTAACGGGGAGTTCATGAGGGTTACCCGAGTTTTTCAAAGATTTTGCCAAGCTTCTCTTCCAGCGTCGCCGCGGTGAAAGGCTTGACGATATAACCGTTGGCGCCCGCCTGGGCGGCGGCAATGATGTTCTCTTTCTTCGCCTCGGCAGTGACCATCAGGACCGGCAGTTTTGCCATCGCTGTATCACCGCGTATGGTTTTCAGCAATTGCAGACCATCGATATTCGGCATGTTCCAGTCGCTGACCACGAAATCAAAATCGCTGGTACGCAGCTTATTCAGGGCATCCTGGCCATCTTCGGCTTCATCAATGTGCTTGTAGCCCAGATCCTGCAGCAGGTTTCGTACGATGCGTCGCATGGTGGCAAAATCGTCCACCACCAGAAAACGCAAATTCTTATCCGACATGGGGGGATCTCCTTAACGTCGTAAGTCGGTTTGAGGTGAGTTTTTATAGTTAAAACTGTCCAGCAGGCACTGGCTGATATCATCGAGGTCGACAACCTTTTTCGCCGCGCCAAGGGCAATCGCTTCACGCGGCATGCCGAAGACCACGCAGGTGGCCTCACTCTGTGCGAGCGTAAAAGCGCCGGTCTGACGCAGATGCAAGAGCCCGCGTGCGCCGTCGCCACCCATTCCAGTCAGAATGGCGGCGCTGGCGTGTTTGCTGGCCTGACGGGCCACGGAATCAAACAGCACATCCACGGAGGGACGATGGCGATTCACTGGCGGGGCATCGCTGAGCCTGACCCGGTAGCCGTTGTCCTGACTGATGATCTCCATATGGCGATCGCCCGGTGCAATCAGCGCCGTGCCGGAGCGCACGGGTTCGCCATCCTGCGCCTCGCGCACGGCTATCTGGCACAGTGAGTCGAGACGCTGTGCAAAAGAAAAGGTAAAACCGGCCGGCATATGCTGGGCGATGACAATCCCCGGTGTGCTGACGGGAAGGGGCATGAGAACCCGACGCAGCGCCTCCGTGCCGCCCGTGGAAGAGCCTATGGCGATGATGCTCTGCTGGCGCACGGTAATACCGGTGAGGATGGGGATGTCGGTTGGGCTACGCTGGGCCAGCCTAGCTCGTGTGGCAACCCGGATCTTCTCCACCACCTGCTGGCTCCAGCATTCGATATTATCTGCCCCGCGGTGTTCCGGTTTGGGCAGAAAATCCACCGCGCCGTGCTCCAGAGCCGCCAGGGTCGCTTTTGAGCCACGCGTGGTCAGGGAGGAGATCATGATGACCGGCATCGGACGCAGGCGCATCAGGCGAGAGAGAAACTCCAGTCCGTCCATGCGCGGCATATCGATATCCAGCGTCAACACGTCCGGGTTGAGCTGTTTTATGAGCTCACGTGCAATAAACGCATCCGGAGCCGTTCCCACCATTTCCATATCTGGCTGCTGATTCACTACCGCACTGAGCATGTTACGCATCAGGGCTGAATCATCGACCGCCAGCACGCGAATCGGGTTCACCGTGTCGTCTCCGTCAGTTCATAGACCGACTGACCGCGCAGGCGCAGCGGAATATGTGAGTGATTAAAATGTTCTGAGTGGCCCACAAATAGCAAGCCACCTGGCTTCAGCAGGCGCGTGAAGCGTTGCAGCAGCCGCTGCTGGGTAGGGGCATCAAAGTAAATCATGACGTTGCGGCAAAAAATGGCGTCGAACGGCCCCGGAGCGGACCACTTTTCATCCAGCAGGTTAAGCTGCTGATAGTGGATGGCGGACAACAACTCTCGTCTGGCTTTCACCCATTCGCTGTTATCGCCAGCGCCACGCAGGAAATAACGACGCTTTTGCGCCAGCGTCAGCGACTCCAGGTCGCTCAACCGATAGATACCGGCTTCGGCTTTTGCCAGCACCTCGGTATCAATATCGGATGCCCAGACGCGTGGGCCGGCCACCGATACACCCAGCTGCTCATCCAGCGTCATGGCAATTGAGCAGGGCTCTTCACCTGTTGACGCTGCGGTACACCAGACGCGATAGCCATTTGCGCGCAGGCGCGCATGCTCCGCCAGAACCGGAAAGTGATAAGACTCACGGAAGAAAGAGGTCAGATTGGTCGTCAGAGCGTTAATAAAATTTTGCCATTCCGGATGCTCCGGATGCGACTCAAGTAATTCGATATAGTCACTAAAACGGCTAAATGCCAGCGAGCGCACACGGCGAGAGAGACGATTAAAAATCATCTCTCGCTTTTGGGCATTGACGACAATTCCCGCGCGCTTATAGATTAATTTGCCGACACGCTGTAATTCGCCGTCGGTCAATGAAAGCGTATTCAGAGATAAGCGTGCAGGAATGCTGTTAATTTCACTCATTGAAAGAGGGAGACCTTAAACCGGAGTATTCATTATTTCCTGATAGGCACCGATCATTTTATTTCGGGCCTGCATGCCGAAGCTGAAAGAAATGGATGATTTCTGCATTGCCAGCATGACATCATTCAGGCCAATATCACTGCTACCGGACATCCATTGCTGGGTTTTGGTTTTTGCTTCGACCTGTGTTTTATTTATTTCGTTAATACTGTTTAGTAACGCATCCGAAAATGACGGGCCGTCGTTGCGGGCCGGATGCAGGCGATTTGCCGGGCCTCCGACCTGTTGCGCCTGAGTCTGTATTTGCTCAAGGACGCCACGCATTAATGTCGCTGACATTCTTTTATTCCTGGTTAATGAGATAAAAACCGCTATTTATTGCATATCTTTTAAACGTTGCCAGCTTAACACGTGAATAAAAACGGTAGAAAATCCAATAAGCCGACAGAACTTTGAGCTTATTTATCCTTAAAAAAAACACCTTTCAGACGATAATGCCCGCCTGAAAAAATCTTATATTTTTGAATCGTCGACATCACTCTCGCGAATTTCGTGAGCTGACGCGCATCGTTGATGCGTGCTATTTCATACAGGAATACGGCATGAGTGCCACACTAAATGATTTAACGAACAATCCAGCAGAGCGAATGAAATCGATGCTGTCCGCGCTTCGCGGTAGCCCAAAGCTACTGCTGGTGATTTGCGGCGCAGCGGCGCTTTCCGTCATTATCGCCTTACTGTTCTGGGCCAAAGAGCCAGACTACCGCGTGCTGTTCAGCAATATCAGTGATGAAGAAGGCGGCGCGATCGTGGCGCAGCTGACGCAACTGAATGTGCCTTACCGCATTGAGACGCCGGGAGGCGTTATCATGGTGCCGGGATCGCAGGTGCATGAGGTGCGCATGAAGCTGGCCCAGCAGGGGTTGCCGAAGGGCGGCTCGGTAGGTTTTGAGCTGCTGGATCAGGAAAAGTTTGGCATCAGTCAATTTACCGAGCAGGTTAACTACCAGCGCGCGCTGGAAGGCGAGCTGGCGCGCACCATTGAAAATCTGGGTCCCATTCAGAGCGCACGAGTGCATCTTGCGACACCAAAACCGTCAATGTTCGTGCGTGAACAGAAAAAGCCCACTGCGTCAGTGACCGTGAATCTGATCCAGGGACGTACGCTGGACGACGCGCAGGTGGTTGCGATCACCCATCTAATCTCCAGTGCGGTAACCGGGCTGGCGGCAGAGAGCGTCACTATTGTCGACCAGCGGGGTAACCTGCTGACCCAGAGCGGCGTCCGTGGCCTGCAAACGGCGCATCTGAAATACACCAATGAGATCGAAACCGATTACCAGCAGCGTATCCAGCGCATCCTCGCGCCGTTAGTGGGTGATGAAAATATTCGGGCGCAGGTGACGGCACAGATTGATTTCACTGAACAGGAGCAGACGCAAGAGCAATACCAGCCAAACGCTGACCCGCAAAAAATGGCGATCCGCAGCCGTCAGGCCAGTCTGGCAGAGCAGGGTAACCGCCGTGGGGCCAGCGGTGTGCCGGGGGCACTGAGCAATACGCCGCCCGCTCCAGCCACCGCGCCGATCACCCAGCCGTTAAATACCGCCGCGGATGAGAAAAAAGAGACAAACGCTGCAAGCAACACCAGCCGTGAGCCTGCGCAGCCTTACAACAACCGCAGTGACGAAACCACCAACTTTGAGCTGGATCGTACTCTGACGCACACCAAATCCAACACCGGTCGCATCCAGCGTCTGTCCGTCGCTGTGGTGATCAACCATCTTCCGCAGGGAGAAGAGGGGAAGCCTGGGCCGATTAGCGAGGCGGAACTCACCCGCATCAATGCCCTGGTAAAAGAGGCCATTGGCTACAACGCCGCGCGCGGGGACAGCGTCAACATTCTTAACTCGGCGTTTAATGGCGTTGTGGAAGAGGCCGTGCCGCCGTTCTGGGAGCAGGATCGTTTCTATGCGTTGTTAATGTCGATTGCCCGCTATCTGGTGATCGCAATCATCGCCTGGGTGATGTGGCGCAAGCTGGTTCAGCCCGCCTGGCAGCGTCATCAGGAGACCACCATCCGTCGCCTGGAGATGGAAAAAGAGGCGCGTGAAGAGCAGATTGCCGCGAAAAAACGTGCGGCCGAGAAAAACAATCGCGATCGTGCGCAGCAGAAGGTGGATACGGAACTCAATAGTCAACAGCTGCGAGAACTGGCTGAGCAGGAACCGCGCGTTATCGCCCTGGTGATCCGCCAGTGGATGAGTAAGGAGCCAAAATAATGAATGCTTCAGAAAAAAGCGCCATCGTCATGCTGACGCTGGGAGATGTGCTGGCTGCCGAGGTGTTTAAGCACCTCAATGCCCACGAGGTCAAACAGATCAGCGCCTCCATGGTCAATATGGCGGGCTTCACTCACGACCAGATGGCGAGCGTGCTGGAGGAGTTTAAGAAAGATTCCAGCGAGTACGCGGCGCTGAGCCTGAACACCAACGATTATCTGCGCAGCGTGCTGGTGAAGGCGCTGGGCGAAGAGCGCGCCTCGTCGCTGCTGGAAGATCTGCTGGATACTCACCAGGGTACCAACGGCATTGAAACGCTTAACTTTATGGATCCGCAGGCGGTGTTCGATCTCATCCGCGAGGAGCATCCGCAGATCATTGCCACCATTCTGGTGCACCTTAAGCGTAACCAGGCGGCGGACGTACTGGGCAAATTTGACGATCGCGAACGTAACGACATCATGTTGCGTATCGCAACTTTCGGCGGCGTACAGCCGGCCGCACTTCAGGAGCTGACCGAGGTACTGAACAACCTGCTGCATGGTCAGAACCTGAAGCGCAGCAAGATGGGCGGGGTGCGTCCTGCGGCCGAGATCCTCAACCTGATGAAATCGCACCAGGAAGAGGCCGCCATCGAGGCGGTACGCGACTTCGACGGCGAGCTGGCGCAGAAGATCATCGACGAGATGTTCCTGTTCGAAAACCTGGTGGATGTCGAAGACCGCAGTATTCAACGTCTGCTGCAGGAGATCGAGAGCGAAACACTGATTGTGGCGCTGAAAGGGGCCGACGAACCGCTGCGGATGAAGTTCTTCCGCAACATGTCCCGCCGCCAGGCCGAACTGATGACCGACGATCTGGCTTCCCGTGGGCCGGTGCGTTTGTCGCAGGTTGAGGCCGAACAGAAAACCATCCTCAACGTGGTGCGTCGTCTGGCCGAGTCCGGCGAAATCCTGATTGGAGGCAGCGACGATGCCTACGTTTGATAACAACCACCAGCAATGGCAAAGCTGGCAGCCTGATAATCTGCTGGGTGAAACCGTAGAAACGCCGCTGCCGACGATGGATAACACTCAGTCGGAGGCACAGCTCAAGGCCGAGCTGGCACGTCTGCGCAAGCAGGCGGAGCAGCAGGGATTTGCACAGGGCCAACAGCAGGGCCAGGAAGAAGGACGAAAGCAGGGCTACGAGGCGGGCCTCAAAGAGGGCCGGGAGGCCGGGTTTACCCAGGGCATGGAGCAGGCGCGCCAGGAGCAACAGTCGCTGCTGCGCCAGGCTGAGCTGTGGGTGAACAACTTTACGCTGGCGCTGGAAAACCTCGAAAGCCTGGTTCCCGGCCGTCTGGTGCAGTTTGCATTGACGGCCGTGCAGCAGCTCTATGGTAACGCCGGCATGGCAGACAACCAGGCGCTGGTGAGCCAGATCCGCTCCCTGATGAAACAAGACGTCCTGTTGCATGGCACCTTTACGCTGTACGTCAGTCCCGCTGAGCTTGCCACGGTTGAGCAGGCGCTGGGCGACACGCTCCGGTCAATGGGCTGGGAGCTGCACGCAGATCCGCAGCTGGCCGCAGGCGGCTGTCGCGCGGTTTCACCGGATGTTGAGGTTGATGCCAGCATGGACACACGCTGGCAGGCGCTGTGTCAACTGGCGCGCGAGGAGCTCTCGCAATGAGCCAGCAGTTAAAAAACTGGCTGTCGGCGATTGACCGCGTGGAAGCGCGACTCTCGCAGGTGCCTGATTTCCGCCAGTACGGCAAGTTGACCCGGGCAACGGGGCTGGTGATGGAAGCCGTGGGGCTCAGACTACCCATTGGCTCGCTGTGTATCGTTGAACGCCAGACCGACGCCGGGATCATTCCGGTCGAGAGCGAAGTGGTGGGATTCAATGGCCAGACGCTGTTCCTGATGCCGCTGGAACATGTCGACGGGATCCTGCCAGGAGCACGTATTTACGCGCTGCAGACGGACAGTCATAGCGGCAAGCAGCTCCCGGTCGGGCCACATCTGCTGGGGCGCGTACTGGATGCCCAGGGGCGTCCGCTGGATGGCCGACCCGCGCCGGGAAAACCGGTTGCCGGGCTGTTTACGCCGACATTAAACCCCCTTCACCGTGACCCGATCAAATCGGTACTCGACGTGGGTGTCCGGGCGATCAATGGGCTGCTGACGGTGGGGCGCGGGCAACGTATGGGTCTGTTCGCCGGATCCGGTGTTGGCAAAAGCGTGCTGCTCGGCATGATGGCACGCTTCACCACGGCGGATGTGATCGTGGTGGGATTAATCGGCGAGCGTGGGCGCGAGGTTAAAGATTTTATTGAGAACATCCTCGGCGAAGAGGGGCTGGCCCGGGCGGTGGTGGTGGCGGCCCCTGCTGACGTCTCGCCGATCCTGCGTATGCAGGGGGCGGTCTATGCCACCCGCATCGCGGAAGATTTTCGCGAGCGTGGCCTGAACGTATTGCTGATTATGGATTCCCTGACCCGTTACGCGATGGCGCAGCGTGAAGTGGCGCTGGCGATCGGTGAACCGCCTGCCACCAAAGGTTATCCGCCTTCCGTATTTGCCCGCCTGCCGGCGCTCGTGGAGCGTACCGGTAACGGTGTGCAGGGAGGTGGTTCGATCACCGCGTTTTATACCGTTCTGACGGAGGGGGACGATCAGCAGGATCCGATTGCCGATTCAGCGCGCGCGATCCTCGACGGGCACATTGTTCTGTCACGCCGCCTTGCTGAAGCGGGTCATTATCCGGCGATCGACATTGAAGCCTCCATCAGCCGCGCCATGACCGAACTGATTCCGCATGCGCAGTACCGCAAGGTTCAGCGGTTTAAACAGCTGCTGGCTGCCTACCAGCGTAACCGCGATCTGGTGAGCGTCGGGGCATATGTCAAAGGCAGCGACGCGATGCTGGACCTGGCCATCGAAAAATACCCGTCGCTGGAGGCGTTTCTTCACCAGGCGATCCACGAGCGCAGCGGCTATGACGAAGGCATTCGCGCGCTTGACGGGCTGTTCCCGGACATAAAGGCGTAACGGAATGAAGGTCAATAACCCCATGACGCTCCTGCGTGATATGGCGCAGGAGCAACTGACGGAAACCACCCGCGCGCTGGGGGGCGTACAGCAACAACTCCAGCAGGCGGTGGTGCAGCACGAACAGCTTCAGCACTACGAACAGGAGTACCAGCAGTCGCTGCGTCAGGGAATGATGGATAGCGGGATGTCGGTGGCAGATCTGGTTAATCACCAGTCATTTATTTTATCGCTAAAGCAGGTTGTGAAGCAGCAGGAAGGGCATGTAAACGCCTGTGAAAAAGCGGTAGATGACGTGAAACAGAACTGGATGCAAAAAAAGCAGCGCCTGAACGCGTTTGAAACGTTAATCGAGCGCCGCGCGACGGCACAGGCGCTGATTCAAAGCAGGCATGAACAAAAGCTGATGGATGAATTTGCCCAGCGCGCCGGACAGAAGAGAGAAAGGCTATGAATATTGATCTTGCCACCCTGTTACTGGGTGGAACACAGGGCAAACCGAAAGTGGGATTGCTCTCAGACGAGGGTTTCAGCCAGACGCTGGATGAGAAGCTGGCCTCGCTGGCCGAGCGCTTTCCAGGGCTGGATCTGCAGACGTTGGTGGCGCTGCCAGAGACGGCGCTGGTGGGCGCAAGCTTATCGGCGAGTTTGCTGCCATCGAAACTGACCGATGCAGCGGCCATTGATGATGAGGTTGAAGCCGAGGGCTTACTGCTTACGGCAGCGCCAGGGCTGGCGGAAACGCTAAAAGAGATCGTGCTGAGCGACGGTGAAGGGGAAGAGAGCCCGCAGTGGCAACTGCAGCAGCTGGTCACCCGCAACGTTGCAGGGGCTGAGCCCGGCGTTCGGGCGAATACAGGTAAAATCGCCGACGGCATTACCCCTGAAAAACCCGGTGTACCATCCGGCAAACTGGCCGCGCCAATGACGGCTGCCGATAAAACGCCCGTAGCCGCGCCAGGCGTGCTGACGGCGCCACCTGCACCCGTCTCCAGTGAGGCGGTTACGACGGTGGAGGTCATCTCTGCCCCAACCGTGAGCGCGGTGGCGCTTCCGGCAGCGGTACGCACCAGCATGGCCCACGCACCGCAGCAGGTCGTCACCGTGAACCACCCGCCGGAGACGCCGGAGTGGAAACAGTCGGTGAGCCAGCATATCGCTATTTTTAGTCGGAACGGGTTGCACAGCGCCGAGATCCGTCTGCATCCGGAAGAGCTGGGGGCACTCCAGATCACCCTGCGCGTACAGCAGGAGCAGGCGCAGATCCATATCGTCAGCGAACATGCTCACGTGCGGCACGCCATGGAGCAGGCCATGCCGCAACTGCGGGCCGCCATGGCGGAATCGGGTATTCAGCTCGGTCAGGCCAACGTCAGCGCGGATGCTCAGTACGGGGCAGCAGGTGAGCGGGGCGATAACCCCTCTTCTGAGCAGCAGGCGTCCGGTGAGGGTGAAGAACAGCCGTTGAATGAGGAAAGCGTGCCAACATTATTAACCACCACACCTGGAAATATATACGGAATTAATACCTTTGCCTGAAGCGTGGAATTACCTTCAGGAATGAAATTTTATCGCCTGATTATCAGGATGATTATATGGACTACAATGTCCGCCATATTGACAAGAGGGTAGCCAGCTGCCCTCACTTATTTATCAGGTGTACGTTCAATGAGTAATAAAAATAAAAAAGTCGCCAGCGGCGGAGGCTCTCGTTCGCTTCTGATGGCATTCATGTTTTTGACTGCGGTTGCGGCGTGCGGAGTTTCGGGTTACCTGTTCTGGGAAATGAAATTTGCCAAACCGGAAGTGGTGACTGCAGAGGGTGAGGACAAAACGGCCCCCGCACCAGTGCAGGTCGAGCCACTGTACGCCTCGATGAATACCTTTACCGTCAGCCTGAAGCCTACCGAGAACGAGTCCGATCGGGTGTTATATCTGGGGTTATCTATTCGGGTCGCTGAGCCACAGTCGCTGACGGTGCTGGAAAAATATTTACCGGAATACCGCAGCCGCATATTTATGTTGCTGACCCACCAGACGTATGAAGAGTTAGCAACGGATGAAGGAAAACGTCGGCTGATTAATGCCATTCAGGGTGAGCTGGATAAACCGCTGGCATTTAACCAGTCTATTCGCATCACTGATGTTCTTATTAACGAATTTATTCTGCGGTAATTATTATGGCTGACAGCTTCTTATCACAGGATGAGATCGACCGTCTGCTTAACGCAGATGCCGACAGCAGCAGCGATCTCCAGAACAACCGCAGCGATGCGGGAATAAAACCTTACGATCCGCATACGCAGCGTCGGGTTATTCGCGAACGTCTCCATTCGCTGGAAATTATTAACGAACGATTTGCCCGTCAGTTCCGTATGGGGCTCTTTAATTTGCTGCGCCGTAGCCCGGATATTACGGCGGGAAATATTAAGATCCAGCCGTATCACGAGTTTGCCCGTAACCTGCCGGTGCCGACAAACCTGAACCTGCTGCACCTTAACCCGCTGCGCGGTACCTCGCTGATGGCCTTTTCACCGGGGTTGGTGTTTATGGCCGTGGATAACCTGTTTGGCGGTGACGGTCGTTTTCCGACCAAAGCCGATGGCCGCGAATTTACGCCAACCGAGCAGCGCGTGATCCACCGCATGCTGTCGATGGCCCGCGAAGCGTATGAATTTGCCTGGAGTTCGATCTACAAAATCAAAACGGAATATATCCGTTCAGAAATCCAGGTGAAATTTACCAATATCACCTCATCCCCGAATGATGTGGTGGTAACCACACCGTTTTCGGTGGAGATCGGATCGCACCGGGGGGAGTTCAATATCTGTATTCCTTTCAGCACCATCGAGCCGCTGCGCGAGCTGCTGAGTAACCCGCCGATGGACAACTCCCGGCAGGAGGATTCCCAGTGGCGCGGCATGCTTGCCAGCCAGATGCGTGAAACGGAACTGGAGCTGACGGCGCGCTTTGCGGATATCGGCACCCGACTGTCGAACGTAATGCAGATGAAAAAAGGTGACGTCATCACGCTGGATAAGCAGGAGTTTATCGAAGCCAGCGTAGGCGGCGTACCGGTCTTCACGGCCAGGTATGGTGCCGTCAATAATCAATATGCCCTGAAGGTCGAGCAGATGATTCAACCTTCATTACTATCATTAAACAAGGAGTAATTTCCCCATGAGCGATAAGAACACCTCATCGGGTTCTGACGATCAGTCCATTGATAATCTTTGGGGTGATGCAATGACCGAACAGCACGCTGCGGGAATTACCGACTCAATGGCTGCACCACAATTTTCTGACGAGATGAATCTGATCCTGGATATTCCGGTCAAAATGACCGTGGAACTGGGACGTACCAAGATGACCATTAAAGAACTGCTGCGCTTAAGCCAGGGATCGGTGGTGTCGCTGGACGGGCTGGCGGGGGAACCGCTGGATATTCTGATCAACGGTTATCTGATCGCCCAGGGTGAAGTGGTGGTGGTCTCCGATAAATTTGGCATCCGCATTACGGACATTATTACCCCGTCCGAGCGTATGCATCGTCTGAGCCGCTAATGAACGCCACTGATTCACTCCCGGCTACGGGGTCGGTTCTGATGACCATCAGCGGCGCGCTGGCGTTGATCGTCCTGCTGCTGGTGGTGCTGGCATGGGCCGCCCGCCGCAGCGGTCTGGCCCGTCGTCTGCAGGGGGCCCAGGGAAGTATGACGCTGGTCGCCACCCAGTCGCTGGGGCCGCGCGAGCGTCTGGTGCTGGTTGACGTCGGCGAGCAGCGACTGGTTCTGGGCGTCACGGCTTCGCAGATCACCTGCCTGGCCACACAGGTTCGTCCGGAGAACGCCTCCCAGGACACCGCGCCGGCGGCGTTTCCGCAGATGCTGGACAAGCTGCGCCAGAGATACCGCCCGGGAGGTGAACAGTGAGCCGCCGGATGCTGCACCTGGTGGTCGGTCTTAGCCTGATGTTGCCTGCCGCCAGTGGACTGGCGGCCAATGCTGACATCACGCTCGGACAGGCCTCGGGGGACGGTGGCTGGACGCTGCCGGTGCAAACCCTGCTGCTGCTCAGTGGGTTTACCTTTATTCCTGCTGTGCTGCTGATGATGACCGGGTTCACTCGCATTATCATTGTGCTGGGCTTACTGCGTAACGCGCTGGGCACGCCCACGGCACCGCCAAACCAGGTGCTGGTGGGGTTGTCGCTATTTTTGACCTTCTTTGTGATGTCACCGGTCTTCAGTCAAATCTACGAAAAAGCCTGGCAGCCGCTGCAGGAGAACAAAATCACTATGGAAGTCGCCCTGACGGAAGGGGTGAAACCGCTGCGTGCCTTTATGCTCGACCAGACCCGTGAAAGCGACCTGGCGATGTTTGCCCGAATCGCGAAAACGCCGGATATCGCTTCGCCGGAGGAGGTACCGCTCAGCATTCTGGTACCGGCGTTTATCACCAGCGAGCTGAAAACGGCTTTCCAGATCGGTTTTACCATCTTTATTCCGTTCCTGATCATCGATCTGGTGGTGGCGAGCATTCTGATGGCGCTGGGGATGATGATGGTGCCACCTACCACCATTGCGCTGCCGTTTAAGCTGATGCTGTTTGTGCTGGTGGATGGCTGGCAACTGCTCGTCGGGTCGCTGGCCCAGAGCTTTTACAGTTAGGAGAGACTGATGACACCAGAAAGCGTGATGGTCATTGGTATGCAGGCCATTAAGGTAGGGCTGATGATATCGGCCCCGCTGCTGCTGGCCGCGCTGGTCACCGGTCTGATTATCAGTATCCTACAGGCCGCGACGCAGGTTAACGAAATGACCATGACTTTCATCCCAAAAATCCTGATGATTGTCGGTATCGCGGTGGCGCTGGGACCGTGGATGATGAAGATCTTTATTGAGTATACCCGCGCGGTGTTCGCCAGCATTCCTTATGTGATCGGCTAATGGCCTTTGGACTTCCCCTCGATCAGCTCTACGCGCTGATCAGTCACTACTTCTTTATCATGGTGCGCCTGGGGGCACTGCTGCATGTCGCCCCGATCTTCGGTGAGAAAAGCATCAGTCCCCGGCTTCGGGCATGTCTTGCGCTGCTGACGGCGATCCTGATCGGCGGCACGTTGCCGGACGCGCAGGTGGGTCTTTACTCGTGGGAAGGCGTCTGGGTGATGGCGAAGCAGGTCATTATCGGTGCCGCGATGGGGCTGACGCTGCAGTTACTCTTTGCCGCCGTGAGGATGGCGGGTGAGATCATCGGCATGCAGATGGGGCTGTCGTTCGCGACCTTCTTTGACCCCGGCGCCGGTAACAGCCCGGTGATATCCCGTTTCCTTAACCTGCTGGTGATGCTGCTGTTTTTGGTCTTTAACGGCCATCTCTGGCTGCTGGCGCTGCTGGCAGAGTCATTCCAGGTTCTGCCGGTAAACGCCACGCCGCTGCATGCGGGGGGCTTTATGTATCTGGTGACCCACGCGGGGCTGATTTTCAGTCAGGGGCTGATGCTCGGAATGCCCATTATTGCGCTGCTGCTGTGCATCAACTTCATTCTCGGGTTGTTAAACCGTCTGACGCCGCAGCTTTCGGTCTTTGTCATCGGTTTCCCGCTCACGCTCACCTTCGGCATGCTGGCGCTCTTCCTGATTGCGCAGACGCTGGCTCCTTTCTTTGAGCGCCTGATGGCCCTTGGGTTTGATAACCTGGCCGGGCTGCTTCAGGCGCTGGTGTAGCCGTCAGTTCATACAGGCAATACGCGCGACGGTTTCCGACCCGGAGGCCAGCACTTTGTCGTCCAGCAGGTAGACGGTGCTGGTGGCGATTTCACCCGGCTTAATTTGTGGGAAGATATATTCAGCCACATCTTCATCCGTGGTCTGACCGCCGAGCTTACGGTGCTGGCTGGTGACGGTCAGATGAACCCGTTTGCCTGACATACCGACATCGTAACGAACTTCACGGTTCACGGCTTTAGGCAACCCGTCGCGTTTGCCATCTTTGAAATGGCTGATGCTGCCGATATAGGTGGTATGCCCGCTAAACAGACCATCACGGTAGGAACGGTAAATACCGCGCGCCAGCGTCGCGTTGTTATCGTCCTGAATGGTGTAATAGGACATGGGCGCGATGCAGACGGCCTTGTACGGCGAGGTTGAGAAAGCATAGAACGCCATCCCGCCTAATCCGGCGACCAGCCCGCCAAGAAACAGCAGGACGCGTGGCGATTTAATAGTGGCGAAAATAGAACGATTCGCAGTCATTCCCTGAATCCTTAAAGGGTTGTTGGCAGGCAATAAGCCCCTGGAATTTACTCATTTTTTCTGAGCCGGTCGTGACGTACAGCACGCCAGCGGGCTTTTCGGCAGGGCGTCTGTCCAGCACGTGGCGGGTGTAGGTTTGCAGCGTGGACTCGATCAGATCGCGTTGATTTTGCTTGTCCTGCTGGACCATCACGACCGTACCGGGCGGGATACCCGGCCCGTCCCAGCGCACAAAGTGGATGGGCTGCGGGTTAAAATCGAACAGGCTGCGCAGGATCAGGACTATCGCAATGCCCGCCACCAGCCCACTCAGGGTGATGAGCAGCCGGGGGAGTAACAGGTTACGGGTCGGAGGGGGAGAAGAGGGTATGACCGCTTCAGGGGCGGCAGATGCTTCGGTGACCTCAGATGTTGCTATCGGTTCCGCATCGGTAAAGGGCTGATGTTCGCTGCTGTCGCTGCGAACAACCAGGCGATAGCCCGTGCGCGTCACCGCCATGAGGGTGATAACGTCCTGCATCTCCAGCTGCGTGAACGCGCGCCGAAGTTTGGTGATCATGACCCTAACGCTGTTGTCGGTGACTTCAACCCCGGCGCTTCGCCAGCCGATCTCCATCAGCTGTTCCTGTGAGAGCACCTCTCCGCTGGCTTCCACCAGTGCGGCAAGGCACAAACAGGCGCTTTGCGGCAGGGTAACGCTTTCTCCACGGTCCGTGCGGGTGAGGATGCGCGTCTGGAGATCCAGCGTTATTAACGATCCAATCGCAATATGATTGAGCATAGTTATTTGATTCTTCTGGTGTAATGGGTAAGGCGACTGCTTAATGTAATTAATAGTAATCAATACAATTTATTGCTAGCCCGTAAGCTAAAGCGACATGCTTTTTATGTCTTAGCTCGCCTTTTTGCAACCACTAAATAACAAAGGCCATATCATGGGTGGGGTTATTGCTGTGGGGAAAATAACCCTGTAATTAATAAATTTTAATGTCTATACAATTATTAATTGTAGGAGGAATAGCGTGCGAGTGGTTGCGCAGGAAGCCATGGAATTTATACTGACTTATCGCATGTTGTTGAATTTATTAATTCACATTTTTTCAAGGATGGCAGATGTTAACTTTAAAACGTTTTATGCAAACGTCCGATACCCCGGCAATGTTACCCGCGCTTATCGCCCGGCTGGTTCTGGGGATATTTTTCTTTACAACGGGCTTCAATAAATTATTTGTGCCTGAAAACCAGCAGCTGATGGTGGATACCCTGCACGATGCAGGGATCCCTTACCCGGCCGTAATGGCTGTGGTGGTGGCGTTTCTGGAGTGCAGCATGGGAATGCTGCTCGCGCTGGGGCTGTTCAGCCGCTTAAGTGCCCTGACGATTTTTATCATCAGCGGCGTGGCGCTGGTCACCATCGGTATCTACACCATTCCTCAGGGACTGACGCTGATGGCATGGTTAAGCTGGCTGTTTTATCTGCCGGAGACGCTCTACATGGTGCTGAGCCTGTTGTTCATCATCTGGGGTGGCACGCTCTACAGCCTTGATGGCTGGCTGGTGAAGCGCTGGCAGGGTATGCGCCAAATAGTTTTTGTCGAGGGATGACAGGAATGCGCGGTTATCAACGGTTTGAAGAGCATATTTCCTGCCCTGCACATAATAAAATAGCGCCAGGAGGCAGCGCTGTGCTGCCGTGTATTTACGGGCGCTGATGTCATGATATTTGCAGTCACACTGGTCGTTATTTTTATTACGTTACTGATCCTGGTGCAGTCCGGGGTGATACCGTGGTTTATTCGCACGGAAGGGGATCGGCTGCGCTCGCAGGTGGATGCGCTGGCCTCTGAATTACGCGAGCAACTGGATCGCGTTGAAGCGCAGCAGCGCTCGATGACCGAAAGCGTGGTGACCCTGAAAAGCTTCGCGCTGGACAAGAGCGCGCCGGGCGACACCGATATCACCGAAGAGTCAGGCAACAGCCGTCAGTTTTTTAATGCGTTGGTCAAGGAGATGGGGGAGCGCCTCGGCGGTCGCGTCTGGATCGTTGAGGAGACCGGCCGCATCATTGGCGATGCCGCCGGTGCGCCGAACGTGCAGTCTCTGAATGATACCGATCTGCCGATGGCGGTACCGCTGCGTTCGCTGCTGTCGCAGTCGGGTGAAGGGCTGCGCCATACCCGTTTTCGCAGCGCCAGCGGCGAGCATACGCTGGTGGTGCAGCCGCTGGCGGAAATGCCGTGGTTAATCGCCCTCGACGTGCCCACCCGCCGCATGGGGGAACGTCCCGGCATTCTGCTGCACAAACCCTGGCCGCTGGCAGCGCTGCTGCTGGTCTCCACGCTGACCTTGTTGCGCAGCCTCAACCTGCATCTTTCCCGCCTCAATGAAGAGCTGCCGTCACAGTTACAAAACGAGCAGGGTGCGCATCTGCCCCCGCTGATGCAGGAGCTGGGCGAACAGGTCAGCGCGGTGGCCCGGGCGGCCATCGCCATTGCGGAGGCCAATGAACGTCTGCTGCGCGTACCGGAGGCGAGCGCCAACCAGCTGGCGACGCTTGCTGACAGCGCCACGAACGTGGTGCTGGCCATGCATACCCTGCACGGTGCCGCGCTGAACATTGCCGACAGCAGCGGCGCGCTGGTGCAGCTTGCCAGCCGGGCCTACAGCTATTCGCTGCATAACGAAGAGGGTGTGTTTGCCGTTGAGTCGCGCAACCTCGCCAGCCGCTGCGCGCGCTCCTCGAAAGAGCTTCGGGCGCTGGTGGAGGACGCGATGATGCAGGCCCAGAGCGGCGCTCCGTCCGTGGCGCACAATAACAGCGTCCTGATCGAAGAGGTCTATACCGTGGCCAATACGCTGACGCAGCGGTTACACACCTGAGCCAATTTCGTTCCTCGTCTGCGGGCGGGGATCTTTTTTATTTCAGAGCCAATAATGATGTTTAAAACCCTTCAAAGCAGAGCCCTCTTGCTGGTCTCCGCGTTCTTTTTATTGCTTATCTCGCTTACCCTCTGGGTTGTCATGTCCTTTGTTGCGCCGCCGCTGCTGAAAGATGAGTACCGGCGGGTGCACCTGCAGATTGGTGAGCAGGCCGCCGCTATCTCGCAGATGATGTCCCGCGTGCAGGCCCAGCAGCGCGGGCTGACTGAAACCGTCGCGCAACTGGACAGCGCCGATATCGACCGTCTGTTACCCGCGCTGGTGAACCAGTACGGCGACCTGAATCTGTTTGGCGGCGGCGTATGGCCGCTGCCGGGAAAGCGTGAACCGGGGCTGGCGAAATTCAGCACCTTCTTTGCCCGTGACGACCAGCACCAGCTGCGCCTGAACACCACCTGGAATACGCCTGAAGCGCCAGAGTACTGGCAGCAACCATGGTTTAAGGCCGGACTGAAGGCGGAGAAAGGGCAGTGCGCCTGGGCTGCTGCCTACGTGGATGCCGCCAGTCCGCAGCCCCGAACCAACTGCGCGATGCCCATCTGGCGTAACGGGGAGCTTTGGGGCGTGGCAACGCTGGACGTCACGCTCGGCTTTTTCGGTCAGCTCGCGCGCAAAATCGCCGAGCCGCTGGAAGGGGGTGTGCTGATTGTCGAGGCCAACGGCAATATTGTCGGCTACAGCCGCACCACGGAAAACGCGCCGTTGCTGAAAAACATCCGCGAGCTGCCGGGGCATGAAATCGCCATTCTGCAGGAGATGTTAACCCAGGCGCACCGCGGCGCGCAGGAGCGGACTTACCGCGCCGATGACGGGGAGCACACCATTTTTGTCTACCCTATTGCGGGCAGTCCGTGGTTTGTGGCAACGGATACCCGGACCGGCCTGCTGAGCAAGCAAACGGACAATATCGTGTGGCGCCTGGGGGCGGTGCAGATCCCGCTGCTGCTGTTGCTGGCGGCGGTGCTGCTCCTGACGGTACGCCTGGTGATGGGTAATCTGCGCACCGTCAGCGATCGGCTTGCCACCTTGTCCGCTGGCGGGGCCGATCTGACGCAGCGCTTGCCGGAGAGCCGTAGCCAGGAGCTGAATGCCATTGCCCAGAACGTGAATGCGTTTATGGCCTATCTGCAGGGGTTGTTGCAACAGGTGCGCACCAGCACACGCACCATCGCGGAAGCTTCACACCAGATTGCCGACGGTAACCAATCGCTCTCGTCCCGCACCGAGGAGCAGTCCGCCTCGCTGACGCAGACGGCGGCTTCAATGGAACAGATTGCCGGCATTGTGGCGAACAACGCGGATAACGCTGAGCATGCGGACAAGCTGGCGACCGAGGCGGCGGCCGTGGCCGGGCGCGGGGCGGAACTGATGCGTGCGGCGGTCGAGAAGATGGGGCATATCGAATCTTCTTCGCGACGGGTGACGGATATCGTGGGTGTTATTGACGGCATTGCCTATCAGACCAATATTCTGGCGCTGAACGCGGCGGTGGAAGCCGCCCGCGCGGGTGAGCAGGGGCGGGGCTTCGCGGTGGTGGCTACCGAGGTACGCAACCTGGCGCTGCGCTCCTCAAGTTCGGCGAAAGAGATCCGCACGCTGATCAACGACGCGGTGACGGGCATCCAGGAGGGTAGCACGCTGGTGCAGGACGCCGGGGAAACCATGAACGCGCTGGTTACTTCCGTGCATGAAGTCTCGACCCTGATGGAAGAGGTTAAAACCGCCAGCCGCGAACAGAGCGTCGGCATTGAGCAGGTCAACGTGGCCGTCTGCCAGCTGGAAGGCGCCACCCAGCAGAACGCCGCGCTGGTGGCGGAAGTGTCGATGGCTGCGAAGGCGATGGAAGAGCAGTCCGTCGAGCTGGACAGCGTGGTGCAGCGGTTTAAGGTCTGATACCGCGCGCCGTGCGTAACGCAGCATAATTTACTCTCTCAGCCCTCCCTTATGGAGGGTTTTTTATTTTTATAAGGCAGAATGCGGAAAGTTTTGCCAGGCTTATCCCGTTAACGCGAAGGAGAGAAAAATGAAGATGAAACCTGTGTACGGGCTGTTTGTGGCGCTAGCGCTGGGAGGCTGCGCCGAACGTTCAACGGTAACCACGGACCCGGTTCCCCCCTCACCAGAGCCGGATTTTTCCGCGCTGACGATGGTCTGCAGTGACGGCAGCGGCACAGACCGTATGGCGAAAATGTACACTAAAAGCGAAACCGTGACTTTTGACGGGAAAACGTATCGCTTTGTGGCACCGTCGGGGGAAACGATGGACACGTCGAAAATGACGTTTCGCAATGAGGCCGGGGAGCAACTGCAGTTCGACATGAGCAAGCTGGGATACACACCGCTACTGCGGATCCACGCCGGGCAGCAGCAGGCATTTAAGTGCCAGAACACGCAGAAATGAGAGCAGGGAGATCGTGCCACTCAGCGCAGATCTGGAAGACGACTCGCAATCCAGCAAGTAACCTGATGAAACTCTGGATTTAGGCTGTTTTTTGCCTGCATCAGAACGTAAAGTGCCTGCGTTGCGGCAACATCCGCAACCGGGCGTGAGAACCTGAAATACAAGGCGATGCATTGTTGTGTCATACCGGGTACAGAGTAACCCTCTGTCCGGTTGTCTCCTTTATTCATTGGTTCTCATCTCAGAGGTAACTTTCGTATGACTATTCTCTCCACCCTCTCTAATTCCCCTTTCAACGCTAACTTCACTCAGCAGCTCATCGCGTTACCCCTTCCGGCAACTGCCGATCTCTTTGAGGTGGTTGACCTCTGTGCCGCCTTCGCCAGCGTCCTGGTCGAAACGGATAACGTCAGCGAGCGTCATGCCCTCTGCGGACGTTTGCTGCATGCCCTGGCGGCGCTGGAACGGCTTTGCGATGACGATTTACCGCAGCATTTGATTGAACAGCTCATTGCCGGTGACGCCGAACCGTCCTGTATGCCGGATAGCTGGCAGGACACAATCACACCTGTGAAGTACGCGCAGGCTCTGGCGCAGGCGATACAGGGGAACACCCTGCCGCAGAGCGTGAATAATGCGTTGACGGGATTGCTGCACGATATGGTGTATCTGCTGGCGGACTTCGTGAAGGAACCTTACCTGGAGCCTTAAAAAACATGCCGGGTGGCGGCTTTGCCTGACCCGGCCTACGGAACCTGTAGGCCCGTGCAAGCGCAGCGCCGCCGGGCAATGCTAAAGTTACGCTCAAGGCATAAAAAAGCCCTCCGGGGAGGAGGGCAAATCGCGCGTGAAACACGCGCGTAATAACATTGAGATGGTTACACAGATTAACGCAGCAGGGACAGGACGTTCTGCGGAACCTGGTTCGCCTGGGCCAGTACGGACACACCTGCCTGCTGCAGGATGTTGGCGCGGCTCATGGCGGACACTTCAACGGAGAAGTCAGCGTCCTGGATACGGGAGCGCGCTTCGGTGGTGTTGATGATGTTGGTGTTCAGGTTCGCAATGATGGAGCTGAAACGGTTCTGAACGGCACCCAGGTCGGCACGGAAGTCGGCAATCTGAGTGATTGCATCATCCAGTTTTTCCAGCAGGTTATCTGCTGTACCAATACCAAATTCCTTCAACACAACTTCGGAATCGGCATGACGCACATCATCAGCAGTTGGTACACCTGTAGCATTAAAGGTGACCTCTTTCAATACTTTACCACCAGCACCATCATCGCCGCCGTAAACGAAGTAACGCTCGTCTGTGCCATCATTCATCATGATCATCTTCATGCCCGAAGATTCAGCAGTCTCGCCTGCACCAAATGCGGCTGCAGCAATTTCGTCGAGTTTGGCTTCATTAAGATCAAATTCAACGCCACCAGCACCAGGCTGTTTAACCTTATCACCCTTTTTAAGCGCGGTAGACGAGCCTTCTGTGAGGTCAGACGGGCCATTCAGGAGCATATCTTTATCGGCTGCTTCGGTGATTTCAGTTGTATCAAAATTCGTTCCCAGATTTAACTTGTTATTACCACCACCAATTGCCGTCCAGTCTGGAGTGGTAATCTCAAGCATCTTATCATTCTTGTCATCATAAGCGAAAAGGCGTTTGGTACCATTATCATCGTAGCTTAATACCGTAACGTCAGCTAAAGCAGCCGCTCCCAGTTTGGTTTGCAGTTTGCCCCTTTCTGCATCATCCAATACCCAATCTTCAGCTTCCCCAACATCAATGTCACCGTTATTGATTACAGTTGCTTTGTCTGTAAACTGGCTGCTCGTAGTACCCACACCATTCATAGTGATTCCGATATCGGCGAAGTCGTCCATGAATTTGTCCAGCCCCAGGGTCTGCATATCCAGCTTATTCAGTTTGATATCAATGGTATCCCCGTCTTTGTCACCAATCTGGATGGTGATTTCAGACTTGGAACCGTCAAACACTTTCACGCCGTTGAAGTTGGTTACATCGGCCACACGCTGAATTTCTTCCAGACGGGTACCGATTTCTTTTTTGATAGAGTCCAGGTCGCTTGCGGAGTTGGTGCCGTTTTTCGCCTGTACGGTCAGCTCGCGGATACGCTGCATGTTTTCGGTCACTTCTTCCAGCGCGCCTTCGGTGGTCTGCGCCAGGGAGATACCGTCGTTGGCGTTACGCGCTGCCTGGGTCATACCGCGGATAGAGGAGGTGAAGCGGTTAGAAATTGCCAGACCTGCTGCATCGTCTTTTGCGCTGTTGATACGCATACCGGAAGAGAGACGCTGAATTGCAGTACCCAGTTGACCCTGGGATTTGTTCAGGTTGTTCTGAGCCATCAGGCTCAACGCGTTGGTATTAATGACCTGTGCCATTTTTATATCCTTTTAAGTGATAACGATAGTATGAGATATGCGTTCGTTGCTGCGCATACCTCATTCATCGGGGGAATTTAAAAAGGACTAAATTATTTTTTCGCTTTTTTTTATTAAAGATGGAAATGGCGTTAGTTTTGGCGGTAATTCATTAAATGGCCGGGTTCAATTACGCAATAAGCGTATAAGGTTGTATTTCATGTCGGTTAGTCGTGTTGTTTTTGTGCAAGAAAAATTAAACTTGCTGCTTTAATCCCCGATAGAAAGAGTGACGTATTATCTCTTTATCACAGGAACCATTATTATGGCAGCAACCAATTTTTTAGGCGTGGGCTCCGGCCTGCCATTTGACCAGTGGCTGGCGGACGAGCGTAAAGGTATTTCCCAAAAACTGAACCCGTATCTGCAAAAACAGAGTACCTATAAAGGACAGATTTCTGGTTGGGGTTCGATTTCCAGTTCATTAAGCACGCTGAAAGATAATCTCAGCAAGCTAAGTGATGAAGGGTTCAACGGCGTTAGCGTCAGTGACAACAAAACCTTTAAAGCGACGGCCGGAAGTGGGGCTATGCCTAACAGCTACTCCATTGCTGTTGAGCAGCTGGCATCGGCACACCAGATGAACTTCAAGCATACCGAACGCGATAAACCCATTTCTAACAGCAGTGCGAAAATCACCCTAACCGTAGGGGATAGCGGTAAGCCCATTGAGGTGTCACTCGAAAAAAATGAGACCTCCCTTGACCAAATGGCTAAAAAAATCAATGCGCAAAATAGTGATGTTGTCGCAGAAGTGGTAACGGTCAAAGAGGGTGAACATAAGCTGGTTCTTACGTCGAAAAAAACGGGTACGGACGGCGAGATTGAGATGACGGTGTCGGGCGACCCAGCCTTTAATAAAATAATGGAAAAACCTGACCCAGAAACCAAACCCAAAAACGCAATCATTCATCTGAATGGCGAAGAAATAGAGCGTAGCTCGAACACCATCAGCGATTTAATGACCGGCGTGACGCTGGAATTGCGTGAGGTCTCGGAGAAAAATCCTGACTATCCGAGTGATCCTGACGCAAGCGAATACAAAACCGAGTCCCTCACCATCGCCCGGGATACCTCAAAGGTCAAAACGCTGATTGAGGAGTTCGTCAAGAACTACAATAGCTACCTCAGTACCACGGCCAGCCTCACGAAATACACCGCGCCGGACCGCAACACCAATTCTGACGCTCTCCCACAGCCGGACCCGAGCAACGGCGCACTGTTCAGCGACGGCTCCCTGCGTCGTCTTACAAGCCAGCTCAAGGCCGCCGTCGGCGGTACCTATCCCGATGCGGGGGACGTTATCCAGACGCTGGGCAGTATCGGTATTACCGTGAAGTTTGACGGCAAGATCGGCGACGAACGTGGCGGGATTCTGGGTGAACTCTCCATTGATTCCAAAAAGCTGGATGCGGCCCTGAAGGATAACCCGAAAGAGGTGGAAGCCCTGTTCCTGGGGAAAGGGGGCAAAGAGGGCATCAAAGATCGTATGGAAGCCATCTTCGATACCTACCTCGGTGATAAAGACGCGATCAAAAAGGAAGACGGCGTGATTGAAACCACGCTGGAGTCACTGCGGGAGCAGGAGAAGCGTATCGGAAAACAGATCACCGCCATGGAACGCCGTATCGAAGAGACCATGCTGCGCCGGGAAAAAGAGTATCAGCGTCTCGATAAAGCCATGAGCGATATGACGAGTATCAGTAACCGGCTGCAGCAGTCGCTGCTGGAATTGTCAAAAAGCCTTTAAACGCATTATTTTTCACTTACAAATGACCGGGTGGCAACCCCGCCCGGCAGGATTTAACGATGTACACCAAAACAGGTAACAGCGCCTACTCTGATATCTCGCTGGAGAGCCAGATTACGGGTGCGACACCACACCAGCTTATCGTCCTGCTTTACGACGGGGCGATTAACGCCATGAAGCGCGCAGAAATTTACTTCCAGTCCGGCAATATCGCCCGTCGGGGCGAGATGCTCTCGCGAGCGATTAACATCATCGACAACGGCCTGCGCGCCGGGCTTAACCACGAAAAAGGCGGACAGATCGCAACCGAGCTGGAGAGCCTCTACGAATACATTTCCCGCACGCTGCTGGAGGCGAACCTGAACAAATCGGGAGAAAAGCTGCCACACCTGATCGCGCTGATGACCGAGATGTCCGAAACCTGGCAGGCCATTGCCCCACAGCAGAAGCAGGTGAAGCATGGATAACAGCATTATGGAACTCCTTGAACAGATGCTGATAAGCAACGCGACGCTGCTGCAGCAGGCCGATAACGGCGAGTGGACGGCGTTTATTGATGAATCCGAAGCGTACGCGATGGGGATGCGCACGCTGTGTGAAGTGGATTTAACCCAACTGGGACAGGAGACAAAAGCGCAGGTGAGCGCGCTGCTCGCCCAACTGCTGGATCAGGATGCGTTACTGACGCGGGCGATTCAGGCGCGGTTATCTACCATCAGCAGCGAACTCTCCACGCTGCGCAAATCTAACGCCTCCGCGAAAGCGTATACCGCTGTCTAATCTCTCTCCCACACCACTTAATGCGCGCACGGACGGCCCTCTCTCCCTTGAGGGAGAGGGCTGGGGTGAGTGGGCTCTTCCAACAGACAAAAAAAGGCCCGCCAGAGGCGGGCAAAAGAGGACAACGCAGACAGATTCGGTCAGATACTGATGTTGTATTTTCGACCAGAAGGGACGTGGCTGGATTCACCCGCCGGGCCATACAGCGAACCGGCGTGGCCCACTTCTTCGATCGCTTTCTGAATATGCTGATTTTTCTTCATATGGCTCTGCAGGAGAGATTCTACCTGCTGATTCAGCGCTTTAGAGTGACGCACTTTTTCCGTCACCTGCTGCCAGCTGGCGAACAGCTTACCCTGGCCCGGGTAGGGGGCTTCCGCCCGGCACTGCTGCTCCTGCTGGCGACGCATATCGTCGTAATACTGAATGGTTGAGAGGAGCTGGCTCTTATTATCGGCCAGCACCTGCAGCGAAACCGGGTTGATCTGCGCGCGGTTGAGCTGATTAACCTCTTCAATCATGATCGCCTCCAGTTCATCCAGAGACGTTTTCATCTGCGTGAGAATAGGGTAGAGCTTGTCCATAACGGTCCTGCTAACGGTTAAAACGGAAACATTTCCTGCACCAGAGCCTGAGCAATTTTCTCAGGGTCAATGCGCAGCGTACCTGCCGCCAGTTCAGCGCGGATCGCCTCTACGCGTGCGTAGTCAATGTCGCGGCTGTCGTCGGTTTGAATTGTATGCGTCAGTGAGCTGAGCGTGACGTCGGTTTTGTCGCTTTTCACCACCTGGGTGGAAGCCTCCTGCTCCTGGGCCTGCGTGCGGTGACGCAGTTCCTGAGTCGGCGCGATTTTCGCAATCGGGGCGGCGTGCTGGCTGCTGGTGATACTCATAAGTTGTCCTCGCAGAGAAAAATGTGTGTGACCTATACCCCTTTCATCGGAGGTTCACAAAAAAGCTAAAATTTATTGTTGTGAAAAAATCATTACCTGGCCGTCCTGGCCAACTTTTCCGCTGACGGTGCGCCCGCCAGAGGTTTTGACGTTGAGCGTGTCATTCACGGCGGCGTTGTTCAGCGCCTTGCCCTGGCTGCGAATACGAAAGCCGTCTCCGGTGGTGACCAGGTCTACCGTCTGCCCGGTGCGCAGCCGCCACTGCTGTCGCAGCTGATTTTCCAGCAGCGGTTTACCGGCGTTGATCGCACGGGTCAGGCGCTGGCCGATAATCGCGTCGGCGTTAAAGATCAGGCCGCCGGGCTGGCCGTCGAGGCTGCCGGTGACCGGTTCGATGTCGCTACGCTGGACGATAGCGCCGCCCGGCAGACTCTGGCTGGCCACCCACCAGGTACCCTGGGCGCTGATGCGTATCGGTAGAAAATGCCGCCGGGCACCGCATTGGGCAAGCACCGTGCGCTTGCCCGTCAGACGGCTGTCGCGGCCCACCAGGCTCAGTTCCGGGTTATCGCAGACAGCGGACAGTTGCGCAGGCGTGGCGAGCAACGTTGCCGTACGCACGATATCCTGGCCGTTCTCGGGCTGTTTGATTAGCGCATCCAGCTTCAGCAGCAGGCGCTGCTTTGCCGTTTGCTCAGACGGAACGCTGGCTGCGGCGCTCGCGGCGCAGAACAGTGCGGCGAGCGCCGCACCGGCGAGTCGGGAGGTCATCTTAGGGCCTTAATATGAATGAATGTGGCTAAATTATATACGTGAGGACGATGCTTTTATTGTTTTAAATAGTGACACTTTTGTTGGCTTTTAAATTCATCGACGTTTTAATTTTTTCCGGTTTATTTTTATTCCCCTAAATAGGCTTATTTGTGTCGGGTCTTCACGGTGTGATATTTCACCCGCGCTGACTACACTATCGCAGTTTTCATTTTGCGAGGCCGGAGCCTTATTGTCATGAATAAACTCGATGATGCCTTTCGCTTTCAGCAACAGGCGTTAGGTTTGCTTTCACGCCGTCAGGACATACTGGCTTCGAATATAGCGAATGCCGATACGCCAGGCTACAAGGCGCGAGATATAGATTTTACGCAACAGTTAAAAAGCGCCATGGAAAATAACACCATGGCCAAATCTCCCGTATCACTGTCATTAACGTCAAACCGGCATATTGAAGGTAAAGCGAAGCCATTTGACGACAGTCAGTTGCTCTATCGCATTCCGGATCAACCGAGTGCTGATGGAAATACCGTGGATATGGATCGTGAGCGCGTCAATTTTGCGGATAACGCCGTGAAATACCAGTCAGGACTGACTTTCCTGGGCGCGGATATTAAGAAAATGATGACAGTGTTAAGCCAGGGGTAATAAACCATGTCGCTTTTCAGCGTATTTGATATTTCGGGGTCGGCGATGGCGGCCCAGTCCCAGCGCCTGAACGTCAGCGCCAGCAATATGGCCAACGCCGACAGCGTGGCGGGGCCGGACGGTCAGCCCTATCGCGCCCGTCAGGTGGTGTTTAGCGTCGATAACGCCGTGGGTCAGGACATTGGCGGCGTGCAGGTCAGCGAGGTGGTGGAGAGCAGCGCTCCGGACCGTCTGGTCTATGAGCCGGGCAATCCGCTCGCCGACGAGCAGGGCTACGTGCGCATGCCCAACGTTAACGTCATGAACGAGATGGTCAACACCATCTCTGCCTCTCGCAGCTATCAGGCCAACGTGGAAGTGATGAACTCCGCTAAAAGCCTGATGCTGAAAACTTTAACCCTTGGCCAGTAAGGAGGCGATATGGCGGTTTCTTCAGTCAATAACAACAGCGGCAACGGCGGCACTGGAACGGGCAACAGCGCGGCCGATCTGTCGGACCAGTTTATGAAACTGCTGGTGGCGCAGATGCAAAATCAGGACCCCACCAACCCGATGGATAACAACCAGCTCACCTCACAGCTGGCGCAATTCAATATGGCGGCGGGTGTAGAGAAGCTCAACACCTCAGTGACAGGGGTGCAGGCGCTGATGGTTCAGCTTGGCAGTATGAGCGCCTCCGCCTGGGTGGGGCGCAGCGTGCTGATTGAGGGAGATCCAAAAGCCTCCTTCGGCGGTATCGGTATCGATCAGGAAGGGGTAGAGCGACCTGCCGCGGATGAATTTAGCTTTGTCCTCGGCGGCGACGCGGAGACGGTCACCGTCACCCTGACGGACGATCAAGGCAACGGCTATACCGCAGAGCTGAAAAATGTGAAGGCGGGCGTCAAGACTTACAGCCTTGACGATCTCGAAAACTTCAAGCCAGAGCCTGGTCCACCGCAGGATCGCGAATACACCCTGAGTTTTGAGGCCAGCAATCCTGAAGGGGAGAAGCCGGTCATTGTTGGCTTGATACAGGAGCAGGTAGAAGGCGTCACCATCGAAGCGAACGGGCCAATTCTGCATCTGCGTAACCACGATCCAATTGGCATGGGTGATGTGGTTGTCATCCAAAAATAAACATTACTTACTTTCTGGAATGTAATTATGGGTTTTTCACAAGGTCTTAGCGGCCTCAAAGCCGCCTCTAAAGCGCTCGATGTTGTCGGTAACAATATCGCCAACTCACAGACGATCGGTTTTAAAGCGGGTACTGCCGCTTTCGCCGATATTTTCGCCGGTGCCGTCGGCCTGGGGGTGCAGCTTGCTGGCGTTACCCAGGATTTTGGTCAGGGTAACCTTAACTATACCGGCCGTAATATGGATATCGGCATCAACGGCCGCGGGTTCTTCCGTATGGCAAGTGAAGATGGCAGCATTTTTTACGGGCGAAACGGCCAGTTCGAGCAAGATAAAAACGGCAATATTTACAATAAAGTCAATAACCTGTTTTTGACGGGCTATCAGGCGGTGAACGGGCAGATTGTCCCCGGCTCACCGATTGGACCCATCACTATCCCTACCGGGAACATGGCGCCTGAAGCCTCCACCACGGGTTCCCTGACCGGTAACCTGGATGCCGGGGATAAGAAAGTCATTACGGCGACTTTTGACCACACCGATCCTGAAACTTATAACTACGTCAGCCATATCGAAGCAACAGACAGCCTCGGCAACAAACACGCTATGAAGGTGTACTTTGTTCAGACTGCTCCAGGTCGCTGGAGTGCGTATAGCTATGATGAAACAGCGCCAAAACCACCTCCTGCTGGTGAACCTGGAGATGGTACTAATTACAGCGTAGTGGATTTAATGTTTAACCCGGACGGTACAATTCAGGGTAACCCGAAGCTGAAAGTATTTGGCGCTGCGGTGAATGGCTCCTCTGACATAACCGTAGAACTGGATCTCGCCGGCATGACCAAACAGGCGGGTGAAAGTCTGGTAAAAGGAGAGAATATTAACGGCCACCCACCGGGCCAGTACCAGAACTTTACCATTGGCGATAATGGCGAAGTGGTGGCGACGTACAGCAATGGTAAGAAGCTGGTCGTGGCGCAAATCATCCTCGCCGATTTCGCGAACAGCGGCGGTCTGGAAGCGAAGGGGAACAATGTCTGGGCAGAGACGCCGCAGTCGGGTCAGGCTTTCCTGGGTACCTCCGGTGTGGGCAGCTTTGGCAGCATTAACGGGCAGAGTCTTGAAGCTTCGAACGTCGAGCTGGGCGATGAGATGGTCAACATGATTGTCTACCAGCGCAACTACCAGTCCAACTCGCAAACCATTAAAACCCAGTCTGAGCTGCTGCAGACCCTGGTTAATATGCGTTAAGGCTGAGTGATGGATCGCGCTATCTATACCGCCATGAGTGCCGCGAATGCGGCGCTCAACCGCCAGGCGGTTACCTCCAATAATCTGGCGAACAGCTCCACGGCAGGCTTTCGCGCCCAGCTGGCGGCCTTCCGTTCGGTACCCATCGAAGGGGACAGTCTGCGCACCCGTGCGCTGGTGGCGGAGTCTACCCCGTTTCATGACACTACCATGGGGCCGATCACCCATACCGGGCGCAGCCTGGACGTGGCGCTGCCGCAGAACGGCTGGCTGGCTGTTGCCACCGAGGATGGCGGCGAAGGGTATACCCGTAACGGCGCCATTGAAGTCGATCAGGACGGGGCGCTGAGCGTCAACGGCCGTCCGCTGATGGGCGACGGCGGGCCGCTGGAAGTGCCACCGCAATCTCATATCACCATTGGCAGCGACGGTACCGTCTCGGCGCTGGGCATGGGCGATGACCCCACCGCGCTGGTGCCGGTCGGCCGTATCAGGCTGGTTAACGCAGAGATGAATACCCTGGTGCACGGCGACGACGGGCTGTTCCGCACTGCGGGCGGTCAGCCGCTGGCGCAGGACGAAACCCTGCGCCTGACGCCGGAGGCCATCGAGGGCAGCAACGTTAGCCCGGTGCAGATGATGACCCAGATGATCGCCAACTCCCGCGGCTTCGACATGAACATGAAGGTGATCCGCACCGCCGACGAAAACGCCCAGAAGGCCAACCAGCTACTCAGCGTGAGCTAATCGCGCGCAAGGAGTTACAACATGATTCGTTCTTTATGGATCGCAAAAACCGGGCTGGAAGCACAGCAGCTCAATATGGACGTCATCTCCAACAACCTGGCGAACGTCAATACCAACGGCTTTAAGCGTCAGCGCGCCGTTTTTCAGGATCTGCTGTACCAGAACATGCGCCAGCCTGGCGCGCAGGCCACGGAGCAGAATAACCTGCCGTCGGGTCTGCAGCTCGGCACCGGCGTACGTCCTGTCTCCACTCAGCGCATCCACACTCAGGGGGGGATGAACTCCAGTGGTGATGAGTATGACGTTGCCATTGAAGGCGAGGGCTTTTTCCAGGTGCAGATGCCGGATGGCAGCACCGCCTACACCCGGGACGGCCATTTCGGAAAAACCCAGGATGGTCAGTTGACCAATGCCGACGGCTATCCGATCCAGCCGGGCATCGTTATCCCGCAGGACGCTACCAAAGTGAATATCGGCAGCGACGGCATTGTCAGCGTGAAGGTGCCGGGCCAGGCGGAAGAGCAGCAGATTGGCCAGTTGACGCTGACGACCTTCGTTAACAACGCGGGGCTGGAAAGCATCGGCGGCAATCTCTACCGGGAGACGCAGTCTTCCGGCGCGCCCAACGAGCTGAACCCCGGCATGGAGAGCGCGGGCACGCTGAAGCAGGGCTACGTGGAGATCTCCAACGTTAACGTGGCGGAAGAGCTGGTGACCATGATTCAGGTGCAGCGCGCCTACGAAATCAACAGTAAGGCGGTCTCGGCATCCGATCAGATGCTGCAGCGCCTCTCCCAGCTGTAATGTCCTTCTCTGGCCGCTCGCGCGGCCAGACATTTTATCGACACTGAAATGAATAAACTCTCAATGCACATCCCGGCAGCGGCGCTGCTGGCAGGCACGCTGCTGCTGAGCGGCTGCGCGCACATTCTGCAAAAACCTCTCGTCGAGGGGCCTACGACGGCAACACCATTACCGATGGCACCGGCAGCGACCGGCGGCTCACTGTTTCAGGCAGGGCAGGGAATGAACTACGGCTATCAGCCGATGTTCGAAGATCGCCGCCCGCGTAACGTGGGCGATACGCTGACGATCCTGCTGCAGGAGAACGTGAGCGCCAGTAAAAGTTCCTCCGCCAGTGCCAACCGTAATGGATCGGCCGGAATGGAGTTGCTGGCCGTCCCGACGGCAGCCGGGAGCTGGCTCGGCGACGGAAAAGCGGATTTTAAAGCCGAAGGCAAAAATGATTTTTCCGGCAAGGGCGGCGCGGCGGCGCGCAATACCTTTACCGGAACGATCACCGTGACCGTCAATGAGCTTTTACCAAATGGCAACCTGCGTGTGGTGGGGGAAAAGCAGATCGCCATCAACCAGGGGACGGAGTTCATCCGCTTTTCTGGTGTGGTGAATCCACGCTTTATCAGCGGTAGCAACACCGTGCCGTCCACCCAGGTGGCCGATGCCCGCATCGAATACGTCGGCAACGGCTACATCAACGAAGCGCAGAACATGGGCTGGCTGCAGCGTCTGTTCCTGAATCTTTCTCCTTTCTGATATGACCATGAAAAAAGAATCTATCCTGTTGTTTCTCAGCCTTGTGCTCTATGGCATGACGCTGGCGGTACCCAAAGTGGTACACGCGGAACGTATCCGCGATCTGGCGACAGTGCAGGGCGTGCGTTCCAACTCCCTGATGGGCTACGGCCTGATTGTCGGCCTTGACGGTACCGGCGACCAGACCATGCAGGCGCCGTTCACCGGCCAGAGCCTGAATAACATGCTCTCGCAGCTGGGGATCACCGTTCCGGCGGGCACCAATATGCAGCTGAAAAATATCGCGGCGGTGATGGTCACCGCCGAGTTGCCGCCGTTTGCCCGTCCCGGCGACAAGCTGGACATTGTGGTCTCCTCTGTGGGGAACGCCAAAAGCCTGCGCGGCGGTACGCTGCTGATGACCCCGCTGAAAGGAGCGGATAATCAGATCTACGCCATCGCCCAGGGCAACATCCTGATTTCCGGCGCAGGCGCGCAGGCGGGCGGCAGCCGCGTGCAGGTCAACCAGCTGAACGGGGGACGCATCAGCGGCGGGGCCACCGTCGAGCGCGAAGTGCCGAACGATTTCGCTACCCAGAACATTGTGCGCCTGCAGCTCAACGAGAGTGATTTCTCCCTGGCGCAGCAGATCAGCGATGCCATTAACCAGCGCTACAGCGGCGGGGCGGCCATTCCGGAAGATGCCCGTACCGTGCGCCTCTTTGCGCCGCCGGACGGCCCGTCCCGCGTCCGCTTCCTCGCGAATATCCAGGACATTCCTCTGCGGGTGAACGTCCAGGACGCGAAGGTGATTGTCAACTCCCGCACCGGCTCGGTGGTGATGAACCGCCACGTGTCGCTGGATTCCTGCGCGGTGGCGCACGGTTCACTGACCGTGGAGGTGATGCAGAACAACGTCATCAGCCAGCCCGATACGCCATTTGCCGGCGGGGAGACGGTGGTGGTGCCGCAGACCGATATTTCCGTGCGCGACAGCGGCGGTTCGCTGCAGCACGTGCGCAGCAGCACCGACCTGAACGCCGTCATCCGGGCGCTGAACAGCCTGGGCGCGACGCCGAACGAGCTGATGTCCGTCCTGCAGGCGATGAAAAACGCCGGCTGTCTGCGAGCGAAGCTGGAGGTGAACTGATGAACGCCTTCGACAAGCTCGATCAACCCGCCTTTGATGTCCGATCGCTGGATACGTTAAAACGGGAGGCCGGGCGGCAATCGCCCGGCGCGCTGAAGGCGGCGGCGAAGCAGCTGGAGGGGGTATTCGTGCAGATGATGATGAAAAGCATGCGCGATGCCACCTTCAAGGACGATCTGCTCCACAGCCAGTCGGCCGAGATGTACACCGCCATGCACGATCAGCAGGTCGCGCAGGAAATTGCCGGGAGTGGTCAGCTCGGCTTTGCCGATCTTATCGTCCGCCAGCTCGGTGGCGAGAGCGATGCGCCAGTAGTATCGACGCCGGGGCGCGATCTGCTACGTCCGGGGCTCGCTTCTGCCCCGGCAACCGGGCCGCTGCGCCTGCCCGCGCCGGTGTCGTTTGCCAGAGCGGCGGAAGGGGCGCATCCGTTTATTTCGCGCCTGCTGCGTCCGGCGCAGGAGGCCGCACAGCAGAGCGGGCTGCATCCGCACCTGATTCTGGCTCAGGCGGCGCTGGAATCCGGCTGGGGTAAACGTGAAATTCCTGCGGCCGACGGCAGCCCGAGCCACAACCTGTTCGGCATTAAAGCGACCGGCGACTGGCGCGGAAAAACCACCGAAATCACCACCACCGAATACATCAACGGCGTGAAGCAGAAGGTGAAAGCCGCGTTCCGCGTCTATGACTCCTACGAACATGCCCTTTCAGACTACGCGAAATTACTAACCAAAAACCCGCGCTACCGCGGGGTGGTGCACTCCGACTCGCCAGAGCAGGGCGCAAAAGCGTTGCAGGCGGGCGGCTACGCGACCGACCCGGCCTACGCCAAAAAACTGATCGCCATTATTCAGAAGGTAAAAGGCGACATTCATCAGGGTGTTAATGCTTACCGAAACGATCTCGACAAAATTTTTTAGAGAATTCTGTAATCACCGATGAATAAAGCAGAACCATGAACTTTCTGCCCCGAACATCACGTCCGGGGCAGCAAAAAAAGGGATATCCAGAGACAATGAATAATCTTTTTAACCTCGCAAGAGGCGGCCTTAGCGTGGCGCAGTCGGCGCTTCGGGTGACAGGGGATAACCTGACCAACGGGATGTCCCAGACGTACAGCCGCCGCAATATTATTATTGGCGAGCTCGGTGGAAGATCGACCACGCAGGGCTTTTACGGTTTCGGTGCCCAGGTTAGCGGCATCGAACGCGCCTATGACGCCTTCGCCAATAACCAGCTGCGCGGATCGCTCTCCCATTACGCCTCCCTGAGCGGGCGTATGGAGCAGCTGAGCGATATCGACAACATGCTGGCCGACGAGTCCGATAACGTCTCCGTTGCGCTGAACGACATGTTTAAGGCCATGGCAACGCTGAGCGGCGATGCGGCGGACGGCCCGGCACGCGCGGCGGTGTTTAACTCCCTTGGCACGCTCAGCAACCGTTATAACGCCAGCGCTAAGCGCCTCACCGCACTGGAAAAAAGCACCAATACGCAGATCGAACAAAGCGCTAAAGACATCAACAGCTATACCGAGCAGCTGGCCGAACTGAACAAACAGCTCGAGCGCGCGCAGGGGAGCGGTACGCCACCTGCCGATCTGCTCGACCAGCGCGACGCTCTGCTGGAGAAGATGAGTGAGCATATTGGCATCACCGTAACTGAGAACCAGACTACCGGACGGGTTGACGTGACGCTCTCCGACGGACGTCCACTGGTTTCCGGCGACACGGCCTACAAGCTGCAAACGTCACCGTCGGACAGCGACCCGAATAAAACCATCGTCTCGTATGTGGACGCGAGCGGCAAAGCCACGCCGCTGGATGAGGACAGCATTACCAAAGGGCGTCTCGGCGGGCTGTTTAAATTCCGCAATGAAGATCTGACGATTGCTCGCCAGGAGTTGGATCAGATGGCCTTTACGATGGCGCATCGCATGAATGAGCAGAATGCGGCGGGGTATGATGCGAATGGCAAGCCGGGGGAAGCTCTTTTCTCGCTACCTGATATTAAAGCGATTGCTAACGCGAAGAATACCGGTACAGGCAAACTGGGATCTATCGTTGCCGCTGACCCTAAAGCTGTTAAATCGGAAAATTATACTATCACGTTTAGCGGCGGTAACTGGGTTGTCACTGGGGCCGATGGGCGCAATGTTCCGTTGGAAACTGCCGGTCCAGGAGAAATAAGGTTTGAAGGTGTTGTTATCGATGTACTGGGGGGGGGCATCAACGACGGAGACAGCTTCACCCTAAACCCAATGGCGGGAGCCGCAGAAGGGATCAGCCGCAAGATCACGAGCGGGCAAGATTTCGCCGCTGCAGGCTCAGCAACTGGAGGTCCCGGGGATAACACCAACCTGGAAGCGATGCTGAAAATCCAGGATGAAAAACTGATTGGCAAAAACACCCTGAGCGAAGCGTATGCCAGCCTGGTGGGAACCATCGGTGACCGGGCGCGCAGCGTCAGATCCGAAGCCACCAGTGCGGAAATCGACTTCACCACCAAATACGAAACGAAACAGAGCATTTCGGGCGTGAACATGGATAACGAGCGTATCAACATCGACATGTTTTTGGGCTATTACCAGGCTAACGCACAATTGCTGAAAACCGCGACCGATATGTTCGACGCGCTTCTCTCTATCAGATAAGGAACCGATGATGCGAATAAGTACGCTTTATATGTATCAGAAAAGCGCTGAGAGCATGACGAAACGCATGGCGCAAAGTAACGACGTCTATTTACGCATGTCGGCAGGCAAAACGCTGTTAAAGGCCTCGGACGACCCGGCTGCTGCGACGGACGCGGTGAAACATCAGGATGCGCTGGCGAAGCTCGAGCTTTACAGCAACGTCCGTTCACGCGTGCGCGGGGGACTGGAGTTTCAGGACAATATTCTCAACGGCGTGGGCAATCTGCTGACCACCTCGCTGAAAGAGAAAATTATTGCGGCGAAAAGCGACACCTATTCTCCTGAAGACCGCCGCGCGCTGGGGGAAGAGATCAGAGGCATTACCGCCAACCTGCTGGATATTGGCAATACGCGAGACAGCAACGGGCGTTATATTTTCGCCGGCTTTAATACGGATACCCCGGCGTTTGATGCTAATGGCAATTATCAGGGGGGAAATGAAGCACGCAGACAGACCGTGGCAGATGGGACTGAAATGCAGGTCAGTCATCTGGGGGATGAAATCTTTGGCGCTATCGTCCCCGTATTGAACGCTGCGGTTAACGAACTGACGCGAGATCCCATCAATGAAACGACACTCAAACTCGCGCTCAGCTTTGCCAGTATCGAGATCGATGCGGGGATCGACCGCCTGGGTAAGGCACAGGCTGAACTGGGCACCAATATGCAGCAGCTTGACGCGCTGGATCTCTCCGGGGATGTGCTGATCAACGACACCATTGTTAAAGTGCAGAACGCCATTGGGGCCGACACCAGCATGCTGATCACCCTCGCTTCGGAGTCGCAAATGTCCGAGCTGGCGTTTAACGCCTCCATGTATGTCTACCAAAGAATGCAGGCGATGAGTCTGTTTAATCGATAAACCTCTCTCACTTAACAGGCACCTGCTGCGTATGGCGTATACCGTGCGGGCAGGTGAAAAACGATGCTCACAAAACTGAAAATTTATACCGCCATCAGCCTGCTTATTGGCCTGATGGCCGTCATGCTGCTCGGCGTAACCGCCTGGTCGGTATACAACGCGGTGTCCAACAACAGCAATTTTAAACGTGTTGTGGTGGCTTCTGAAAATAACGATCAGATGCGCGACGCGGCCTATAACATCAGCGCGGTGATGGCGAACACCAACGGCCTGATGCTGCAGGCGGCACTCGGCAACCCGATATCGGCAAACGTGGCAACACATACGCAAAACGTGCTGAAGACGGCGCGCCGCAACATGGACGACTTTATGGCCTCTCCCTTCAATACGCAGGAAGAGAGCCGTTTCGCTGCCGAAGTGAATGCCGCCTTCAATGACGTCTATAAAGTCGCTGAAGCCAAGTTCGGCTACCTGCAAAACCCGGCGGGGTATACCGGTTCACTTGAGCATGATATGGAACTGCGCACTCAGCTGAGGAATAAAGTTGAGCAGTACACGGACGCCAGCGCCCGCCTGAATGAAACCTATATCTATGAAGCCGAACGCGGCTATCAGATCATGATGGGCGTAGGGCTTGTTGTGGTGCTGATGTCGATTGCGCTGCTGTTTGCCATTCGCTACTGGCTGCGTCATACCCTCGTTCGCCGAATGGAGACCACTGTTGAGACGCTGCGCCGCGTGGCGGCTGGCGACCTGAGCCAGGCCATTGACAGCGGCAGCCAGAACGAAATCGGCCATATGCTCGCCGAACTGGAAACCATGCGTACCTCCCTGACCAGCACTATTCTGGGGATCCGCGACAGCGTTCAGCGCATTCACACCAATGCGCAGGAAATTGCCCACGGCAATAACGATCTCTCTTCCCGTACCGAAGAGCAGGCGGCAGCGCTGCAGGAGACGGCGGCCAGCATGGAGCAGATCAAAACCACCGTGCGTCAGAATGCGGATAACGCCCATGCGGCGCGCGAACTGGCCGAGAGCGCAAGCAGCAATGCGCATAACGGCGGCGAGGTGATGCAGAGCCTGGAGCAGATCATGGCGGAAATCACCACCAGCTCGCGCCAGATTGCAGATATTAACGGCGTGATCGACAGCATTGCCAACCAGACCAACATCCTGGCGCTGAATGCCGCGGTGGAAGCCGCGCGTGCAGGTGAGCAGGGACGCGGCTTCGCCGTGGTCGCCGAAGAGGTGCGTAACCTGGCGAAGCGCAGCGCGGATGCGGCGAAAGAGATTAATCAGCTCATTAACACCAGCGTTAACAATATTGATATTGGTTCACGCCAGGTCGGGCAGGCCAGCACCGTGATGCAGGACATTGTCACCTCTGTGGCACAGGTCACGCAGATTATGGGCGAGATCACCTCGGCGTCTGATGAGCAGAGCGCGGGCATTAACCAGATTTCACTGGCGGTTAATGAGATGGATCTGGTGACCCAGCAGAATGCGGCCATGGTCGAAGAGGCGGCAATGGCTGCCGGGGAGCTGGAAGCGCAGTCCGACGCGCTGGAGAAATTGGTGGCGCAGTTCAGGCTGAATCAGGAGAGCAGCGTGGAAAGGGCGGCGGTCGAGCCTGTTAAGCCCCAGCGCCAGCAGGAGAATACGCTCGCTCAGTGGGAAACTTTTTAATTCCGATAAATGCCGACATTGATAACCGTTATTTGTTAAATAGCGCGTGATATAAAATGAAGTAGCAGTATGCGCATTATTATAAAGGCTTATTGCACTATTTGAATACGATGGTTCACCGGATAATTCTCAAAGAGAATATCAGGTGGAATACGATCGTGGACGGTATTTATACGGCCGAAGGGCTGGAAGATAAAACGGTAGTGTGGTCTAAGTATCACTATCTGGTGCGGCAGGAAGCGCTGCGTTTAATCAAGCGACTTCCTGCCAGCGTCGAGCTGGATGATTTAATACAGGCCGGGGCCATTGGTTTTTTAAATGCAGTGGAAACCTTTGACCCGAAAAAAGGGGTAACGCTCAGCGCATGGATCACTCAGCGTGTAAAGTGGGCCTTATTAGATGAACTGCGGGAGAGTGACTGGGTTCCGAGACGGGTGAGAACTCATACACGGGAAATTGTCGCTCTCATTCAGCAAATCGAACAGGAAAAAGGCGGCGAAGCTACGGAAACGGATATTGCAGAACGCATGGGTGTGTCGCTGAAAGAATTTCAGCAGATGCTGGCGGATAATAACAGTAGCCAGATGTACTCCATGGATGAGCTGCAGGAGAATTACGCCGATAGCTGGGAAAATAATGGTGACGAGAATGAGCAACTTAATCCCCTGCACAGCACCATTAAACAGAACCTGATGGAACAGATCACCGATCATATTCAATACATTCCCGAGCGAGAGCAGGTATTACTCCAGCTCTATTATCTTCAGGATTTGAATATGAAAGAGATCGGATTGATTTTGGGGATCACCGAGACGCGTGTCAGCCAGTTACACAGTCTGGCGTTAAAAAGGTTACGAAGTCGCATGGAGACCTCTTATTAATACTTACAATTGTTTAACATTAAGATTGTTAACGGGAAATAAAGCTGTTTTAATCATTAACTCAGAGGTTTAATAACATTTAACAATGATTATTTAACTTTAAAAATCAATGCATTAACAGCAATTCGGTGATTTAGGGAAATTTCTGTCGCTTGTTCGGAAAATCCTGAGTGTTTATGATTTTGCCAGTTTTGTGATGCAGCCTCCTTTGGCATTGAAGAGCAGTATGTCATTTACTGATGATGAAATAATTACGTCGGTGAATATCAATACCAAAAGACTCTCTGCATCAGTTCGATCATGCTATGTATCTAAACTGACATGCCAGCTAATGGCTGAATAACATTGGGAGTTTTCACCTGTGTCTAATTTTGACGAGTATCTGCAAAATATCCATGATATTAATTTGTCCTATCTGCTTCTGGCTCAGCAACTGATCCGCCAGGACAAATTTGCGGCTGGTTTTCGCCTCGGATTATCTGAAGGTACAATTGATAACCTTAAAGAACTCTCGTTGCCACAATTGATGAAACTGGCAACCACCAATCAGCTTATTTGCCGTTTGCGTGTGGATGACGAAGTGGTTATTGAAAACCTGACCAAAGATTCTCGTATTGAAGCACTGCAACAGATCCACACGGGTATTATTTTGTCGACCAATCTTCTTAATGCATTAAGCGAAGAAGAAACTATGACCGTGGAGGAGGCATAATATGTGTGGTGAAAAGAGCCTGCTGCAGGAAATTGAAGAAGTGAACATTGCGATGGGGTTAATTTCTCTCGGGGCGAGAATGCAGGTTCTCGAATCTGAAACATCACTCAGCCGTCGCCGTCTGCTTCGTTTATATAAAGAATTACGCGGGTGTCCGCCACCGAAAGGCATGCTACCGTTTTCAGAAGACTGGTTTATGTCATGGGAGCAGAATATTCACTCTTCCATGTTCTACAACATTTACCTGTATCTGAAAAAAACCGAGCAGGGGCGCTCCATTGAAATGCTGATGAAAACCTATCGCCTGTATCTTGAACAATGCAGTACCTGTTCCGATGAGAAGCCGGTGTTAGGGCTGACCCGTGCCTGGACATTATTAAGGTTTATTGATTGCGGCATTATTTCCCGTAAAGCCTGCAATGTCTGCGGCGGCGGTTTTATCGTCACCACGGAATTTATTAAAAACCCATTTACCTGCAGTTTGTGCAACCCACCGTCGCGTGCGCTTAAAAAATCCCAGGTGAGCAATTCCGGCCTGCTGGGGAATTTTAGCGCACCAGAGATCATGACGGCGTAACACCGGGCGGCAAGGCGCAAGATGGCGTTTACCCGATGCCGGGAATTCCCGGTATCGGTCTAAAAGTAGAAGGAGAGATCGTGTTAGTTATTGTTGGCTATCTTGTTGTCATTTTCACCGTTTTTGGCGGCTTTATCCTTTCCGGCGGTAACCTGATGGCGCTGTTCCAGCCGCTGGAGTTGCTGATTATCGGCGGGGCTGGGGTGGGCGCATTTATCGTCGGCAACAACATAAAATCCCTGAAAGCAACCGGGAAAGCGCTGGTCAAAGTCTTTTTTGGCAAGCGCTACAACAAAGCGGTGTATATGGATCTGATGGCGCTGATGTTCCTGCTGCTGTCGCAGAGCCGGGTTCACGGGCTGATGTCACTGGAAAAGGACATTGAAGACCCGCAGAACAGCGACATTTTTAGCGCCTATCCCCGTCTGATGAGCGACCCGATGCTCGCCAACTTTATCCTCGACTACTTCCGTCTGATGATTGGCGGCAGCATGAACTCCCATGAGATCGAAGCCCTGATGGATGAGGAGATTGAAACCTGCGAAGAAGAACTGGAGGTTCCAGCCCACAGCCTCAACACCGTGGGCGATGCGTTTCCGGCGTTCGGTATTGTGGCGGCGGTGATGGGGGTTGTGAATGCGCTTGGTTCCGCAGACCGTCCAGCCGCAGAACTGGGTATGCTTATCGGCCACGCGCTGGTCGGGACGTTCCTCGGTATTTTGATTGCCTACGGCTTTGTTCTGCCGCTGGCCACGCTGCTGCGTCAGAAGAGCTCTGATCAGGTCAAAATTTTGCAGTGCATCAAAGTGACGCTGCTTTCCAGCCTTAACGGCTATGCGCCGCAGATTGCCGTGGAGTTCGGGCGTAAAACCATCTTTACCAGCGAGCGCCCGTCGTTTGAAGAGCTGGAAGAGCACGTTCGTGAGGTGAAATCCAACGCCACGCTGAAAACCAAAACCACGGACAGCGCCGCATGAAGAACGCTACCCCTGTCATCATTTCCCGTAAGCGTAAAAAGAAAAAACACGCGCATCACGGCGGCACCTGGAAGATTGCCTATGCCGATTTTATGACCGCGATGATGGCGTTCTTTCTGGTGATGTGGCTGCTGTCGCAGTCCACGGAGATGGAAAGAGAGCTGATCGCGGACTATTTCCGCATGCCGCTTAAGCCCTCGATGGCCAACGGCAATAAAACCAGCCTGAGCGACAGCGTCATTCCCGGCGGCGGGGATGACATTCTTAAACAGGACGGTGAGGTGTTTAAGGCAAAAATCGGTAACCTGGATCGGCACAAGCGCGTCGAAAGCCTGAAGCAGGCGAAAGAGAAACTGCAGCGAATGATTGAGACGGATCCCCGGCTCAATAACTTTAAGTCCAACATCCTGCTTAACCTCACCAACGATGGTCTGCTGATTCAAATCACCGACTCGCAGGACCGCCCGATGTTCCGCGTGGGTAGTGAACTACCAGAATCCTACATGAACGGCATTTTGCAGGCACTGGTGCCACTGCTGCAGGAGCTACCGAACGCCTTGAGCCTGACCGGGCACACCGACTCGCTGCCGTACGCCGGTGGTGAAGGCGGTTACAGCAACTGGGAACTCTCTGCCGGACGCGCGAATGCTGCCCGCCGGGTGTTGGTCCGAAGCGGTCTTAACGATGAGCGCTTCTTACGCGTGATCGGTACAGCCAGCCGGATGCCTTTGGAGAATACGTCGCCGGAAAGTGCTGTGAATCGCCGTATCAGCATCCTGGTTCTCAGTCGCTCAAAAGAGCAGGAGATCCGTCTGGAAGATACGCAGGCTCAGCGTGCAGATAGTGTGCTGAGTGATATCAATCTGCAAAACGTGCAGGGCTATACCGATGGACATGAATGATTTTTCGCAGATTTTCTTCACCGAAGCGGAAGAATTGCTGGCCGAAATGGAACAGCATCTGCTGCAGCTAGACCTGTCGGCACCGGATCAGGAGCAACTGAACGCTATCTTTCGTGCCGCACACTCGCTGAAAGGGGGCGCGGCCACCTTTGGATTTACCGCATTACAGGAGACGACCCACCTGCTGGAAAATCTCCTTGACCAGGCGCGGGCAGGGGAGAGAACGCTCAGTCGCTCAATCATCAACCTTTTTCTGGAATGTAAGGACATTATGCAAGCGCAGCTGGAAGCCTATCAGTCTTCGCAGGAGCCTGATGAAGCAAGTTATCGCTATATCTGTGAAGCCCTGAGGGAGATTGCCCTTGAAGGCCAGCAGCCTTCGACGCCAGCGGAGCCCGCGCCAAAGCCGACCAGCACGGCGCAGGAAACAGAAACCACGTTGCTGGTGACCCTGCGTCACGTCGAGGCGCGTGAACAGGCGACACTGCGCGACGAACTGACCAATATGGGTGAGGTGAAAGACGTTGAGGCAACGTCAGACAGTATGACGGTCGCGCTACGGACGACGGCCTCGGCGGACGATATTACCGCCGTGCTTTGCTTTGTGCTCGACAGCAAGCAGATTGAGATCCAGCCCGCCGAATCAGATCCGCTGCCCGCGCCGGTACAAACGCCTGCTGCGCTGCCTGAAACCGTTGTCAAAAAAACACCGCCTGCACCTCGTCCGGCAAATCAGGAGTCCGGCAGCATTCGCGTGGCGGTGAGTAAAGTCGACCAGATCATCAACCAGGTCGGGGAGCTGATTATCACCCAGGCAATGCTTTCACAGCTGTCGAAAACCCTCGATCCGGCCAGTTACGATCTGCTGTCCGGCTGCGTGGCGCAGATGGAGCGCAACACCCGCGAGCTGCAGGAGTCGGTAATGTCCATTCGTATGATGCCGATGGACTACGTCTTCAGCCGCTTCCCGCGTCTGGTGCATGACCTGGGCGCTCGCCTGAATAAAGAGGTCGAACTGACCCTGAAAGGCGGTTCCGCCGAGCTGGATAAGAGCCTGATCGAGCGCATTATCGACCCGCTGACCCACCTGGTGCGTAACAGCCTTGACCACGGTATTGAAGAGAAAGAGGTGCGCGCCGCAAAAGGCAAACCGGTAACCGGGAACCTGACGCTCTCTGCCGAACACCACGGCGGCAATATCGTGATTGAGGTCAGCGACGATGGGGCGGGGCTGAACCGGGAGAAGATCCTCGCCAAAGCCCGCTCTCAGGGGATGACCATCAGCGACACCATGAGTGACGACGATGTGTGGATGCTGATCTTCGCCGCCGGTTTCTCCACCGCCGAGAGCGTAACGGACGTCTCCGGACGTGGCGTTGGCATGGACGTGGTGCGACGCAACATTCTGGCGATGGGCGGCCACGTGGACGTGCTCTCGACGCCAGGGGCCGGGACCACCATCCGCATTATTCTGCCGCTGACGCTGGCGATCCTCGACGGCATGCTGGTGAAGGTGGGGGACGAGATTTACGTTCTGCCGCTGGGCGCGGTGATGGAGTCGCTGCGACCGACCGACGACATGCTGTGCCGCTTTGTCGGCGAAGAGCGCCTGTTGCAGGTGCGCGGCGAATATCTGCCGCTGGTGCTGCTGCGCCAGCGTCTCTCGGTGGCGGGTGAAGCCCCTGCCGACGACGGCATTGTGGTTATCGTGCAAAGCGCGGGCTGCCGCTATGCGCTGTGGGTCGATCAGCTTATCGGCCAGCAGCAGGTGGTGGTGAAGAACCTTGAACATAACTATCGCAAAGTGCCTGGCGTCTCTGCTGCCACCATCCTCGGGGATGGCAGCGTGGCGCTGATCCTTGATGTGGTTGAGCTTTCAACGCTCAACGCGCCACAACCCCAGAGGGAGGGGGTAAACGCATGACTGTAGCAACCGCCAGTAAACCCGCCGCAACCGACGCCATCGCCCAGGAGTACCTGGTATTCCGCCTGGGCGATGAAGAGTACGGCATTGATATTCTCAAAGTGCAGGAGATCCGCGGCTGCGATCGCCTGACGCGGATCCCGAACGCGCCGAATTTTATTACCGGCGTGACCAACCTGCGCGGCGTGATTGTGCCAATTGTCGATCTGCGCGTGCGCTTCGATCTACCCGACCCGTCACAGGACGATAAAACGGTGGTCATCGTGCTCAATCTGAACGATCGCGTGGTGGGTATCGTGGTTGACGGCGTGGCGGACGTGCTGTCGATTGACGTGGATAACATCAAGCCGACCCCGGACGTGGCTTCGGTGCTCTCTGGCCGCTACCTGCTTGGGCTGGGCGTGCTCGACAGTCGAATGATTATTCTGGTGAATATTGAGATGCTGCTGAGTCGCGAAGAGATGGCGCTGGTGGATTCGGTGACCGAGTCATACATCGACTCCCACTAAGGCGCATAGCGCTTTCTGAATACACAACAGCGGTGGAGGTTGCCGCTGATTCATAAGTCGCTATTATGAATGTCCGAGTTTCCAGAAAGCGCTAAGGATTGCCAGAAAATATGCCCGTCAATTTCGACCTCAACGATCTTTATGCCTTCAGAGCGCTGGTGGAGTACGGTAACTTCCGTATCGCTGCGGAATCCATCTGTATCTCCCAGTCCGCCTTAAGCCGCCGTATTGAAAAGCTGGAAACCGCCGTCGGCGCGAAACTGTTCGACAGAACCACCCGGCGTGTGACGCTGACGCTCTTCGGGCAAACCTTTGCCGACCGCTGCGGGCAGCTTCTGGAAAACGTGGAATCGATGCTGGCGGATATCGACAAGGTGAGCGAGGAGCGCACCGGGCTGATTACCGTCGCCACCGTGCCGTCGGCGGCCTGCCATTTTATGCCGGAGGTGATCCGCCAGTTTCATCGCCGCTATCCGCGCGTGCGCATCAAGCTTATCGACAGCAGTGCGGGCAACGTCATTGACGCGGTAGCTAGCGGGCAGGCGGATTTTGGCATCTGTTTTGCCAGAAGCCTTCAGCCAGATCTCACCTTTATTCCGCTGGTGGAGGATGTGTATGTCGCCGCGTGTCGTCGCGATCATCCGCTGGCGGGACGCAAAAGTCTGACCTGGCAGACCTTTTATCAGCAGGATTACATCAGCCTGGACATTACGTCGGGGAACCGGAATCTGCTCGATCAGATGCTCGGCCACATTAAGCCGGAGCGTCCGGGGATCTGCGAGACGCGCCACGTCACCACGATGCTGGGAATGGTCGAGGCGGGGATTGGCATTGCCGCCGTCCCCGCCATGTCAATGCCGCACTCTGAGCACTCCTTCCTGACGCATATTCCGCTGACCGAGCCCGAGGTCAAACGCACTGTCGGGCTGATCCGGCGCAGCGGGCGTATTCAGTCGTGGATTGCCGCTGAGCTGGAAACCCTCATTACTGCGCGTTATCGCGCCGCGGAGTGACGGGGATCATCCCGGTGGCGGTGATGGTCTCCTGCGCGTTTGCTGATGCGAGGTAATCCAGCAGGGCTTTCCCCTCGGCAGGGTGCTCCGCATGAGCGGTGACCGCGCCGGCAAAACGGGTGATGTACTGCAGGTTATCCGGCAGTTTGCCGACAAACGTCACGCCGGGCACGGGTAACAGCTCGCTGACCTGCTGGAAACCCACGGCGTATTTCCCTTTCGCCACCTCAGAGGCGACCGGGATCCGCTCCACCTTGTGCGCTTTCCCCTCTACCTGCGCTTCAATCCCCAGCTTTTTGAAGAGCTCCGTTTGCACATACCGGCCGCTGGCGCTGTCGGAGTAGGCGATGGCGCTCGCCTTAAGCAGGGTCTGTTTTAGCGCGCTATCCGTGGCGATATCCGGCACCGGCGAGCCGGCTTTCACCACCACGCCGATGGGGGAATCCGCCAGCTCAACGCGCGAACCTTCTTTGACCATCCGGTCCTTCGCCAGGTGCGTCAGCGCATCACCCACCATAATCACCACGTCCGCTTTTTCACCGCGTGCCAGCCGGTTGGGGATCGCCTGCGGCGTCTGTCCCATCGACGGCCCCGGGATCAGCACGATATGGTCACCCGTCCGGGCTTCATACTCGGGGGCGAGTTTTTCCAGCGCGGCCTTGAAACCGCCTGAAATCATGACCGTCACCTCCTGGGCCAGCGCGCCTGCGCTGGTCGCCAGTATTACCAGCCCGGTCAGTCCTGAACGTACAAATGTGTGCATATTATCCTCTCTGTACCTGCAGATTCATCGCGCTGCGACGATAGAGATAAAGCGTTGCCAGCAATGCGCAGACCGCCGCGAAGCTCATCCAGTAACCCGGCGAGGCTTTATCGCCGGTGTACTCAATCAGGGCCGTTGAAATGACCGGCGTAAACCCGCCGAAGATCGCGGTGGCAAGGCTATATGCCAGTGAGAAACCGGCGACACGCACCTCAACCGGCATGATTTCTGTCAGGGCCGGGATCATCGCACCGTTATAAAGGCCATAGAGGAAGGAGAGCCACAGCAATACGCTCAGCATCATGGAGAAGCTCGGCGCCTGTGCCAGCAGCGTCAGGGCCGGATAGCTGGTCGCCAGCGCCAGCAGCGTCATGGCAATCAGCACCGGTTTACGGCCAAAGCGGTCCGACAGGGCACCGCCCACCGGCAGCCAGATAAAGTTAGAGATAGCCACCAGCAGCGTCACCAGCAGACTGTCGGAGGCGCTGAGCATTAACACTTTTTTACCGAAGGTAGGCGCGTAGACGGTGATCAGGTAGAACGCGGTGGTGGTCATGGCCACCATCAGCATGCCCGCGACCACAACCGGCCAGTTCGCCAGCAGGGTGGTAAAGACCTGACGCATCGCCAGCGTGTGACGGCGGGTGCGGAACTCCTCGGTCTCTTCCAGCTTGCGGCGCAGGAAGAAGATAAACGGCACAATCAGGCAGCCGAACAGGAACGGGATCCGCCAGCCCCATTCACGAATGGCGCTCTCTTCCAGCATCGCGTTCAGCGCAAAGCCCATTGCGGCGGCCACCATAATCGCCACCTGCTGACTGCCGGATTGCCAGCTGGTAAAGAAGCCTTTGCGGCCCGGCGTGGCAATTTCAGCCAGATAGACCGACACGCCGCCAAGCTCCGCCCCAGCGGAAAAGCCCTGCAGCAAGCGTCCCGCCAGCACCAGCAGCGGTGCCCACAGGCCGATGCTCTCATAAGAGGGGATCAGCACAATCAGGAAGGTGCCGGCCGCCATAATCGACAGGGTGGTGATCAACCCTTTACGACGACCGACCTTGTCGATGTAAGCCCCGAGGACAATCGCGCCGATGGGGCGCATCAGGAAACCTGCGCCAAAGACGGCGAAGGTCATCATCAGCGACGCAAATTCACTGCTCGCCGGGAAGAAGGTATGCGCGATGTAGGTGGCATAGAACCCGAACAGGAAGAAGTCGAATTGCTCAAGGAAATTGCCCGAGGTGACGCGAAGTATCGCGCCCGCTCTTGCGCGAACGGTTGCAGGTGGGGTTGAGGAAATCATGGTCGTCTCCAGTTTATTATTGACGTGTTGTCCGTCTGTTTTTGAAAACTGGCGCATTAAACGGAAATTAATAAGCGCAAATCACGCATGAACTGATGCGTGCTGCGCATCAATGACAGGACGTTGACCAGGATTTACCTATCCAACAATAACTTAACAATTCATTGATATTTCATTCACCATAATTTGCTAAGTGGCTGATATCGCTATTTTGTGATATCGCGCAGAAGGGCAGAATAGCTGCTGCTCTTGTCGGGTGGCGCTTCGCTTACCCGACCTACGAATTTTGTAGGCCTGTGCAAGCGTAGCGCCGCCGGGCGAAACTGGCAGAGTACTGTATTCAGCGCAGCGCCTGCGCAATCGCGCTAAACATCAGCGACGCTTCCAGCGGCTGGGCGCTGAATGACGGCTCCGCCTGCGGCCAGGTGGACCACTGGACAATCACCAGGTTTTCCTTTTGATTCACCATAATCATCTGGCCAAAAATCCCCAGCGCCCAGAGTGAATCTGTCAGGGAATCCTCTGGCGCGGGCTTGACGTCTGTGGCCGTGGCGGGCACCTCGTTATTCCACCACTGATAGCCGTACAACCCTTTCGGATGCGCGTCAGACACGGATCCTTTCGCCTGCGTCCACTCTGATGACGCCTTCACCCAGCCGTCAGGCAGGATCTGTTTGCCCGAAGGGAGCGTACCGTTATGCAGGATAAACTCGCCGAAGCGGCCCCAGTCTTCCAGCGTGGCGTTAAAGCCGTGCGCCCCGACATCGTGCTGGCCTTTACGGTAGGCATGCCATACGCCATCGCTCGCCATCCCGTACGGTTGCCAGATGCTTTTCTCCAGGTACGCCGCCAGCGTCATACCGGTGGCGCGCTCCAGCACGTCACCCAGTAGCCACGCCCCGCCCGATGAATAAGACCAGTTCTCTCCGGCCGGGTGTTCCCGGTGTAATCCCTTCACCAGCTTACGCACGCAGTCGTAGGTGCCCGGCTTCGCTTCGCATTCGGTAAGCTGCGCGAAATCAGACTGTGGGTTGGTGTAGTCTTCGTTCCACGCCACGCCAGAGGTGTGAGTGATCAGCTGTCTCAGCGTCACGCCATCCCACGCCGTGCCTTTTAAATCGGGTTCGTAACGGGTGATTAGGTCGTCGAGGGAGTGGATTTTGCCCTCTTTAAGGGCGACCCCGACCAGCGCAGAGACCACGGATTTCCCCACCGAACGGGATGTCCAGAGCGTGGAGTCGGTATTGCCTTCACCCAGATACTTCCACGCAATTTTGCCGTCTTTCAGCACCAGCATGCCGCTGACGTTCTGGCGTTTCAGGTAATCCTGCAGGTTATACGTCTTGCCATTGACCTGATAGCGGGCGTCGGTAAGCGGTTTCCCGGCAGCCAGCAGCGGCGTGGCGTTACCGTGGCGGAAAACATCGCCCGCGTAGTTGCGATAGTCGTTACGAAACCCACCACGCGATCCGCCTGACTCCAGGTCAGCATGCTGTGCGTGTCGGGAAGGGGTGCGTCAAACGGCGCAGGGCAGGGGTTGAGATCGGTGCCGTGACAGGCAGCCATAACGGCAGGGGATAAGAGGCTGCTGACCACCAGTGCGGCGAGCAGGGTGCGGTTTAACGTTTTGTTTTTCATGTTTATCTCGTTTGGTTCAGGAAGGGCTTCAGTTTAAGAAGCCGCGACCTATAATAAAAAACGAGTTATGGGGGAAAATCCCCCGAAAATGGGACGGGAGGGAGAGGTGGCGATAGTCTATTCATTTGCCCAGCTGGAGGCGTTTACCGCAGTGGCAGAGCACGGCAGCCTGATGAAGGCGGCCATTAAGCTCGGTAAAGACCGTACGACCCTGCGCGATCTGATCGATTTTCTTGAGGACGGGCTGGGGTATGCCCTGTTCCTGCGCGAGGGACGCAGCGTGCGCTTAACGCCTGAAGGGGAACAGCTCCAGCGACAGGCGCACCTGCTGATGCGCCAGGTGAAAGCCTTTGAGGCCTTTGCCAGAGCGGTGCCGGAAAGCGCGACGCAGGACATTGCCCTTGTTTATGATCCGTTCACTCCCCGGGTTTTTCTGCAGGCGCTGATTGCAGATATGGCGGCACAAAAAATACGCCTGAGCCTGACCAGCGCGTCGCGTGATGAGGCGGAAGCCCTGCTGGCGAGCGGAGAGGCGGATTTAGGTATCTGCCAGGCGCGTAACCGCAGCGTGGGTAATGAGATGGAGTGGCGGGCTTTGGGTGCCATCGACATGGATTTTTACGCCGCAGACGCGCTTTTTGCGAAGGTTGCCACGCCGGTTTCGCTGCTCGATCTCTCTCTGGTTCCGCAGGTGGTTATGCATGCCGCGTCAGATGAACCGGTTGCCCGTCGTCTGCAAATTGCCGGGCATACCCTTTTTACTAATGAAATTGAGATGCTGCGCGGCCTGCTGGAGCAGGGCTGTGGCTGGGGCTTTTTGCCGACCCATCTTCATGCGACGCAGTGGAAAAACGTAAAAAGGCTGCCCACCGAAGTGGGCAGCCAGGGGATAAGTCAGACGATGGTCACTATCTGGAAGCCGGGCAGCGACAAGCGTGAGCGGATCAATCACATGTTGTCGCGGCTGCCGGCACTCTGGAAACACTCAGCGCTGTGAACACCCCTGGCACTGTTTATTCTGGATCTGCTGGAAGAAATCGTTGCCTTTGTCATCCACCAGGATAAACGCCGGGAAGTTTTCTACTTCGATTTTCCAGATGGCTTCCATGCCCAGCTCCGGATACGCGACGCATTCCAGACTCTTGATGCTGTTTTGCGCCAGCACCGCCGCCGGGCCACCGATGCTGCCCAGGTAGAAGCCGCCGTGTTGATGACAGGCATCGGTCACCTGCTGGCTGCGGTTACCTTTCGCCAGCATGATCATGCTCGCTCCGTGGGACTGCAGCAAATCGACATACGAGTCCATACGCCCTGCAGTGGTCGGGCCGAGTGAGCCGGAGGCATAACCTTCCGGCGTTTTGGCCGGGCCCGCGTAGTAAATCGGATGATCCTTGACGTACTGCGGCAGTTCTTCGCCGTTGTCGAGCAGCTCTTTCAGCTTCGCGTGTGCAATGTCGCGCGCCACGATGATGGTGCCGTTCAGCGACAGGCGGGTAGAGACCGGGTGCGCGGAAAGCTGCGCCAGGATCTCGTTCATCGGCTTGTTCAGGTTGATGCTGACCACGTCGCCTTCGCCCTGCTGGCGCAGCGATTCAGGAATATACTGGCCCGGGTTGTGTTCCAGTTTTTCAATCCAGATCCCGTCGCGGTTGATTTTGGCTTTGATGTTGCGGTCTGCGGAGCAGGAGACGCCCATGCCGACAGGACAGGAGGCACCGTGGCGCGGCAGGCGGATCACGCGGATATCGTGGGCGAAGTACTTACCGCCAAACTGCGCGCCGAGGCCGAGATTCTGCGCTTCCTGCAGCAGTTCCTGTTCAAGCTGAACGTCGCGGAATGCTTGTCCGTGTTCGTTCCCTTCGGTGGGCAGTGCGTCGTAATAGCGGGTGGAGGCCAGCTTGACGGTTTTCAGCGTCGCTTCCGCCGAGGTACCACCGATTACAAACGCGATATGGTACGGCGGGCAGGCTGCGGTACCGAGGGTACGCATTTTTTCCACCAGATAATTTTTCAGCTTCGCCGGGGTGATCAGCGCTTTGGTTTCCTGGTAGAGGTAGGTTTTGTTGGCCGAGCCGCCGCCTTTTGCCATGCAGAGGAATTTGTATTCGTCGCCGTCGACGCTGTAGAGATCGATCTGTGCCGGCAGGTTGGTGCCGGTGTTCACCTCTTTATACATATCCAGCGCGGCGTTCTGGGAGTAGCGCAGGTTATCTTCGATGTAGGTGTTGTACACGCCCTGGCTCAGCGCGGCTTCATCCCCGCCGCCGGTCCAGACGCGCTGGCCTTTTTTACCCATGATGATTGCCGTGCCGGTATCCTGACAGGTTGGTAGCACGCCTTTGGCCGCGATTTCAGAGTTGCGCAGGAATTGCAGCGCAACGTATTTGTCGTTCTGGCTGGCTTCCGGGTCGTTGAGAATAGCGGCAACCTGTTTCTGGTGCGACGGGCGCAGCATAAAGGCCGCATCGTGGAATGCCTGCTGTGCCAGCAGGGTCAGCGCTTCAGGCTCGACCTTCAGGACCTCCTGACCGTTGAATTCGGCAACGGAGACATGCTCTTTGGTCAACAGATAGTATTCGGTGTCGTCATGGGAAAGCGGGAAGGGGTTCTGATAAAAAAACGGTTTATTCGACATAGTATTGCTCCACAAAAATAAAACCGCCGGAGAAAACGTCCGGCGGTCAGGAATCAGAACATCATGGACATCCACGGATAACCAATCAGCAGCAGGGCCGCCAGGAAGATGGCACCGAAGATCGTGCCGAGGCGCCAGTAGTCTTTGGTTGGCAGGTAGCCGCTACCGTAGTAAATCGGGCTTGGGCCAGTACCGTACGGGGTGATGATCCCCATTACACCCAGCGAGGTCACCATCAGCAGAACGAAGACTTCCATATTCATCCCCGGAATGGTGGAAGCGATGGTCAGCATCGCTGGCAGCAGCGCCGTGGTGTGCGCGGTGGTGCTGGCAAACAGGTAGTGCAGCAGGTAGAACGCCAGCAGCAGCACGATGGTGGCAACGCCCGGCGAGATACCGCTCATCAGCAGACCGCCTTCTTTACCCAGCCAGCTGATAAAGCCGGTAGAGGAGAGGCCGTCCGCCAGCGCCACCAGGGTGGCGAACCAGACGAAGGTGTTCCACGCGGCTTTATTACCGGTGATATCGTTCCACTCCAGCACGCCGGTCCACAGCATCAGACCCACGATGAGCAGGGCGGCCATCGCCGGTTCAATCCACGCGGCAGCGAAGATCCACATCAGCAGGGCACAGCACACGAACACCAGCAGCAGAATTTCATTGCGGGACAGTTTGCCCAGTTTTTCCAGCTCGCGGGTCGCCCACAGCGGCACTTCGTTATTCACTTTGACTTCAGGTGGGTAGAACCAGTAGGCCAGCAGCGGCATGGTCAGAATCAGCAGGATGCCCAGCGGCAGGAAGGCCAGGAACCAGGTCCCCCAGGAGATATCAATCCCCACTGTGCTTTTCACCAGCGCCAGCGCCAGCAGGTTCGGCGCAAGGGCGGAGAGGAACATTGAACTGGTGATACAGGCCGCGGTGATCGCCACCCACATCAGGTACGAACCAATTTTACGCGCGCTTGGGTCGTTCGGTTTTGAACCGTACAGCGGCGGCAGGTTAGCGATGATCGGGTAGATGGTCCCGCCGCTGCGCGCGGTGTTGGACGGGGTAAACGGTGCCAGCAGCAGGTCCGCGAAGGTAATGGCGTAACCGAGCGTAAGGCTGCGACGGCCGAGATACTTCACCAGAATCAGCGCCAGACGGCGACCGAAGCGGGTTTTGTCGTAGCCTGCGGCAAACATAAAGGCACCGAAAATCAGCCAGACGGTCGAGTTACCAAACCCGTTCACCGCCCATTTAAAGGAGGCGCCAGCCAGCTTGAATTTCGGGTCGGCCAGCTGATCGGGGCTGAACAGCACCCACTGGCTGCAGAGCGCAATCGCCACGACGCCGGTCAGGCCGATCACCGCGCCCGGCAGGGGTTCGAAGATCAGGCCGACGATCACGCCAACAAAGATAGCGAAGTAGTGCCACGCGTAAGGCGGCAGACCTTCCGGTACCGGAACAAACAGCAGCAGTACGGCGACAATGACGGGCAGTGCCATCATCAGCAGTCGTTTTGCTTTTCCATTTGATGCCTGGTTCGCCACAGGGGGCGTTACAGCAGTTTTTGTATTCATAGTTTCACGTCTTAAGTTGTCAAGAATTCGGTCGCAGTGAAAAGACAAATTCGCTTTCTTAAGTTTCTTTGCTTTTTTTAGTTATTAAAGGTGCGGTTTTGTATTTTCAGTAATAGCGATTTAACGCATTTTTGATTGCGCTAAATTAAAAATTGATGATGTTTTTATATTGCGCTTTTGGATGCCATAACTATTGATCGCGATCAAAAAAAGAGAATTGCAGCGTTATTTTTGTGCTTTTATTAATAACCACTCAGGCGTATGTGGGTATTAGGTAATTTCTTAAGTGATTTTATCAAGCTTGTAACAATTGCGTAGCGGGTAATTTAGTATTTAATTGAAAAATATGAATTTTTGTTGTTACTGGTGAAAGGGTCTTACCTTTAAAAATTTAACGGATTTTAAATTAATGTGAATACCTGAATCACAATCGCTAACACCAATGTGTTATTAATGTTATCGAAGGGATTAAATAGTTTATTAACTAACGTAATAGCTTTAGAAACTAAAAAAATCATTATATTAATATCATGACATCGGCAAATAACGACGAAATAAAAAACCAATCCGATAACGAATTCTTAATTTTTAAAAGTTTGGAGTTTCTATTATGAGCACTAACGAACGCATTCTGACTCCCTTCACATTACCGAATGGTACTGAACTGAAAAACCGTTTGTTAATGGCACCAATGACCACCTGTACCGGCTATTACGACGGCACGGTCACCAGCGAGCTGGTGGAGTACTACCGGGCCCGTTCCGGCAGCATTGGGACCATCATTGTGGAGTGCTGCTTCGTTGACGATCTCGGTCTCGCTTTCCCGGGCGCGATTGGCATCGATAACGACGAGAAAATCGCCGGGCTGGCGAAAATCGCCGAAGCGATTAAATCCAAAGGTTCGAAAGCCCTGCTGCAGATCTACCACGGCGGCCGTATGGTTGACCCGAAACTGATCGGCGGCCGCACGCCGGTGGGCCCAAGCGCCGTCGCTGCGCCGCGTGACGGTGCGGCCACACCGGTTGCGCTGACCACTGAAGAAGTGGAAGGCATGATCGGCAAGTTTGGTGAAGCAGTGCGCCGCGCCATCCAGGCCGGTTTCGACGGCGTGGAAATTCATGGGGCAAACACTTATCTGATTCAGCAGTTCTACTCGCCAAACTCTAACCAGCGCGACGATGAGTGGGGCGGCAGCCGCGACAACCGCGCCAGATTCCCGCTGGCGGTACTGGACATTACCCACAAAATGGTGCGCCAGTACGCGGACGACGCGTTCATTATTGGTTACCGTTTCTCCCCTGAAGAGCTGGAAGTCCCAGGGATCCGCTTTGAAGACACCATGTACCTGCTGGAAAAACTGGCGGCGCGCGGTGTGGACTACCTGCACTTCTCCGTGGGCGCCACCCTGCGTCCTTCCATCGTAGATACCCAGGACCCGACGCCGCTTATCGAAAAATACTGCGCCATGCGTTCTGAAACCCTGGCGCAGATCCCGGTCATGGGCGTGGGCGGCGTGGTGAATGCTGCCGATGCCTGTGAGGCGCTGGACCACGGTTACGATCTGATCGCCGTCGGCCGCGCCACCATTGCATACCCGGACTGGACTGACCGCATCGCGGCCGGGGAAACCCTGGAGCTGTTTATGGACAGCACCAAACGCGAGGCGCTGAGCATTCCTGAACCGCTGTGGCGTTTCTCGCTGGTGGAAGCAATGATCCGCGACATGAGCATGGGCGAATCGAAATTCAAACCGGGCACGTTCACCGAGAAGGTGCAGGACGAGGCGAACGAGCTGGTGATAAACGTCAGCCTGGAAACCGATCGCATCGCCGATATTGAGCTGGCCTCTGGCCCGGGTGACGACGTTGAGTTTGTCACCAGCTTTGAAGAGATCCGTTCCCGCATTCTGGATGCCAATACCCCGCACGTGGACGCCATCACTGGTGCCACCAGCCAGAGCGAGGCGGTGAAAAAAGCGGTCTCTAAAGCGATGCTGAAATCCAGCAAAGCGCGGGCCGCAGAAGAGGGTGTCGACCCGAATGAGACCCGCAGCGTGGATGTGGTAGTGGTCGGCAGCGGCGGTGCCGGTCTGGCCGCGGCGATTCAGGCGCATGACGAAGGGGCGAGCGTGCTGATCGTCGAGAAAATGCCTACCATCGGCGGGAATACCATTAAAGCCTCTGCCGGGATGAACGCCGCAGAGACGCGCTTCCAGCGGGTGAAAGGCATTCAGGACAGCAAAGAGCTGTTCTACCAGGAGAGCCTGAAAGGGGGCGGTAACAAGAACAACCCTGAACTGCTGCGCCGCTTCGTGGAGAATGCGCCACAGGCGATTGAGTGGCTGGCTACCCGCGGCATTATGCTGAACGACATCACCACCACCGGCGGGATGAGCATTGACCGTACCCACCGTCCAAAAGACGGTTCTGCGGTCGGCGGCTATCTGATCAGCGGTCTGGTGCGTAACGTCAACAAACGCAACATTGAGGTGATGCTCGATACCTCCGTCAGCGACATCATCTTCGAGAACGGTGAAGTGACCGGCGTGCGTCTGACCACCGAAGAGAACGAAACGATCACCGTGGCCACCAAAAGCGTGATTGTCGCCACCGGCGGCTTCAGCGCCAACAGCCAGATGGTGGTGAAATACCGTCCGGACCTCGAAGGTTTCGTGACCACCAACCACAAAGGGGCGACCGGTGGCGGTATCGCGCTGCTGGAGCGTATCGGTGCCGGCACGGTGGATATGGGCGAGATCCAGATCCACCCGACCGTTGAGCAGAAAACCTCGTATCTGATTTCCGAATCCATCCGCGGGGGCGGGGCGATTCTGGTGAACCAGCAGGGGAACCGTTTCTTCAATGAGATGGAAACCCGCGATAAAGTCTCGGCGCAGATCATCGCGCTGCCGGAGAAATACGCGTACATCGTCTTTGACGAGCATGTTCGTGCCAAAAATAAAGCCGCGGATGAGTACATTGCCAAAGGTTTCGTGACCAGCGCCAGCTCGCCAAAAGCCCTGGCAGAGGCGCTGGGAATGGATTACCACGCGTTCCTGGCCACTCTGGAGCGTTACAACGGCTTTGTGGAAAAACAGCACGATGACGACTTTGGCCGTACCACCGCGCTGCGTGCGCCGATCAACGAAGGGCCGTTCTACGCCATTCAGATTGCGCCGGGCGTGCACCACACCATGGGTGGCGTGACCATCAACACCGATACCTGTGTGCTGGACAGCAACCACAACGTGCTGCCAGGGGCGTTTGCCGCCGGTGAAGTGGTTGGCGGGATCCACGGCGGTAACCGTATCGGCGGTAACGCGGTGGCAGATATCATTATTTTTGGTACCCTTGCCGGACATCAGGCGGCGATGCGTTCGAAAAGAATGTAAGGCTCCTGTTCTGTAAGCCGGATGCGTGCATCCGGCACTCTCCCCGGCGGCGCGGTGCTGGCCGGGGCGATATCTGAGGAGACATGCCATGCCTGATGACACCCGCGTCTACAGTTACTCCGCCGTCCTGATGGGCTCGCCCATCCTCCTGAAACTCTTCTCCCATGACGAAGCCCTCGCGTCCCGCGTGTTTCGCCTGATCAAACAGTACGAAGATCTGCTCACCGTCAACCGAGCCCACTCGCAGGTAATGGATATCAACCATGCTGCGGGGCTGCATCCGGTCAGCGTCAGCCGTCCGGTGTTTGAGCTGATTCGCTGCGCGAAAGCGGCAAGCCTCCTTAAAGACAGTGCGTTTAACCTGGCCATCGGCCCGCTGGTGAAGCGCTGGAAAATCGGTTTTCGCGGCGACAGCGTACCGCCAGCCGATGAGATTGCGACCCTGCTTGCGATTACCCGTCCTGAGGATGTGGTACTGGATGACGCCAGCAGCAGCGTGTTCCTGACCCGGGCAGGCATGGAGATTGATCTCGGGGCCATCGCCAAAGGCTATATCGCCGACAGGGTGCGGGATTACCTGCGCAAAGAGGGCGCTGAACTTGGGCTGATCAACCTCGGGGGGAATATCCAGACGTTAGGCTCGCCGGAAGGGGGCTGGAGCGTAGGGCTTAAAAAACCGTTTGCCGGTGATGAACTGATCGGCGCCATGACGGTAGAGAACCGCTCCGTGGTGACGTCCGGTACTTATGAACGCTACTTTGAACAAAACGGCAAACGCTATCACCATATCCTCGATCCGCGCAGCGGATACCCGCTGGATAACGAACTGGACAGTGTGACCATCATTTCGACAGATTCCATTGATGGCGATATCTGGACCACGCTGATGTATGGCATGGGCGTGGAGAAGGGCTGTGCGGCCCTGCGCTCGCGCCCCGATATTGAAGCTATTTTTGTCACCAAAACAAAAGAAGTGGTGCTCTCTTCAGCGCACCACTTCCGTTTTACCCTGCTGGATAACGACTACCGCGTTACTGACAGTACTGCTTGAGCAGGCCCGTCTGCTCCGGCTGGAGACGATAACGATACACCGGACGCCCGGTGGCGCCGTAGTGAATGCTGGTGAACAGGATATTGATCTGCGCCAGCCAGATCAGGTATTTACGGCAGGAGACGCGGGAGATATTCACGGCGCTTGCCAGGTCATCGGTGGAAAATTCGGTTTCCGGATGGGCGTCAATCCACTGGCAGATCGTCCGCAGCGTCTGCGGCGTTAACCCTTTCGGCAACTTTTTGTTATCCGCCAGTTCCGGAGCCCCGCCGTGGATCAGCCGGTCAACGTCCGCCTGCTCATAATACTGGTGCGAGCCCATCAGGCTGTGCTTTGCCTTCCAGCTGTTCAGCGCCTCTTCAAAGCGCGGGAACTGGAACGGTTTAATCAGATAATCCACCACGCCGTAGTGGATAGAGGTCTGAATGGTCGCGGCATCGGCAGCCGAGGAGATCATGATGACATCAATCGGACGGCCGGATGCGCGGATAACCGGCAGCAGATCCAGCCCGTTGTCCTGCTGCATATAGACATCCAGCAGCACCAGATCCACCGGCTGATTCGGGTCGTTAATCACGGCCTCGGCCTGGTTCAGCGTGGAGGCGACGCCGCAGCAGCTAAAGCCTTCAACACGGTTGACGTACAGACGGTTGAGGTCGGCTACCATGGCGTCATCATCGACAATTAATACATTTATCACGCGATATTCCTCTCGCTATCCCAGGGGATGTGAACAAAAAATTGGGTAAATACGCCAGGTTCAGATTCGACGGTAATGTCTCCGCCGAGGTTCTGAATTTGCTGGCGGGCAAGGAACAGCCCAACGCCGCGGTTTTCACCTTTTGTTGAGAAGCCTTTAGTAAAAATAGTCTCCAGCTGGTCGGGATCAATACCCGGACCGTCATCGCTGACTTCGCAGCTGAGCCAGCCGTTCTGATAGTGCAGCAGCAGGGTGATCTCACCTTCCGGCTGGCCTTCCATCGCGTCCAGTGCGTTTTCAATTAAGTTGCCGAGCACGGTGACCAGCACCGCGACCTGCTCTTCGCTGGCGGTATCCGGTATCTGGCATTCATCTGCGAGGGTGAGGGTGATCCCGGCCTCTTTCGCCCGGTTGATTTTACCCAGCAGGAACCCGGCGATCACCGGGGATTTCACCTTGCTCTGAATGGTGCCAATGTCGGTCTGATAATTATGCGCCGTCTGCAGGATGTACTCTTCCAGCTTGTCGTAGCGCTTAATGTTCAGCAGACCCAGGATCACATGCAGCTTGTTCATAAACTCGTGCGTATGGGCGCGCAGGGCGTCGACGTAATTGACCATGCCGTCGATACGCTGCATCAACTGGCTGATCTCGGTTTTATCGCGGAAGGTGGTGATGGCGCCTATCACCCGATCCTGGCTTTTCACCGGCACCATGTTGCACAGCAGCAGCCGCCCGTTGCAGCTGATCTCCTGATCCTGACGCGCAACGCCCGTTTTTGACACGTCCCGCAGGCTGGCCAGCAGGGGAGCGCTGGCGTTTTCGCTCTGCTTGCCGGAGGGCAGGAGGAGTATCTCTCTGGCGGTGTGGTTGATCATCGTCACGCGCCCGTGAATATCGACCGCCAGCACCCCTTCCCGCAGCGACTGCAGCATCGCCTGGCGCTGTTCAAACAGGGCGGATATTTCGTAAGGTTCGAGTCCGAACAGGATGCGTTTGAGGACCCGCACCAGGCCCCAAATCGCCATAGAACTCATAAAAATACTGAACAAAATGGTCCAGACGGCGTTGAGTCGGCCACGGGAAATCTGGTCTTCCACTTTTTTGAGGGAGATACCGACCACGACCACACCGATCTGTTCGTGCTGGCTATCATAGACGGGCGTAAAAACGCGCAGCGCTTCGGCGAGGGCGCCACGGTTAACGGAGACGTTCTCTTTGCCTTCCAGGGCCGGGTTCAAATCATCGCCGATAAAATGCAGCCCCAGCAGCGCCTCGTTCGGGTGTGAATAGCGGATCCCGCGCATATCGGTGACCACGGTGAACAGCAGATCGTTTCGTTTCGTCACCGCCTGGGCGATGGGTTGAATAATATTCTCCTGCGGTGCCTGCATCAGGCCGCGCTGTATCTCGGGGCTGTCGGCGAGGGTGCGGGCAATGCCGAGCGCGGTGTCTTTGACATCATCGCGTGTTGCCCGGGTGATCTGCACCGAATAGAGCGCAAAGACCACCAGCAGGACTGAACCGATAATCGCGCACACCATCAGCGTGACCAGCGTATTGAGTTTCATGGGGCGCTTGCGCGTCGGAAGGAAAGGCTGCAAATCGCTCATCAACACTCCGCGATGATAAAGAAAGGGGGTAATTATCGCCGATGACGCGCTTTTCTTAAAGCCATGTAAAGGCGAGGATTGGGTCCTCTTTTCGTGACCCCCCTCGCAGGTCATCTATATAAAACACTTTATAGTGTGTGGGTACTCATAATAAGGAGGCTGTTTATGAGCATTATGCTTACCGGTTCGGTCAAGGAAAGACGGCACGCCAGCACGATGAATATTGATAGATTGTCCACGCTGGACATGCTGAAAGTCATTCACCAGGATGATGCACTCATTTCTGCTGCCATCACCCCTTGTTTACCTGCGCTTGCCCGCGTGGTGGATAACGCCGCCGCGACCCTTAACCACGGGGGACGTCTGGTGATTGTCGGCGCGGGGCCGTCGGGCAGCGTCGCGCAACAGGTCGCCGATGACTATGCGCCGGGCAAAACCCCGGTGATTGCCGTGACGCCGCAAGAGGGGGAAGGGAGTTACGAGCGCGGTGTAGCCGACCTGCAGGCCATCAACTTTGGTGAACACGATATGATGCTGGCGGTGAGCGTCAGCGGAAAAACGCCGTGGGTCTGGGGCGCCATGCGGCATGCCTGGTCGCTGGGTTCGCCGGTGGCGATTATAACCAGCGATGCGCAAAGTGAAGCAGCACTGCTGGCGAGCATGGTCATCGCGCCAGAGTTGGGGCCTGACGTTGTGGCTGGTTATCTCAACACCAAAGCCGGGATTGCGCAAAAAATGATCCTCTCGATGATCGCCACCGGGCTGGCCGTTCGTACCGGGCGCGTCTACAGCAACCTGCGCGTGGATCTTGAGGCAAGCAATACCCACTGGGCGGAACGGCAAATCGCCATTGTGATGGAAGCGGGGGGATGCACCCGGGCGCAGGCAAAAGCGGCGCTGGAAGCCTGTAACCACCACTGTAAAACGGCGGTACTGATGGTGCTGACAGGGCTGGATGCGTGGAAAGCCCATGAGCTGCTGGCGCAGAATAACGGGTTTATCCGCGTGGCGCTGCAGGAAGCGCCGTAAGATCTTCAGAAAGAAAAAAGGCCGCGATTGCGGCCTTTGGTGTTTATGGGGGTTAGAACTGGTAGACCAGACCCAGCGCTACGATGTCATCGGTGCTGATGCCATTCGCCGCGTAGAAATCGTCATCTTCATCCAGCAGGTTGATTTTGTAGTCAACATAGGTGGACATGTTTTTGTTGAAATAATAGGTTGCACCCACATCCGCATATTTCACCAGATCTTTATCGTTACCGTAGAACGAATTCAGATCCTTACCTTTAGACATCAGGAAAGAGACTGCAGGGCGCAGGCCGAAATCAAACTGATATTGTGCGGTAACTTCAAAGTTCTGGGTTTTGTTTGCTACAGCAAAATCGCCGTAAGGCGTCATATTGCGGGTTTCCGCATACATGGTCGCCAGATAAATATTGTTGGCATCGTATTTCAGGCCTACAGTCCAGACGTCAGCCTTATCACCGCCAGCAGTTGTTTTGGTCACCTGGTCGTTGGTACGATCAGATGAGGCATATGCCGCAGCGGCATTGAAGCCCATACCGAAATCGTAGGAAGTTGAAACACCCCAGCCATCACCGTTCTGCTTGCGCACATCACGACCGTTGTTGGTACCTTCCTGATCGTTAGACGCGCTTTCATTATTCCCCTGATACTGAACAGCGAAATTCAGGCCGTCAGCCAGGCCAAAGAAACCGTTGTTGCGGTATGTCGCCACGCCGTTTGCACGACCGGTCATAAAGTTGTCGGTATAGGTGTAGGTATCGCCGCCGAACTCAGGCAGCATATCGGTCCAGCCTTCAACGTCGTAAACCACGCCGTAGTTACGACCATAGTCGAATGAACCGTATTCACCGAATTTCAGACCGGCGAAACCAAGACGAGTCCAGGACTGGTTGCTTGATTTCTCAGTATTGTTGGCCTGAATATTATATTCCCACTGACCATAACCAGTGAGTTGGTCGTTGATTTGCGTTTCGCCTTTGAAGCCCAGACGAACGTAACTCATGTCGCCATCGGAACCCGTGTCGTCAGAGAAGTAGTGCAGACCATCAACTTTTCCGTACAGATCGAGTTTATTGCCATTGTTGTTATAAACCTCAGCCGCATTTGCTGCGCCAGCCATTAATAATGCGGGTACAAGAATAGCCAGAACTTTTCTTTTCATTATATATTCCCTTGAAAGATAATTTATATGAATATATGTAATCACTCTCCGCAATTACAGCGTCGATACTATTCCAGCTATTGATTTTTAGTTTCAAAAATAAATGTAATTAAATCCGTTTAAATATTACAAAATATTTCTTTTGATCTCTTTATTTTTCTTGTGAATTAATTTGTTGATTTAATTTGGTGTAATTATTATTAAGTATTTCGAGCTTCTATTTATTAATTCATTTAATTTGGTTGTGTTATAGTTCAGGCTCATATTTCACGACAGGGCACAACGATGGAACTGACGCAGTGGCAACAGCGTTTTGAGCGCTGGCTCGACGAAAACCACACCTCTGACGATGCTGCGCATGATATTTCGCACTTTCGTCGCGTCTGGAAAACGGCGCAAAAAATCATGTCTCGCCAGACCGCCGATCCGCTGGTGGTCCTGACCGCTTGCTATTTCCACGATATCGTTAGCCTGCCGAAAAACCACCCCGAACGCAGCCAGTCATCGCAACTGGCCGCGCGCAAAACCCGCGACATTCTGCAGCGCGATTTCCCGGACTTCCCATCAGAGCACTATGCAGGCGTTGCACATGCCATTGAGGCGCACAGCTTCAGCGCCGGGATCGCGCCGCAGAGCGTGGAAGCGAAAATAGTCCAGGATGCTGACCGGCTGGAAGCACTAGGGGCTATCGGCCTCGCGCGCGTCTTTGCCGTCTCGGGCGCACTGGGCGTGGCGCTGTTTGACGCAGACGATCCCTTTGCCGATGCGCGTACGCTTGATGACCGGGCATTTGCCCTCGACCATTTTCAGACCAAACTGCTGCGACTGCCTGATACCATGCAAACGGAAATGGGCCGCGAGTTGGCACGGCACAACGCTGATTTCCTGATCCAGTTTATGGCGAAACTCAGCGCTGAATTACATGGCGACTGCATCGGGCTGGATAGCCAGGTGATGAACCGCTTCCGTCGCAGTTTGCATGAATGAACTGTGGTAATCTGTCTCCAGTCTTTATTCTCCGGTTAAAAGAATGCAGGAAAAACGATCAGTGACTGAGCCCGCGCCTGAGCAGGCTGAGAAATCAACGGCAACGGTGCAGGCGTTACTGCGTCAGCTGTTGGATATCTATGATGCTAAAACGCTGGCCAATCTGCTGGTGGCGCACGGTGAGAACCACTGGAGCCCGGCCATTCTTAAACGGCTGGTGACCAGCGAGCGGGCAGGGCGTCGCCTGAGTGAAGGCGAGTTTCGTTATCTGCAAAACCTGCTTCCACGTCCTTCCGCTGCGCACCCGAACTATGCCTTCCGCTTTATCGATCTGTTCGCCGGTATCGGCGGCATTCGACACGGCTTTGAAGCTATCGGGGGGCAGTGCGTGTTTACCAGCGAGTGGAACAAACATGCCGTGCGGACCTACAAGGCCAACTGGTATTGCGATCCGCAGGCGCATCATTTCAACGCCGACATCCGCGATGTCACCCTGAGCCATAAAAGCGGTGTCAGCGATGAACAGGCCGCCGAACATATTCGCCAGACCATCCCGGCGCATGATGTGCTGCTGGCTGGCTTCCCGTGCCAGCCTTTCTCGCTGGCCGGTGTCTCAAAAAAGAACGCCCTCGGACGCGCCCACGGTTTCGCCTGCGATACCCAGGGAACGCTGTTTTTTGACGTAGCCCGTATCATTGACGCCCGTCGCCCGGCCATTTTCGTGCTGGAAAACGTTAAGAATTTAAAAAGCCATGACGGCGGGAAAACCTTCCGCATTATCATGCAAACGCTGGATGAACTGGGTTATGACGTGGCCGATGCCCAGGACATGGGCGCAGATGACCCAAAAATCATTGATGGTAAACATTTCCTGCCCCAGCATCGCGAACGCATCGTGCTGGTGGGTTTCCGCCGCGATCTCAATCTGAAGGGCGATTTCACCCTGCGGGATATCCCATCTCTCTACCCCGAGCGCCGTCCCACCGTGGCCGACCTGCTGGAGCCTGTCGTTGACGCGAAGTTCATCCTCACCCCGGTGCTGTGGAAATACCTCTACCGCTATGCCAAGAAACATCAGGCGAAGGGCAACGGCTTCGGCTTCGGGATGGTAGATCCGAACGATCCGCACAGCGTGACGCGCACGCTCTCCGCGCGTTACTACAAAGACGGCGCGGAAATCCTTATCGACAGAGGCTGGGACAAGGCGCTGGGGGAAAAAGATTTCGACGATCCGCTCAACCAGCGTCACCGTCCGCGACGCTTAACGCCCCGGGAGTGCGCCCGGTTGATGGGCTTTGAGACGCCACAGGGCTATCGCTTCCGCATTCCGGTTTCGGACACCCAGGCGTACCGTCAGTTTGGCAACTCGGTAGTGGTGCCGGCGTTCGCGGCCGTGGCAAAACTGCTGGCCTCGCGCATCAGACAGGCGGTGGCACTTCGTCAGGGTGAGGCCGTCAATGACGGATGTTCACAATAAGGCGACGCGCAGTAAAAACATGCGTGCCATCGGCACGCGTGACACCGCCATAGAAAAGCGCGTGGCCGCGCTGCTGACGCAGGCGGGGTTTGACTTCCGCGTGCAGGATGCCGCCCTCGCGGGGCGCCCCGATTTCGTCATCGACGCCTGGCAGTGCATCATCTTTACCCACGGCTGTTTCTGGCATCATCACGACTGCTACCTGTTTAAAGTCCCGGCGACGCGCACCGACTTCTGGCTGGAAAAGATTGGCAAGAACGTTGAACGCGACAGGCGGGATCTGACCACGCTGATGGCGCAGGGCTGGCGGGTGCTGATCGTCTGGGAGTGTGCGCTGAGAGGCAGATTAAAGCTGAACGACGTTGAACTGTCGGAACGGCTGGAAGAGTGGATCTGCGGCGGCGGTCAGACCGCGCAGATCGACACGCAGGGGATTCACCTGCTCACGGTTTCTCCGCCTCGCAAGGCGTAACGACCGGTTTTGCTGGCAGCAAATATTTGCCCAGGGTGACCAGCACGACGGCAAACACAATGATCCCCAACGCCAGCCATTCAACGGCAGAGAGCGTTTCCCCACCTAATCCCGTCCCAAGCAGTACGGCCACCACCGGGTTAACATAGGCGTAGCTGGTGGCAACCGCCGGGGAGACGTTGCGGATCAGGAACATGTAGGCGTTAATGGCGATGATTGAGCCAAACAGCGCCAGATACCCTACCGCGAGAAAGCCCGACAGGTCCGGCAGCGCGGTCAGCTTTTCTCCCGTCAACGCCGAGGCGAGCAGCAGAACAATCCCCGCGGCGAGCATCTCAATTGCGCCAGCCATCATGCCGGTGGGGAGCGTGATACGTGAACCGTATACCGAGCCAAACGCCCAGCTCATGGAGCCTATCAGGATAATCACTGCGCCCCACGGATTCCCGCTCAGGTTCCCGCCGCTGTTGAGCAGAATAATACCGGCGAGTCCGATACAAATTCCCAGCCATTCCAGCTTGCGGGTGCGGATGCCGAAAAGGCGGCTGAAGCAGAGGGTAAAGAGCGGCACGGTGGCAACGACCACGGCGGCGATCCCGGACGGCACGTTCTGGTGCTCGGCAATCGTTACAAACCCATTTCCCACCGCCAGCAGCAGCAGGCCGATTAGCGCGGCATTCAGTAGCGGACGCAGCGGGGGAAGCTTGTGGCCGCGCAGCAGCAGGAACGCGAGCAGCAGGACGCCTGCCGAAAGGAAGCGTATGCCCGCCATCATCAGGGGTGGCCAGCTTTCCACGCCGATGCGAATGACAAAGTAGGTTGAACCCCAGATGATATACAGCGAAAAGAGTGCCCCGATGAGCGGTAGCAATTGCCGGAAACGCATAATCCCTCACGACGAAATAAAAAGGTCGCTGATAGTAAACGCGAAAACTATCGCGCTGGCGAGCCCTTTAATTGTGTAGTTGATGTGAATTTTTTGTTGACGTGAGGAGCCTGTTTCCGGCTTTGTACTTTTGCTCCATACTATTCACTTAATTACCAAAAAATGAAGGATTAAGATTTTGGCAGGAAGTAGCTTATTAACATTGCTGGATGATATTGCCACCTTACTGGATGACATTTCGGTGATGGGGAAACTGGCGGCGAAGAAAACCGCCGGCGTGCTGGGAGATGATTTGTCGCTGAACGCCCAGCAGGTGAGTGGGGTGAGGGCCAACCGTGAACTGCCGGTGGTGTGGGGGGTAGCAAAAGGCTCCTTCCTCAATAAGGTGATTCTGGTGCCGCTGGCGCTGCTCATCAGCGCGTTCATTCCGTGGGCGATCACGCCGCTATTAATGATTGGCGGGGCATTTCTCTGCTTTGAGGGCGTCGAGAAGGTCCTGCACTCCTTTAGCGCGCGCAAGGAGAGCGATACCCCGGAGATGCGTCAGCAGCGTCTTGAAGCGCTGGCCGCTCAGGATCCGAAGACCTTCGAGCGTGATAAAGTCAAAGGCGCCATCCGCACCGACTTTATTCTGTCCGCTGAAATTGTCGCCATTACGTTGGGCATTGTCTCTGACGCGCCGCTCCTGAATCAGGTGCTGATCCTCTCCGGCATTGCCCTTCTGGTGACGGTAGGTGTCTACGGCCTGGTGGGATTGATCGTGAAGCTGGATGACATCGGCTACTGGCTGGAGACGAAATCGAGCGCGGTGGCGAAAGGCATCGGCAAGAGCTTACTGGTGCTGGCCCCGTGGCTGATGAAGAGTTTGTCCGTGGTGGGTACGCTGGCGATGTTCCTCGTCGGCGGCGGGATTGTGGTTCACGGCATTGCCCCGCTGCACCATGCTGTCGAACATTTCTCCGCCACACAGGGGGCGGTTGTCGCGGCGATGCTGCCCACGCTGCTGAATCTGGTGCTGGGCTTTATCATTGGCGCCATCGTGGTTGCGGCGGTAAAAGGGGTTGAGAAACTCCGCGGTACGTCGCACTAATTGTTACCCGGTGCGGGATGCAAAAAGACCATTCCTCGTCTAAATTGAAACAGTTTCACCCTGATACAGGAGGCAGGTATGGTCTTTTTGGTCAGTGATGAAGTTAAGCCGAAGAAGGGCGGTCCACGTATGATTGTGACCGGGTATTCCAGCGGAATGGTGGAATGTCGGTGGCACGATGGCTACGGCATCAAGCGGGAAGCATTCCGTGAAGATGAGCTTCAGCCGGGTGACGGACAGCACAAGCGGGACAAGGCTTAATCACGTAACGCCCGGCTTTGCCGGGCGTTTTTATCTCAGGGTGTAGGGCAGTGATCAGGGAGTGTGTGTGCAGCGCGATACCTTTGTTGTGAGACAATCTTTTTTGCAATGGCTGCATAAACGTAGCAATCCGGGGCTGATTGTTAATCTCTGTTTTATTGTCGTTCTGGTGTTTTCCACCCTCCTGACCTGGCGCGAAGTGGTGGTCCTGGAAGACGCGTACGTCTCCAGCCAGCGTAACCATCTGGATACGGTGGCCAGTTCGCTGGACAGACAGCTACAGAACAGCGTGGACAGGATGCTGTTGTTCCGCCAGGGCATGCGCGATGCCATCCAGACGCCGCTGGCCTTTGACGCTTTACAGAGTGCGGTGTCACGCTTCAATACTCTGCGCGTACTCCCCACCTGGCAGCTTGCCGTGGATAAAAAACGCACCCTGCCGATAAACGGGGTGTCCGATGCGTTCGTCGAAAAAACGACGCTTCTCAACCGCGACGCGGAGCGCATCAGCAATGAAATTTCTGCCGCGCTGGAAGTGGGGTATCTGCTCCGGCTGGCCTCATCGAGAGCGCAGACAGAATCGCGGGTGAACTACGTCTCCCGCGCCGGGTTTTATCTCTCTACCGACACGCCGGAGCAGGCGGGTGACATTACCTCCCGCTATTACCATCTGGTCACGCAAGCCTGGTTCACCGAGCAGTCAGAACGCAACAACCGCGCACGCGCGGTGCGCTGGTTTATCTCCACGCCCTCCGCATGGACCGGCGATGAACGCGCGATCACCGCCAGCGTCCCCATCTATTTTGATCATTACTGGTATGGCGTGGTGGCGATGGATTTCACACTGGGCACGATGCAACGCCTGCTGGCTGACGCGACGGAAGACAGAACGGAAGGGGAGTATCAGCTGTACGACACCCGGCTCAATTTGATTGCCACCTCTGCCCATGCGGGTAACCCGGTTAACCGCTTTGACGAACGCGAAACGGCGCAGATTGCCCAGGCGATTGAACATGATACCGGCGGCGGCATCCGCCTCGGAAGCCGTTTTATTAGCTGGGAGCGGCTCGATCACTTCGATGGCGTCGTTCTGCGGATCCACACCCTGCATGAAGGGGTGCAGGACGACTTCGGCAGCATCAGTATTGTGCTGGCGCTGCTGTGGGCGCTGTTTACCGCCATGCTATTGATCTCGTGGCTGGTGATCCGTCGGATGGTAAGCAACATGTATACGCTTCAGCATTCGCTGCAGTGGCAGGCCTGGCACGATCCGCTCACCCGTCTGAATAATCGCGGCGCGCTGTTCGACCGCGCGAAAATGCTGGCAGAAACCTGTCGCCAGCAGTCGCTGCCCTTCTCGGTGATTCAGATCGATCTCGACCATTTTAAAAGCATCAACGACCGTTTCGGCCATCAGGCCGGTGATAAGGTGCTGTCCCATACGGCGGGGCTGATTGCCACCGGATTACGCAAAAACGATGTCGCAGGGCGTGTCGGCGGGGAAGAGTTTTGTGTCGCCCTGCCGGGGATTAGCCTTGAGGAGGCGAGAGGGGTTGCGGAGCGTATTCGTTGTCGCATCAACAGCAAGGAGATTCTGGTGAAGAAGAGCACGACCCTGCGCATCAGCGCGTCGCTGGGCGTCAGCAGCGTGGATGAAAAGGGGAATTACGATTTTGAACAACTGCAGTCCGTGGCGGACGCCCGCTTATACCAGGCTAAACAGACCGGGCGTAACCGCGTTGTCTGGCGGGATCAGGAGAGGAAGTGATCCAGCCCTTCGTGCCAGCCCGCGGGACCGGGTTGTTGGGTGTGATAAACCCGCGCGGGATTATCGTCCCGTAGCGTGATGCCCTGACGGTTAATGCCTTTAATCACTACCGCGTAATCCATGCTATCCAGCAGCGGCGCATCATTGGGGCCATCACCGAGTCCCAGCGTCGTGGGTTCGATCGCTTCCTGCTCACGGTACTGCTCAATCAGCCAGTTAACCGCCACGTCTTTACCGCAGCGGGTGTCAAGAATATGCCAGAACCGCGCCCCCTGCAGACATTGCAGACCGCTACGCGCCAGCGCCTCTTCAAACTGGACCATTTTCTCGTCGCTGTCGCGCCAGATGAGCGTGACCGAGGCTTCCTGCCTGCGGGCCAGCGCAGAGCGATAGCGCGTCAGGCCGGTCCACTCGCTGATAATGCGATCGTCCACGTCGTCAAAGGTGGTGAACTTAACGCCCGTCTCAAGGCGGATTTGCTCGATCCGCGGGCGAATATCCCGGTGTGACATTCCTCTAATCTGACGCGGCACCTTTTCCCACCGCACGTCAGGCTGAATAACCGCGCCGTTCTCGGCAATAAACGGCAGGCCTTCCAGACCCAGATCCTGCTGAATGTCCAGCATCTCGGCCGCCGTTTTGCTGCTACAGAGAATGAGCGGAACCTGGTTATCCAGCAGCCTGTCCAGCCAGGGGAGCGCGGGCTGCCACTCGTAGGTATGGATATCGAGCAACGAGCCGTCCAGATCGGAAAAAATCAGCAAGGGATCCCGCAGTGAAGGCATACAGACTCCTGGTAACGGTGGCGTCGCTTTCTAAGAAAATTCCTAAAAAATAGCCGGGATAAAAACCGGAACAATGAGAACGGACCCTGGCAAACCCGCATTCGGCGTATGTTGCTGCTCATAACCAAATTCATAATGCTGAAAATAGTATATTCATCATAAGAATATATGCTTGTCAGACAAATTCGTTGGGGATAGTGTGGCATGTACATCAGATTTCCTGGTGTAACGAATTTTCAAGTGCTTCTTGCAAAAGCAAGTTTTGATCCCGGCCATCCCCATGACCGGGATTTTTTTCGCCCTACCGATTGGCTTCTGACACGCTAAAGTCGTGAATATCCAGCTCGAAGGCCTCCGCCAGCTCACGATAGGTGTGATAGTCCCTTCCGTTGACAATGACGCGGTCCGAATTGTCGTCCGTCCGGCGGACTTCTGACTCACTGATCTCATTGATGGCGGCCAGCAGGGCATCAACATCCACCTCGACTTCGCGCTTGATGGTGTCGCTGTACTCTTTATCGGTCTTCATTACGGGGCTCCTCATTCAACCTTCAACGCGGTCCAACGGTAAGTATAGCCTGTGTATAAAAACGCCATTCACACCGGGCAGCGATGTGCGTTTTTGCGTTTTGTTCTACACTGGCTCAAAACCAGAGGAGGAATGTATGAAGGTCAACGATCGGGTCACCGTTAAAACGGACGGCGGGCCGCGCCGCCCGGGCGTGGTGCTGGCAATTGAAGAGTTTAGTGAAGGGACAATGTACCTGGTCTCACTGGAAGACTACCCGCTCGGCATCTGGTTTTTTAACGAACTGGGGCATCCGGATGGGATTTTTGTCGAGAAAGCCGACTAACACGGCGTCGGGTCGCGCTTCGCGAGCCCGACCGCCTGTACAAAAGCAAAAATCTCTGGCCAGGCCAGAGATCAAAGGTAGGGTGCACAGGGTCTTTTCTTCAGCGACTAACGCATGTTGACGAAAATCCCGTTCGTCACATTATCGGTCAGGCGTACCACGTGGTAGATCACTTGCTTATTATGCGTTTTAATTTTCCTTTTAATATTTCCTTTGTGTGACGAAACGGTTTTAGCTTTAATATTCATCTGGTCGGAGATCTGAATAGTTCCCTGGCCCGCCATCCACATTCGCAGCATACTTGATTCAGTCCTGCTTAATGATAGGGTGGGTAAGTTAACCGCTCCTACATTTTTAACTTCTTTATTCAAATAATCACCCAGAATGTCATCCAGCGACTCGGGTTTAATCGATTTAGAACTGATCAATAAATTTTTACGGACCAACAAATACTCATCGAAATGGATATTTGCGATCGCCATAAAAACAATAAACAGGGTTTTTGGATGCTGATTAATGATTTGCTTAATGTACTGACTGTTGGCTGGATCGTGAATGAAACAGTCCTCATTAATAAACACCACGCCTGGTTTGAGTTCGTCACAAGCGGCCGCGAGCTCTTCAACGGTGTGTGCATCGTTGATGTCTCTCTTTCTTACCCCTCTGCTTGCCAGGTACCCGGTTAACCCTAGCCGGGTGTAGCTGCATAAATCCATAATGATCGTTGACATGGCATACCCTCACTCAATGCGTAACGATAATTCACCATCTGCCTGAGAGCTCAAAACAGCCATACGGGATGGAAAAAAATAATAAACCTGTGAGCATGACAAAGACTTTCAGGCGGACTCACTATCCCGTAAAGTTACGTATAATTTGCCAGGAATCTTCTTAAAGTAAAGTAAATATTAAGTATTGTGAGGTGGTTAGAAACAATTAAACCGCGTCAGATATATCCTGGAAGATGTTTTTCAAGTTTTATTTTAGGAATATCCTCAGAAAGACAATAGCAACAGTGCGGGCTATTATTTACGAGGCAGCTCGCTGACAATATCCGCTAAGAGGTTGAATATCTCGCCGAATAAATGTTCACAGAACGGAGCGATAAGTGGCATCAGTAATGACATTAATAAAATTCCGACCGTCAGCGTCAGCGGAAAACCAATGACAAACACCGAAAGCTGCGGTGCCATTCTGTTCAGTAAACCTAACGCCAGGTTGACGGTCAGCAGCAGGGTGATGATCGGCAGCGCCAGCATCAGCCCGTTGAGGAAAATCAGCCCTGCAGCGCGGGTCAGCGCCAGAAACGCATTGCTGTTCACCGGATTTTCCCCAATCGGCAGCGTATGGAAGGTGTCCACCAGCATGGAGATGAGCCACAGATGACCGTTGAACGACAGAAACAGCAGCATGGCGAGCAGGTCGATAATGCGCGCCAGCACGGGCATGTTGAGATGGCTGCCGGGATCGACAAACGTGGCGAACGATAACCCCATCTGCAGGCCAATCAGCTCTCCCGCGGTACGCACGGCGGCAAACGCGAGCTGCATGGTAAAGCCGACGGCAACGCCAATCATCACCTGCTGCAGAGCCACCCACACCGCGTTCGCCGAGAAAATCGGGATCTCCACCGGGGGAAGGGATGGGGCGACGATAATCGAGATGATAATGCCCAGCCCCACTTTGACACGCTTGGGGATCGATTTCTCACTGAGGATCGGGGCAGTGGAGACCAGCGCCATAATGCGCAGCATCGGCCAGAAATAGACGCCGAGCCACTGAACCCACTGGTCGCTGGTGAAGTGCAGCATCGTCAGATCAGCCGATGATATACGGCAGGTTGGTAAACAGGTTGCGCATATAGTCCAGCAACAGGTTCAGCATCCACGGCCCGGCGACAATAATCGCCACGAACACGGCGATGATTTTCGGAATGAACGACAGCGTCATTTCGTTAATCTGCGTGGCGGCCTGAAGAATACTGATAATCAGACCCGTCACCAGCGCGACAAGCAGCAGCGGCGCGGCAACGGCAATGGCGATTTTCATCGCTTCCGTGCCCATCATCATGACCGATTCGGGTGTCATTGCCGTTCCTTAACTGTAGAAGCTCTGCGCCAGCGAACTGACCAGCAGCTGCCAGCCGTCGACCAGCACAAAGAGCATGATCTTAAAGGGCAGGGCGATGGTCGCGGGCGGCACCATCATCATCCCGAGCGCCATCAGCACGCTGGCGATCACCAGATCGATAATCAGGAACGGAATAAAAATGGTAAAGCCAATCTGGAACGCGGTTTTCAGCTCGCTGGTGACATAGGCGGGCAGAAGAATACGCATGGGTACCGCTTCCGGCCCCTGCAGCTCGCCGGTATTGGACAGGCGGGCAAAGAGGGCGAGATCCGCTTCGCGCGTCTGGCGCAGCATAAATTCCCGCAGCGGCTGCGCGCCTTTCTCCAGCGCCTCCTGCATGGAGATTTTATCTTCGCTGAACGGCTGATAAGCGTCGGTATAAATCTTATCGATCACCGGCGACATAATGAAAAAGGTTAAAAACAGCGCCAGCCCAAGCAGAACCTGGTTTGGCGGGGCGGACGGGGTGCCCAGCGCGTTTCGCAGCAGACCAAAGACGATAATGATGCGGGTGAAGCTGGTCATCATCAGCAGAATGGCCGGAATAAACGTCAGCGAGGTGATGAAAACCAGCGTCTGAACCGGAAGTGACCAGCTTTGGCCACCGCCCGCGAGCGGGGTAGATACCAGACCGGGCAGTTGCGCATAAACCGCGGGAGCAAACAGGCCAACGCCCGCAAGCGTCAGGGATAACAAACGGCGCATCAGGATCTCCCGGAACGCTTAAGCAAACTCTTCATGACGGACTGAAAATCCGCAGGGGCCTCTGCGCGCGCGTCCACCTCAACAGGGGCGGGCGGCAGTTTATGTAATACGTTGATGCTGGAGGCCGTGACGCCCAGGACCAGACGCGCGTCTTCCACCTCGACAATGACCACGCGTTCACGTGGCCCCAGCGTGGTGCTGGCGCTGACTTTCAGGCCGCGGGTGCCGGCGGTTTTACCCGCCAGACCAAAGCGCTTCGCCAGCCAGGCGGCGATAAGAATAAAGGCAATAATACCGAACAACGCTCCGCTCACCTGGAGCAGAGGTGAACCGGGGACGGCAGAAGGTTGCGATAGTGTTGCCTGGGTTTTCATGCTTAACGGCTCAGACGACGCATACGTTCAGACGGGGTAATGATGTCGGTGATACGTACGCCGTATTTATCGGCAACCACCACTACCTCACCCTGGGCAATCAGATAACCGTTGATCAGAATATCCAGCGGTTCACCGGCCAGACCGTCAAGGGCGACCACGGAACCCTGCGTCAGGCGCAGCAGCTCTTTAATGGTCATCCGGGTGCGGCCCAGTTCAACGGTCAGCTTAACCGGGATGTCCATAATCAGGTCGATGTCCTGCAGCGTGCCGCTGACGTCACCGCCGCCAAGCTGCTGGAAGACGGCATCCGCCGCACTTTTGCTCGGGGTCGCTTTTTGCTCGTTTAACGCGTCAGCCCACAGATCGTCCAGTGCTCCGCTGTTTTCATCGGACGGATTGTTCATGTCACTCATTTGGGCTGTTCCTCATTCAGCGAATTCAAAATCGGGTTGATCAAGTGCTCAACGCGTAACGCATACTGACCGTTAATCGTGCCGTACTGGCTTGTCAGCACGGGGACACCATCCACATGGGCAATAATGCGGTCGGGTTTTTCTATCGGCAAAACATCACCGGGTTGTAATTTCAGGATCTGAGATAACCGCAGCGGGATATCGGCGAAGCTCGCCACCAGCTCAAGCTGTGAATGCTGGACCTGGCGGACCAGGTTTTCACGCCAGTTCTGGTCTTCGTTGCGGGAGTTCTCCAGCGGCGGGTTGACCAGCAGCTCGCGCAGCGGTTCGATCATGCTGAACGGCAGGCAGATGTTGAACTCACCGGTCAGGTTACCGATCTCCACGTGGAACGGGGTGTTCACGACGATATCGTTCGGGGAGGTGGTGATATTGGTAAATTTCACCTGCATCTCAGAACGGACGTACTCCACTTCCAGCGGGTTGATCGCTTTCCACGCGTCGCTGTAAGACTCCAGCGCCAGCTTCAGCATGCGGTTAATGACGCGCTGTTCGGTGTGGGTGAATTCGCGACCTTCTACTTTGGTCGGGAAACGCCCGTCGCCGCCGAACAGGTTATCCACCGCGATGAACACCAGGCTTGGAGAAAACACCACCAGACCGGTGCCGCGCAGCGGCTTCAGATGAATCAGGTTAAGGTTGGTTGGCACCGGCAGATTGCGGGCAAACTCATGATACGGCTGAATGCGGATCGCACCGACCGTGATATCCGGGCTACGACGCAGCAGGTTAAACAGCCCCATACGGAACTGACGTGCAAAACGTTCGTTAATGATCTCCAGCGCCTGCAGACGTTCACGTACCACGCGACGCTGGGTATTCGGGTCATAGGGGCGAATATCGCTATCGCCGCCAATACCCGGTTGCGGATCGTCACTCTTATCGCTGTCGCCGTTGAGCAGCGCATCGATTTCTGCCTGAGAAAGAATACTGTCGCCCATGTCGTTACCGCAGAATGAAAGCTGTGTACAGAACGTCAGTGACTTCCTGCTTAGGTTGACCATTTACCAGCGGGGTCGCCAGCGTTTGTTTAATGGCATCGACCAGCTTTTGCTTGCCAACATCGGTGGCCAGCGCCGAAGCGTCCTGACGAGAGAACAGCAGCAGAAGGCGGCTGCGCACCTCCGGGAGATAATCATTCAGACGCGCGCGGGTGGCTTCATCCTTCAGGCGCAGCGTAATACCGACATACAGCACACGGTCCGCATCACCGAGATTCACGGTGAAGGTGTCCAGAGGGAAAAATACCGGCGCCGGCGGCGGTGCAGGTTCGGCCTTGGCCGCAGCGGTTGAAGGTTCCTGCTGCATACGCCAGTAACTATAGCCCGCGGTAGCGCAGGCGGCGAGCGTGATCAACACCAGCAGCGGGATCCAGATGGAACGCTTACTTTTTTTGGTGATAGCGGAGTCAGTCATCTGATACGAGCTTCCTGTTTCGGTACAGCTTAATAAGGTGATTATCCCGTGTCCTGCTGTCGTCAAAGCGTGGAAAAGACGGGGATAATCACGCTACCTCTGGCGTTTAGGCGAAGATGTCTACGGCACCGTTACCGCGCGCGGCGGATTGCAGGGCCACGGGGACAGGCAGAAGCTCATCGCTCTCTTCATTAAAACCGCCGGTGTTGCCGGAACGCGAAGCCTGGTGCTGCTGGGAGGAGGACTGCTGCTGCCCGGCAAAGCTCTCGCTGCTGACGCTGCTTTGCGACAGCTGAATGCCGTTCTCCGCAAGCGAGGTCCGCAGAACCGGCAGGGCTGCCTCCAGTGCCGCACGAACATGGCTGTGGGCAGAAACCATCTGCAGCTGCGCCTGGTTATCATCCAGTTTAAGTGAAATTTGCACCTGACCCAGATCTTCCGGGTGCAGACGCAGCTCCGCGGTCTGTTGACCCTGCTTAGTGAACAGCGTGATGTGCTGGCTCAGGGATTGTTGCCATTCGTGGGTACCCAGCGGCTGACTTAACACCGGCGCGGTGGCAACGGTGGCGGCTGGCTGGCTGGTTGCATGGCTGGAGACGATCGGTGCCAGGGTGGCCGTCGGCGACGAGGAGGATGAACTGGCGAGGTCCTGCTTCTCTGCGGTGGCGGTCACAACGGGTGCTGCCGGCGCGTTGGCAGGCAGCGCCGGATCGCTGTTTGTCATCTGCGTCTGGCTTTGATAAGGCGTCGTTATCTGCGCTTTTTCATGGCCGCCCTGCGCCGCGTTCAGCAACGGCTGGGTCGCACCGTTTTGGGCACGCGTTGCGGAACCCAGCGCAGACGGTGCGGTAATATCGTTACGCTCTGTCGCCTGGACGGTGCGGGTCTGCTGGTGCGGCAGCATGGCCATCAGCGCGCTTAATCCGGCCAGCTCCTCTTCGCTCAGCTCGCTTTTGCCGTCATCTTTGCTGTTGACCGCATTGAGCGCTTTCAGGGCATCGCCCTTCGATACCGGCATCAGCCCGGAAACCAGCGTCTCAGGCGAGATGACAGGTGTAGCTTCCTCGCCATTCAGTGTCGGCTGACGCGCGAGCAGGTCGGCAATTTTAGCCTGCAGAGCGGTATCGCCTTTGGCGTCCTGAGCCACTTTAGAGAGCTTGCTGCCGGCAGCTTTCAGGTCCGCCAGGGTCAGCGGCGCATCGTTGCCCTTGCCCGTTGCCTCCGTCAGGGCGCCCGCCAGCAGAGAGAGAAAGTCTTGCGCACCCTCGGTGCCTTTTCCTGTCTGCGTGCCGCCTGCGAGCTCGCTGTCGCTCATCAGCAGTTGTTGCAGTGTGATCATTCCGGTTTCCTCATTGATGCGCGCTGGGCAAACTCATCCATTTTCTTCTGATCCAGACGGTTTTCCGCCAGGGTCGTTGCCGCGATCTGCCGGTCCTGTAAGGTCTGCCAGGCCTGCAGTCGCTGCTTCTTCTCACGCCAGAAATTCAGCGCAGTATCGACTTTTTGGGTCCACTGGTTCAGCTGCTGGCGATGCTGTTCTATCGCCTTCTCCAGCGTCTGGATAAACTGCTGATAGTTAATCCAGCGCTGGCTGCCAATGCCCTGTGTCATATCGGTATTGAGGTTGGTGCGATATTCATGCTGATAGTCGATTAACATCTTCAACTGTTCTTCAGCCTGCTGGCACCCGCGTCGCATTGCGCCAAGCTGCAATGCGGCATCATCAACTTCTTTTTCTGCCAGATCTTTCAGCGTTGATAACGCGCTGTTTTGCGCCATGACCTTCGCCCTCCACCTGTGTTACACCTGCGGGAAAATTAGCTCCAGTGCCTGAATGGAATCTTCCCAGTCGGCGCGTTCAAAAATGCCTTGTTGTAAAAACGCCTCCAGCTGCGGCCACAGGTTAATCGCTTTGTCGAGCATCGGGTCGCTGCCTTTGGCATACGCCCCCACGCTGACCAGATCGCGGTTACGCTGGAAGCTGGAGAGGAGTTGTTTGAAGTTACGCACGCGGGCGTAGTGCTGCTCGGTTATCAGCGCCGTCATTGCACGGCTGATAGAAGCCTCGATATCAATGGCCGGATAGTGCCCGGCTTCGGCCAGACGACGCGACAGCACAATATGACCGTCAAGGATCGCACGCGCGGAGTCGGCAATCGGATCCTGCTGGTCATCGCCTTCCGTCAGCACCGTGTAAAACGCGGTGATAGAGCCGCCGCCGCTGATGCCGTTCCCTGCACGCTCAACCAGGGCAGGGAGTTTGGCAAAGACCGAAGGCGGGTAGCCTTTGGTGGCCGGTGGCTCACCGATGGCCAGCGCGATTTCACGCTGCGCCATCGCGTAACGGGTCAGGGAGTCCATGATCAGCAGCACGTGTTTGCCGCGGTCGCGGAAATCTTCGGCGATACGGGTGGCGTACGCGGCACCCTGCATGCGCAGCAGCGGGGAAACATCCGCCGGTGCGGCGATAACCACCGAACGGGCGCGGCCTTCCGCACCCAGAATGTTTTCAATAAAGTCTTTTACTTCACGACCACGCTCGCCGATCAGCCCCACGACGATCACATCGGCCTGGGTGTAACGCGCCATCATGCCGAGCAGGACCGATTTACCTACGCCTGAGCCGGCGAACAGGCCCATACGTTGCCCACGACCAACGGTCAGCAGGGCGTTAATCGGGCGCACGCCGGTATCCAGCACATGCTCGATAGGGGTACGCTGCAGGGGGTTAAACGGTTGGGTGATCAACGCGCCGGTTTCGGTGGTGTCCGGGGAGGGCAGTCCGTCGAGCGGTTTGCCGCTGCCATCCAGCACGCGACCCAGCAGGGCCGGACCCAGCGGCAGCTGTTTCCCGCTCTGCAGTCCATCGCCGGTGATGTTTTTGGCATACACGCGCGCGCCGGGCAGGATGCCTTCCACCTCTTCAAGCGGCATCAGAAACAGACGCTGGCCGTTAAATCCGACCACTTCGCTTTCCACTTCCCGCGTTTCCTGGCCATCCTGACGCTCAATCACACAGGTCGCGCCCAGCGGCAGCTGCAGGCCGGTGGCTTCCAGCACCAGGCCGGTGGCGCGGGTCAGTCGGCCATAACGACGAACAGATGGCAGCTGCGCCATCTTCGTCTCAAAGTTGTCGAGGGTATTGAGCCAGCGGGTGAGGCGTGCGGTCATCAGACGACTCCCGGTGCCGCCAGGCGACACAGTTCCTGCCAGCGGGTGGCGACGCTGGCGTCCAGGTCACCCTCATCGGCAGAGACTTTACATCCGCCGTGATGTAGCGTCGGGTCACCGCGCAGACGCCAGCCGTGCAGGCTCAGCGTGGCGCCCAGACTCTCTTCCACGCGCTGCAGGTCGTCCGGATGGACGCGCAGCTGCGGCTTCCCGCTAAACAGCGGCTCCTGCTGCAGCAGGCCCTGAATTTGTTTAATCAGCGCCGTGTTATCTACCACCGGCGTCTGGCCGATCACCTGACGGGCGGCTTCCAGCGCCATCTGCATCAGGCGCGAGGCAATGACGCTGTCCAGCGCGTCCAGCGTATGCTGAAACTCGCTGACCAGCTGCTGCATACGGGCATGGAGCGGCGCCTGCTGCTGGCGCGCCTGATCGATGCCGTGCTCTAACCCTTTCGCCAGACCTTCCTGGTATCCCTGCTCGTGGCCTTTCTGACGGCCTTCGTTCAGACCGGCATTATAGCCCTGCTCATGCGCCTGCATTTGCAGCTGAGCCAGCATCTGTGCCTGCTGTTCTTCTTCACTCAGCTCGGGCTGTTCGACGTCCGGGTCACTCTCCTCGGTCTGAATCACGGCTGGCGTGAACTCGGAGAGGGGAGGGGCCAGATCGTCCGGCGTCCAGCGCTTCCACGGCAGCTCATTAGACATAGGTGTCGTCTCCGCTGCCAATCACCATCTCGCCGGTTTCTGCCAGACGACGAACAATAAGCAGGATAGCTTTCTGTTCGTTTTCCACCTGAGACAGACGAACCGGGCCGCGGTTGGCAAGGTCGTCGCGCAGGATATCCGCCGCACGCTGGGACATGTTGCGCAGGAACTTCTCGCGCAGCGGCTGCTCGGCACCTTTGAGGGCGATAAGCAGCGACTCGGAATCCACTTCCTGGAGCAGGCGCTGGATGCTGCGGTCGTCCACTTCGACCAGGTTTTCGAACAGGAACATCTCGTCGATGATTTTCTGCGCCAGCTCGCCGTCGAATTCGCGAACCGCGGTAATAACCGCCTCTTCCTGCTGGGTTTTCATCAGGTTGATGATCTCTGCCGCCGTTCTCACGCCGCCCATTTTGCTGCGCTTGAGGTTCTGGCCGTCGAGCAGGTTGTTCAGCACTTCGGTCAGCTCCGCCAGCGCGGCCGGCTGGACACCGCCGAAGGTCGCGATACGCAGCATCACGTCGTGACGCAGACGCTCTTCGAACAGCGCCAGAATATCGGCCGCCTGGCCACGTTTGAGGTGGACAAGGATGGTCGCGATAATCTGCGGGTGCTCGTCGCGAATAAGGTCGGCGGCGCTCTGCGGCTCCATAAAGTTAAGCGTTTCGATACCGCTGGCGGTATCGCGCGTTTCCAGAATATCTTCCAGCAGGCTGGCGGCACGCTCTTCGCCCAGAGCCTTGACCAGCACGGAGCGCAGGTAGTCGTTGGCGTTGACGTTGAGAGCGGCAAACTGTTCTGCTTCCTGCTCAAACTCCGACAGCACTTCGGTCAGCTGTTTGTTGGAGATCTGACGCACGTTGGCCATCGCCGCACTCAGAATTTGCACTTCCCGCTGGGAGAGGTGCTTAAACACCTCTGCCGCGCGATCTTCGCCAATGGTCATCAGCAGGATGACGCTTTTATCGGTGCCCGTAAGCGTATTACTCATGTTCGTTACCCATCCACTGGCGGATGACCAGCGCCACGACGCGCGGATCGTTATCTGACATTTCGCGAATGCGCTGGCTCATCACCTCAGCGCCCATGCGCTGGTTAGCACGGCGCTGCTGCATCTGCTCGTCTTTGCTGAGACGAACTTCAACCGCTTCTTCCACTTCCTGGCGCGCGCTCATCTGTTCGCGAGCCGCTTTCTCGGCTTCTGCACGACGCTGAAGCTGAGGACGAACGCCCTTACGCCACAGCAGCCACGCGACAATCAGCACCAGCAGCCAGCGACCTGCAGACATCAGCTGGTCGATAAACGCCTGCTGTTGCCAGAACGGCAGTTCACCACCGGTCTCTTCAACCGAGTTGAACGGTGAGTTCACCACGTTGAGGCTGTCGCCACGCTTCTCGGAGTAACCCATCGCTTCACGGGTCAGGTCTTCGATCTGCTTCATCTGCTCGGCGGTCAGCGGCAGCGGTTTGCCATTCGGCAGCGTTTTGTAGTTCACCACCACGGCGACGGACAGGCGCTGAATATCACCGACGTTCAGTTTGGTATGGCGAATCGTGCGGTTCACTTCATAGTTCGTGGTTTCGTTACGGCTGCTGGTACGCGGACCGGCGTTACTGGTTGTAGAGGTTGTCTGCTGATTCTGCTGACCGTTCTGCTGATTGGCCGGCGGGGTAGAGATCGGCGCCGCGTTTGCCGGGGCAGGCTGGTTAGAGAGCGCACCCGGTACGCCGCCAGGATAAGCACCGCCAATCTGCTCGTTAGAGTTGATCTGGCGCGAACGCATGACCGCCTGAGAGGCATCGCCGTTCGGGCTGTACTGCTCTTCGGTCTGTTCTTTATTAGAGAAGTCGATCTGCGCGGTGACCTGCGCATGCACGTTGCTGTTGCCCACCACCGGGCCGAGGATCGCTTCGATACGACGCTGGAGACGGCTTTCCACATCGGCGGCATATTTCAGCTGCGCATCATTCAGATCGCGACCCGCGGTATTGGATTGCGTCAGCAGATGGCCACTCTGGTCGACCAGCGTCACGTTACCCGGCGGCAGACCGGCGACGGCGCTGGAGACGAGATGCGTAACCGCGCTGATTTGCCCTTCGTCCAGCGCGCGGCCAGGTTCAAGGTTCACGGTCACGGAAGCGGAAGGCGATTTCTGCTCACGGACAAATAAGGAGGGTTTAGGCATCGCCAGGTGCACACGGGCACTCTTCACCGGGCCTAAGGTTTCAATGGTGCGGGCCAGTTCACCTTCCAGCGCACGCTGGTAGTTCACCTGCTCGCTGAACTGGCTAATACCGAATTTTTCCTGATCCAGCAGCTCAAAGCCCACCGCGCCGCCTTTCGGCAGCCCCTGCTGAGCCAGACGCAGACGAAGTTCGTGTACCTTATCCGCAGGCACTTCCAGCGCGCCCCCGTTATCGGCGAAGCGATAAGGGATGTTCATCTGGGTCAACTGGGTGACGATGGCGCCGCCATCCTGATCGGAAAGGTTACTGTAGAGCGTCCGGTAGTCAGGGCTCTTCGCCCACAGGACCATCGCTACAAGGATCGCAATTGCGGCAGCGCCTGCCACGATCAACGGGATTTTAGGATTCGCGCGAAGGCGGTTCATCCACTCGAGTGATTTATTTTGCGGCGCTGTCGATGCTGTAGCACTCATTGCGCACCTCTTAAATCCTGGTGGTTTACGTTATTCGTGTAGAGAAACAAAACTGACTCCCGGGTCGGCAAACACGACAAAAGTTCCATATTGATGGCACAGCCATTATTTGATGATTCGTGATTTTCTATGCGTCAAATAACCTGGTTTTTTAACGCTATTTACCGCCATTATCTTATTGACAAGCTGTTAGTCTTGACCGCGTAAAAAACCATCCAGGGGAGAGTCATGGCTATTCAGGGTATTGAAGGGGTTATCAGTCAGCTGCAGGCAACCGCGATGACGGCCCGTAATCAGAATGTGGCAGAACAGCAGCCGAGTATTAGCTTTGCCGGGCAACTGCACGCCGCGCTTGACCGTATCAGCGATACCCAGACCGCCGCGCGCACCCAGGCCGAGAAGTTCACCCTCGGCGAGCCGGGCGTGGCGTTAAACGATGTGATGACCGATTTGCAAAAAGCCTCGGTCTCCCTGCAGATGGGGATCCAGGTGCGTAACAAGCTGGTTTCCGCCTATCAAGAGGTGATGGGGATGCAGGTCTAAGACCTGGCGATCTTCGCTGGCAGCCTTAGCGCTTTAATGCCACAATATTTTTTTCTTCGAATGCAGGAAAGATGATGAAAAAAATAGCAATTGCTGGCGCGCTGCTGGCACTGACCGGATGCGTTCAGGTAGATAACTATCAGGACGTGATTAAGCATCCGGTCCCGGCACATCTGGCGGGATACTGGCAGTCAAAAGGGCCGCAGAGCAAAATGGTCAGCCCGGAGGCGATTGCCACGTTAGTGGTGACGGAGGAGGGCGATACGCTGGACTGCCGTCAATGGCAGCGCGTGATTGCCGTGCCGGGTAAAATCATGCTGCGTTCAGACAGCTATTACAACGTGACCCGCAAGCTGGATATCTATCCGCTGGAGCGCGATGGCTCGGTGCTGGAGTACGACGGCATGGAGCTGCAGAAGGTCGACCGCCCAACGGTGGAGTGTGCCGATTACCTGAGCAAAAATCCGCTGGAGAGTAAGCTGCCGTAGCCGTTTGTTGCCGGGTGGCGCTGACGCTTACCCGGCCTACAAAAGTGCCTTCCCGTAGGCCGGGTAAGGCGAAGCCGCCACCCGGCATTGTTTCTACAACGCATCCTCAATCACCCACACGCTGACGCTTCCCCCTTTACAGGTAAACGTCCCTTCGCCATCCGCTGCGGTGGTGATGATTTCTTCGCGATTGCCGAGAAAATCACGCCAGGTTTTATTACCGTAGTTTTCCCCAAGACAAATCACCTTCTCGCCGTCGTCGCCGTTCGACATCACCACCACGCAGCCGGGATCGTCATCGGTGCCGCTGCGGCTGAAGGCGATACAGTTAGGATGGTCAAAAAAGAGCGTCTGCACACCGTGGGCAAAACGCTGGCGAGCGAGGATCAGCTCGTGAAGCTGCTCAATTACTGGCATATCAATATGGTACGTTTCACCGTCTCCCCCGGTATCGTCATAGCTGGTGCCGAAGAGATCGGGATAGAAGACGCTCGGTACACCGTTTTCCCGCAGCAGGATCAAGGCGTAGGCCAGCGGTTTAAACCAGGCCTCGACCGGTGCTTCCAGCGCCTGCAACGGCTGGGTGTCATGGTTGGCAACCAGCGTCACCGCATGGAACGGATCGGCTTCCACCAGCGTGCCGGTGAAAATCTGGCTCATGTCGTAATCCCGCCCCTGACGTGACGCTTCGTGGAATTTCATCTGCAGGGGGGCATCAAACAGCATGGTTATGCCCTCGACCTGATCGATATAGGCCTGAAGCTTATCCACCTCGTGGGACCAGTATTCCGCCACGATAAATAACGGCTGGGCGGCGACTTCCTGAACGTGCTCAATCCACTCTTTGTAGAACCAGGCGGGGATGTGTTTCACGGCATCCAGACGAAAACCGTCGCAGCCGGTCTGTTCCATCACCCAGCGGGCCCAGTATTTGATCTCCTCGGTTACGGCGTGATTGCGAAAATCGATATTCTCGCCCATCAGATAATCGAAGTTACCCATCTCATCATCAACCTGATCGTTCCAGCCCTCGCCGGTGTAGTCGTTGACGATTTTAAAGATGCCGTCTTCATCGGGGTTTTCTATATGGTCGACGCCGCTGAAGCATTTGTAATCCCAGATGAACTGCGAATATTGCCCGGCGCGGGCAGGGAAGGTGTAGCGGGTCCAGGCTTCGCACTCAATGACTTCATCATCAATTTGCGTGCGGTCCTGCTCATTCACGCGCTGAACGCGAACAGGCTCTTTTTCGTCGGCCCCCATTTTGTGATTCACCACCACATCCAGCAGGACGGCAATGTTGTTGCTTTTGAGGGCGTCGATGGCCTCCAGCAGCTGCGCTTTGTCGCCGTATTTGGTGGCAACGCTGCCTTTCTGGTCAAACTCGCCAAGATCGAACAGGTCATACGAATCATAACCCACTGAATAACCCCCGGACGCGCCTTTATAAGCGGGGGGCAGCCAGATCATGTTGATGCCGATTTCGTTAAGGTTGGGGGCTAATGCCGTGACTTCTCGCCACAATTCACCGCCTGCGGGGTAATACCAGTGAAAGCATTGTAACAGGGTGGGGTTTTTCATCATCCTTGCTCCAGAAGCCGGTTAGCTGACTTCTGGAGTATGGATGAAGAAATCATAATTGTGTGTCGCGGGTCAAACTTTCTGGATAAAGAATATTCCCTGACAGCTTTCCATAGGTAGACGTGATGGATTGCTGTTTACCGGTTTGATCAATCAGGCTGCGCAGCTCGTCCATGCGGACTTTCAGCAACGCCTTTAGCGCATTCTCATTTTCGAGGATCATTTCCAGCAGCGCACGCGCTTGCTCAACCTGAGCCGGAGGGCATGACATGATGGGCGTTTGAGAAATCCTTTCCACCAGTTGTACGTAATGCATTTCCTGCTCGATAAGCGCATCCCATTGACCAGAATGTGCAAGATTTAGCATAGCAATGCTCTGAGCATGTAACGCCTGCCAGTGGCTAAGCGCTGCGCTGGGAGTATTCATCAAAATTATCCTGAAATAGAGGACGCATTGGGGCCGATTTGCTTCCATGCATCCGCAATGTTGTTTAATAAACCCTCGACTTCAACAATTGCGTCAACGTCGTTACTGACATTCGCCAGCAACAAACGTCGAACCATATATTCGTACAAGGAGGCAAGATTACCCGACAACTCGCTCTCAACCTCCATGTTCAGTCCTGCTTTTAAACCGTTGTCGATGATGTTGATGGCTTTGGATAACGCTTCGCCTTTTTCACGAATTTGTCCGGCTTCCAGGAACAAACGCGCGCGGACAAGGGCGCTATGCGCCCCGTCGAACAACATGACAATCAGCTGGTGTGGACTGGCATTCATAACTGCGCTTTCGACTCCTATCTGCTGATAGGATTGAACACCAGAGGTGTTATACATATCCACTCCTCAATGCGACGACTATTTCTGTGAGAACTGTTGGGTCAGGTAGTTAGCCGTACTGGTCATTTTGGTGACTAATACGTCCAGGCTGGTGAACTGCGTTTTGTAACGCGCCATGGTCGCTTCAATTTGGGCATCCATGGCATCGTAACGTTCACCCAGCGTTTTCAGCGTTTTGTTGATCCCGTCTTTCGCGTTCTGGATCACCCCGGCGTTGCCGGCACTGGTGCTGAGCATAGTATCCAGTGTTTTACTCATCTGGGTGGCCATACCGGTTGTTTTTCCATCGCCCACAAAGTACTGCTGTACGGCGTTCGGGTTGTCGGTCAGCGCTTTTTTCAGCTTATCAGTATCCACTTTCAGGTTACCGATCGTACCGTCCGAGCCTTTCACCGGATCCTGGGTAATCCCCAGTTGGGCCATAATCTGAACCGAGCCGGCCTGGACTTCGGTCAGCAGACCGCGCAGCTGAGACTGGATCCCACGCACGTTAGCATCCCCGACCAGCGCGCCGTTGCTGGTAGACTGGCTGCCCGAACCGGCATCAACCGGAACATACTTCGTCAGGCTGTTAATCGTGGACTGCAGCGAGTTGTACGCCGTAACCCAGTCGGTGATTGCTTTCTGGTTGGCATCCGTTGCGCGTGTAATCTCAAGGGTTTCATCCGCTTTGCTTTCGGCTTTCACCGAGAAGGTGAGCCCAGGTAGCGCATCGGTAATGGTATTCGACTGACGCTCGATCGAAATGTCGTTCACCACCACAATGGCGTTCTGCGCGGCGGTGTTCACCGTCATGGCGCCCGTTTTGGTGGTTGAATCGTAGCCAATTGCGCTTTGCAGCTTGTCATCGCCGGTCACGGTGATGGTCATCGCCCCATCCGTACCGGTGGTTTTTGATGACAGCATCAGGCGGTAATCACCGTCTTTCGCTTTAATCACGCTGGCGGTGACGTTGCCGTTCGCTTTATTAATCGCACTCGCGATCCCTGCCAGGGAGGTATCGCCATCCGCCAGGGTCACCTCTAAAGGTGTCTTGGTACCCGGCTGGGTGATGGTGATTTTACGCGTCGTCCCTGTCGTATCGCCCAGCAGATCCGTATTGTTGGCATAGGAGCCCGTCGTGAGCGCCTGTGCTTTTGCCACCTGGTTGACGTTGACAACATAGGAACCTACGGACGCGTCCGCCGTGGTTGTGGCAGTAAAGGCCGTGTTAGTGCTGGAAACGGACGTTGAGTTCCAGGTGGTTGCTTTACCCAGCGCAGCCGTCGCACTCTGCAGCGAAGTCATGGCGCTCTGCAGTTTGCCGTAAGCGCTTAACTGTGCGTTATACGTTGATTGCTGGGAAGTAATCGTCGTCAGCTTGGTTTTCTCTGCTGCTTCCAACTGATTATATAAATCCCCGAGTCCTGCAGAACCTATCCCGAGGTTGCTGATAGTAGCCATGCATATTTTCCTTAAAATACGAAAGTAGTTCAGGACTCTTATCGGCCTCTTACCGCAAAAGTTTACGATGGTGAGAAAAAAATAATCCACAGAATAGACACGTCCTGACGGGGTTAATGAAAGGATTGCACTTTAGGCACGCGATACGCGTATTAAAAACGGGGATAAGCAAGCGTCCTGTTGAGCATCTTTTTATGCATTTAAAAAGCGTAAATAATATTCCCCTGGCGGGCCTTAATGGCTTTTTAAAAATAAAATCATTATAAAACAGTGCGTTATAATTTTTTCAAAATTGGTTCTAAAGTCTTTTGGGGACCCGTCGATAACCTTGTTGACGGTGAGAGACGCTGTGAGTGTTAGGCACCGGACCTAAAACCCAATTTTTGAAGGAAAGAAAATTATGGCAGTTATCAATACTAACCTGTTGTCCCTGACTACTCAGAACAACCTGAACAAATCTCAGTCTTCTCTGGGCACTGCTATTGAGCGTCTGTCTTCAGGTCTGCGTATCAACAGCGCGAAAGACGATGCCGCTGGCCAGGCGATTGCCAACCGCATGACCTCTCAGATCAAAGGCATGAACCAGGCAGCACGTAACGCCAACGACGGTATCTCCATGGCGCAGACTGCTGAAGGCTCCCTGAACGAAATCAACAGCAACTTACAGCGCATTCGTGAACTGACTGTTCAGGCAAAAAACGGCACCAATAGCGGAACTGACCTGTCCTCTCTGCAGGATGAAGTCAAAGCGCGTCTGGATGAAATTGACCGTGTTGCGGGCAAAACTGACTTCAACGGTATCAAACTGCTGGATGGTTCTGCTGGTACAGTTAAAATTCAGGTTGGCGTGAACGACGGCGACACCATCGATCTGGACCTGAGCACTGTTGCTGACTCTACTAATCTGGGCGTAGTCGGTATCGACCTGACAGCGAAGAATGCTAACGATCTGGACACCATCGACAAAGCTATCGCTAAAGTTGATAAAGCACGTTCCGGTCTGGGTGCTGTGCAGAACCGCTTCACTTCTGCCATCAACAACCTGAACAACACCTCTAACAACCTGTCTGCTGCTCAGTCCCGTATCCAGGACGCTGACTACGCAACTGAAGTTTCCAACATGTCCCGCGCGCAGATCCTGCAGCAGGCTGGTACTTCTGTTCTGTCTCAGGCAAACCAGGTTCCACAGACTGTTCTGTCTCTGCTGCGTTAATTTTACGCACGAAACCCCGCTTCGGCGGGGTTTTTTTATCTCTGCTATTTGAGAATCCGCCTGTGAAACAAATCAGTGTCACTCAACCAAAGCTGGTCGCAGATTTTTCATGTGTCGGTGGGGAATGCCGTGAACATTGTTGTCAGGGCTGGACCATCGCATTTGATAAACCCTCCGTTAACCGCTATCTGAACAGTAAAAATGCCGCGATTCGTCAGACGGCGAAAACGGCGATAAATGTCACCAAAAAACACTATGGCCACTGGGGCGAAGTGATTTTCCATACGGAAAGCAAAAATTGTCCGTTTATGGATACCGAAAAGCTCTGTTCTATTCACAGCGCGATGGGTGCCCAGGCCTTAAGCCCGACCTGTTCGTCATTTCCACGAACAAACCGGGTCTATAAAAATGACATCGAAAAATCGCTCAATCTCTCGTGTCCGGAAGTGACCCGACTGCTGTTGAATGACCGGGACGCCATGTCGATGATGGAATCTATCAGCGTCCAGCAGGACGTCAATAATGCGCCGATGATTGATCTCCAGGCAAAAGTCATCAATCTCTTCTGTCAGAATATATTCAGCGTTGAAACGGTTTCCGTTGAAGAGCAGGTATACGCCGTAGTGAAATTCCTGATGGTGGCCGAAAAGCTCGACAATCTATCGGAGAATATCGGCACGCTCGAAACGGTTTATTTTTCACTGGTGAACGAACTGGTGAGCGGTAAAATCAAAACGGAGTTAAGCGGTTTTAATCAGAACTACAGTCTGAAATTCGCCTTAATCTCGCTGATTCAAAGTTACTTTACGAAGAGAGCAGGCACCCGCGGCGGCGCGGTATTGAACCGTTATTTTACCCAGCTGTATCAACAATTTGAGTCTGTCGGTGGTAGCGTACCGGCAGAGCAGGTGATGGAAAACATCGAGTCCGTCTGGCGCGATGCGGCGGGCAGCTACCTGGCCACCCATGACTATGTATTTAAGAACTTTTTTAAATATAAACTCTGGGAGCAGGGCTTCCCGCAAAACAATGGCCGCAGCATGTTGAATAACCTTTATTTAATCGTGGCGGAGTTCTATTTCCTGAAATCGTTACTGGCCGGGCAGGCCATCGTTGCGGGGAAAATTGAACAAGATAATATTATTGATGTTATTTACAGTTTCCACTCCCTGAGCCAGCATAATCAGGAAGCGGGAAAGCTCTTTCATCAACATATAGATAGCGTCAAACTGGGCGACGATCTTTCATTGTTACAACTGTTAATTTAGTGAAAAAAGTTGCCCCTGTTGTGGGCAACCTCAGAATAACCTCACTTTATCCCCCTTTTTCATCCAATTGAACGCCCTGCAGAATCGGATAATCATGCCGATAACTCAACTAACGCAGGGCTGTTTATCGTGAATTCACTCTATACCGCTGAAGGTGTAATGGATAAACACTCGCTGTGGCAGCGTTATGTCCCGTTGGTGCGTCACGAAGCATTGCGCCTCCAGGTGCGCTTGCCGGCGAGCGTGGAACTCGACGATCTGCTACAGGCGGGCGGTATCGGGTTATTGAATGCAGTTGACCGATACGACGCTCTGCAAGGAACGGCATTTACGACTTACGCAGTTCAGCGTATTCGTGGTGCGATGCTGGACGAGCTGCGCAGCCGTGACTGGGTACCGCGCAGTGTTCGCCGTAACGCACGCGAAGTGGCGCATGCGATGGGGCAGCTGGAACAGGAACTGGGACGCAACGCAACGGAAACCGAAGTGGCGGAACGTCTTGGCATTGCTGTTGAAGAGTATCGTCAGATGTTGCTCGATACCAATAATAGCCAACTCTTCTCCTATGACGAGTGGCGCGAAGAGCATGGCGATAGCATCGAGCTGGTGACGGACGAGCATCAGCAAGAGAACCCGTTACACCATTTAATGGAAGGGAATTTACGCCAGCGCGTGATGGAAGCGATTGACGCTCTGCCGGAACGCGAACAGCTGGTGTTGACCCTTTATTACCAGGAAGAGCTTAACCTCAAAGAGATTGGCGCTGTTCTGGAGGTGGGAGAGTCGCGGGTGAGCCAGCTGCACAGCCAGGCCATCAAACGCTTACGAACCAAACTGGGTAAGTTATAGGTGATTGATTCACCTGAAAAATGCCGCACAACGTATTGACAACCAGGAGTTATCATGACGGTGCAGCAATCTAAAAGACGGCCTTTAAGCCGCTACCTGAAAGACTTTAAACACAGCCAGACGCATTGCGCCCACTGTAACAAGTTACTCGATCGTATCACGCTGGTTCGCCGTGGCGAAATCGTCAATAAGATCGCGATTTCGCGCCTCGACACGTTGATGGACGAAGCAGCATGGCTCGAAGAGCAAAAAGAGTGGGTGGCGCTTTGCCGTTTCTGTGGCGATCTCCACTGCAAAGAGCAAAGCGACTTCTTCGACATTATCGGCTTCAAACAATTCCTGTTTGAACAAACGGAGATGAGCCACGGCACCGTTCGCGAATATGTGGTTCGCCTGCGCCGCCTCGGCCAGCATCTGACCGTAAACAACATTTCCCGCGATCTGCTCAAGACCGGCTATCTGGATGAGAATCTGGAGCCGTGGCTGCCGGCGACCAGCACCAACAACTACCGAATTGCGCTGCGCAAGTACGCGCAATATAAGGTGCAAATGCCGGGAGCGGTGAAGCAGAAAGCCCACGCCGGAACAACTTCTGATATATATTAAAAAAGAATAAGATGTAGCGCAGTCGCCTTTGACGTTGCAGGCGATTTCTCTACACTACGTAAAAATTCCACTATATCGGGGTATTTATGAAATTTGCACTTCTGGGTCGTCAGGCGCTGATGGGTGTTATGGCCGTTGCGCTGGTTGCGGGCATGAGCGTGAAAACGTTCGCCGCAGAAAACCTGCTAAATAAGGTGAAAGAGCGCGGTACGCTGCTGGTTGGGCTGGAAGGGACGTATCCTCCGTTCAGCTTCCAGGGAGATGACGGTAAGCTGACCGGTTTCGAAGTAGAGTTTGCTGAAGAGCTGGCGAAGCACCTCGGCGTGAAAGCGTCCCTGAAACCGACCAAATGGGACGGTATGCTGGCATCGCTGGATTCGAAACGTATTGACGTGGTTATTAACCAGGTCACCATTTCTGACGAGCGTAAGAAGAAGTATGACTTCTCCACCCCGTATACCGTGTCCGGTATTCAGGCGCTGGTGAAAAAAGGCAACGAAGGTGGGATCAAAACGGCAGCGGACCTGAAAGGGAAGAAAGTCGGTGTCGGTCTGGGAACCAACTACGAAGAGTGGCTGCGCCAGAACGTGCAGGGCGTGGATATTCGTACCTATGATGATGACCCGACCAAATACCAGGATCTGCGCGTAGGCCGTATTGACGCCATTCTGGTTGACCGCCTGGCCGCACTGGATCTGGTGAAGAAAACTAACAACACGCTGGCGGTGGCCGGTGATGCGTTCTCTCGTCAGGAATCCGGCATCGCGGTACGTAAAGGCAACGAAGACCTGGTTAAGGCGATCGACTCCGCAATTGCTGACATGCAAAAAGACGGCAGCCTGAAGGCGCTCTCCGAGAAGTGGTTCGGCGCAGACGTCACCAAATAAGTCTTTGACGTAAAAAAAGGCGCTTTTAAAAGCGCCTTTTTTATTTCTTACGCGTCTGCGTGCATAATGAAAAATATCACATTTTGTCTGAGTTACCGGAGAACCCATGCCACTACAGAATTTAACGCGCTTTCCTCGTCTGGAGTTTATCGGCGCGCCAACGCCGCTGGAGTACCTGCCGCGATTTTCTGATTATTTAGGGCGCGATATTTTTATTAAGCGTGACGACGTGACGCCGATGGCGATGGGGGGCAACAAGCTGCGCAAGCTGGAGTTTCTGGCGGCGGACGCCCTGCGCGAAGGGGCGGATACGCTGGTCACTGCCGGGGCGATTCAGTCTAACCACGTTCGTCAGACGGCGGCCGTGGCGGCAAAACTTGGGCTGCATTGCGTGGCATTGCTGGAAAACCCGATTGGCACGCGGGCAGAAAACTATCTGACCAACGGTAACCGCCTGCTGCTGGATCTGTTTAACGTGCAGGTTGAGATGGTTGATGCGTTGACCGACCCCACAGCGCAGCTCGATGAACTGGCGACGCGTCTCGAAGCTCAGGGCTTCCGTCCCTACGTCATCCCCGTCGGCGGTTCGAATGCGCTGGGTGCGCTGGGGTATGTGGAAAGCGCGCTGGAAATTGCTCAGCAGTGCGAGGGGGCGGTTAGCCTCTCCTCGGTGGTGGTCGCGTCCGGCAGTGCGGGCACGCATGCCGGGCTGGCGGTAGGGCTGGAGCAACTGCTGCCGGAGGTGGAGTTGATTGGCGTCACGGTGTCCCGCAGCGTCGCGGATCAGAAGCCCAAAGTGGTGGCTCTGCAACAGGCGCTGGCTGAGCAACTGGATCTGCAGGCAAAGGCCGAGATCCTGCTCTGGGATGACTACTTTGCCCCGGGTTATGGCACGCCTAACGAAGAGGGAATGGAAGCGGTTAAGCTGCTGGCGCGCCTCGAAGGCATATTGCTTGATCCTGTCTACACGGGCAAAGCGATGGCCGGACTGATTGATGGCATCGCGCAGAAACGCTTTAAGGATGAAGGGCCGATTTTATTTGTTCATACCGGCGGGGCGCCTGCGCTGTTTGCCTACCATCCTCATGTCTAAAAATCAGGTCGAAAAATAATAATGCAAGAAAGTATTCAACTGGTTATTGATTCGCTGCCTTATCTGCTGAAAGGCGCGGTATTTACATTACAGCTCAGTATTGGCGGGATGTTCTTCGGGCTGGTGCTGGGCTTTGTGCTGGCCTTAATGCGCATGTCACCCCTCCTGCCGGTACGCTGGCTGGCGCGCTTTTATATCTCCGTATTTCGCGGTACGCCGCTCATCGCCCAGCTCTTCATGATCTACTACGGCTTACCGCAGTTTGGTATCGAGCTGGATCCGATCCCGGCGGCAATGATTGGCCTGTCGCTCAATACCGCGGCGTACACCTCCGAAACCCTGCGTGCGGCTATCTCCTCCATTGATAAAGGGCAGTGGGAGGCCGCGGCCAGTATCGGTATGACCCCGTGGCAGACCCTGCGCCGCGCGATCCTGCCGCAGGCGGCCCGGGTGGCGCTTCCGCCGCTCAGCAACAGCTTCATTAGCCTGGTGAAAGATACTTCACTCGCGGCAACCATTCAGGTGCCGGAGCTGTTCCGTCAGGCGCAGCTGATTACCTCCCGCACGCTTGAAGTTTTCACCATGTATCTTGCCGCTTCGCTGATTTACTGGGTGATGGCGACGGTGCTGTCTGCGCTGCAAAACTACTTCGAAAACCAGCTTAACCGCCAGGAGCGTGATCCAAAATGAGTGCTATCGATGTCAAAAACCTGGTGAAAAAATTCCACGGTCAAACGGTACTTCACGGGATCGACCTGGAAGTCGAGCAGGGCGAAGTGGTGGCGATTATCGGACCGAGCGGGTCAGGAAAGACCACGCTCCTGCGCAGCATTAACCTGCTGGAACAGCCGGAAGGCGGCACTATCCGGGTTGGGGAGATAACGATTGATACCGGCAAATCCATCAGCCAGCAGAAAGGACTGATTCGTCGCCTGCGCCAGCATGTCGGCTTCGTTTTCCAGAACTTCAACCTTTTCCCACACCGGACGGTGCTGGAGAACATTATTGAAGGGCCGGTCATCGTAAAAGGTGAACCGAAAGAGGAAGCGACGGCGCGCGCGCGCGAACTGCTCGCCAAAGTCGGCCTGGCGGGTAAAGAGACCAGCTATCCGCGACGCCTCTCGGGGGGACAACAGCAGCGTGTGGCGATAGCGCGCGCGCTGGCTATGCGCCCGGACGTGATCCTGTTTGATGAACCCACCTCGGCGCTCGACCCGGAACTGGTGGGCGAGGTGCTGAACACCATTCGCCAGCTGGCGCAGGAAAAACGGACGATGGTGATCGTGACCCATGAAATGAGCTTTGCACGCGACGTTGCTGACCGTGCCATCTTTATGGACCAGGGACGTATTGTGGAGCAGGGGCCGGCGAAACGCCTGTTTGCCGATCCGCAGCAGCCGCGAACCCGTCAGTTCCTTGAAAAATTCCTTATGCAGTAGCATTTTCGCACTAATTTGCTCCAGAAATTTACTCTGGGGCAAATTATTCTCCTCCTTCACCTGATTCGATGTTTTTTTATTCCATCCTGCCTGGATAAACCTTATCAATAGTAAAGTTAATTGTGCTATTGCCGATATTTTGTAGTTAGAAATAAGTTTTATGTGTTAGGTTATATTCACCATAATAATGATTATCTTTTCAGAGGCTTCATTTAGTAAGTATGAAGGATTCAGACTTTTTCACCTGGCGACGGGATTGCTTCCTCCGGTTTCAGGAATTGACCTGTGCCGACGAGGTATATCAGGAACTTCAGCGACAAACGCAGGCGCTGGAATTCGATTATTACGCGCTCTGCGTGCGTCATCCCGTGCCATTTACGCGACCGAAGATCTCGTTGCAAACCACTTATCCAAAACAGTGGATGGCGCAATATCATTCCGCGAACTATTTCGCGATTGATCCGGTTTTAAAGGCGGAGAATTTCATTCAGGGTCATCTCCCCTGGACAGACGCATTATTCGCTGATGCGCAGGAATTATGGCATAGCGCACAGGACCACGGTTTACGCACGGGAATAACGCAGTGTCTGATGCTGCCTAATCACGCGCTCGGTTTCCTGTCAGTTTCCCGTACTAGTGTGCAGGATGTGCCGTTCAGGCAGGAAGAAATAGAACTGCGGCTGCAGATGCTGGTGCAAATGGCCTTAACCTCTCTGATGCGTTTTGCAGATGGGATGGTGATGCCACCCGAAATGAAATTCAGTAAACGTGAGCGGGAAATTCTGAAATGGACCGCGGAAGGGAAGACGTCAGCAGAAATAGCGATCATTCTCTCTATCTCGGAGAATACCGTTAACTTCCATCAGAAAAATATGCAGAAGAAATTCAACGCGCCGAACAAGACGCAAATCGCGTGCTACGCGGCGGCAACAGGACTGATCTGATTAGACAATACGTTCTGCGTGACAGACGAACGAACGGCTGAATGCACTGCACTCAGCCGTTTTTTGTTACTGGCGGTAGGCTTGTTTGATTTGCTTAACGGTGTTCGCAAATACCGCTGATTCAGCCTGGTCTTCCATCTCCGCGATTTGTTTTTCCATTTTAATGATCACACGGCCAGCGTCAGCCTGGCCCATCGCCTGCAGCATCAAGGTCAGCAGTGCTTTCAGGCAGTTTACTTCCTGTGCCAGTTCCTGGTTATTCTCCGCAGTGGCAAATTCAGGTGTGCTCATTTATTTTCCTCATTATTAAACGGCGCTAAAGCGCGACGACGAAAGTCAAGGCGGCGGAGTATACCACAAGCTGAAGCAAAAAATGCAGCGGTTGTTTTTCGTACTTTTACGCGGGTGTTTAATTGCGTAAACAGAACGTACCGGTAAACTGAGCCGCTGTTAATGGCGATTAATTGTATATGCCCGGTTCGTTTGTCGTTAATTATTGTTACAAAAATTTGAGAACTGTTTTTTGGCGGCTAAAGGGTGCAGATTTTTCGTAACTTTTTGAATACAGATGCTTAAAAAAAGGCGCAAAAGCCCTGAATGCACGGACTCGCTTTCCAGGGACTGTACAGGCTAATTTCCAAAAACGAGAGCAGAATCCAATAGCGGGTTTTTTAACGTTTTAATCTTGTGAGGAAAACCGTTAATATAAACCAAATTAACACTCAGTAGCGTTATCCCTATTCTGGAGACATTTCCTTTGATCAACGTCCTTCTTGTTGATGACCACGAACTGGTGCGCGCAGGGATACGACGCATTCTTGAAGATATTAAAGGTATTAAAGTTGCCGGCGAGGCGTGCTGCGGCGAAGACGCGGTAAAATGGTGCCGCACAAATTCCGCCGATGTGGTGTTAATGGATATGAACATGCCCGGTATCGGTGGTCTTGAAGCCACACGCAAAATCGCGCGTACCTTTGTTGATACGAAAGTCATCATGCTGACCGTGCATACGGAAAATCCACTGCCTGCGAAAGTAATGCAGGCGGGTGCCGCAGGTTACCTGAGTAAAGGGGCTGCGCCGCAGGAGGTGGTGAATGCTATCCGTTCCGTGTTTGCCGGACAGCGCTACATTGCGTCCGACATCGCTCAGCAGATGGCGCTGAGTCAGATCGAACCTGAGAAAACCGAATCACCGTTTGCCAGTTTGTCTGAGCGTGAATTGCAGATTATGCTGATGATCACCAAAGGTCAGAAGGTGAATGAGATTTCGGAACAGTTGAATCTCAGCCCAAAAACGGTGAACAGCTATCGTTATCGCATGTTCAGTAAACTGAACATTCATGGTGATGTTGAACTGACGCATCTGGCCATCCGACATGGTTTGTGTAATGCAGAGACGTTGTTAAGTCAGTGAGTGAAGTGTTCGATTCAAAAGCATTTCTGAAAACCGTTACCAGCCAGCCTGGCGTCTATCGCATGTATGACGCTGGCGGTACGGTTATCTACGTGGGGAAGGCGAAAGATCTCAAAAAACGCCTCTCCAGCTATTTTCGCAGCAACCTTGCCTCCCGTAAGACCGAAGCGCTGGTCTCACTTATTCATAATATTGATGTTACCGTCACGCACACTGAGACCGAAGCGCTGCTGCTTGAGCACAACTATATTAAGCTCTACCAGCCGCGTTATAACGTGCTGCTGCGTGATGATAAGTCCTACCCGTTCATTTTCCTGAGCGGCGACACCCATCCTCGCCTCGCCATGCACCGCGGTGCAAAACATGCGAAGGGTGAATATTTTGGGCCGTTCCCGAACGGCTATGCCGTGCGTGAAACGCTGGCGCTGCTGCAAAAAATCTTCCCGATCCGCCAGTGTGAAAACAGCGTCTACCGTAACCGCTCGCGGCCGTGCCTGCAGTACCAGATTGGGCGCTGCCTTGGGCCCTGCGTGGCCGGGCTGGTGAGCGAAGAAGAGTATGCCCAGCAAGTGGAGTACGTGCGCCTGTTTTTAGCCGGAAAAGACGATCAGGTGTTAACCCAGCTGATTGAACGGATGGAAAAGGCCAGCGCCGCGCTGGAATTCGAAGAGGCCGCGCGCATCCGCGACCAAATCCAGGCGGTACGCAGGGTCACGGAAAAACAGTTTGTCTCCAATAGCGGGGACGATCTCGACGTCATCGGCGTGGCCTTTGACGCCGGAATGGCCTGCGTGCACGTTCTCTTTATTCGCCAGGGCAAAGTGCTTGGCAGCCGCAGCTATTTCCCGAAAGTGCCTGGCGGCACCGAACTGGGTGAAGTCGTGGAAACCTTTGTCGGCCAGTTCTATCTGCAGGGGAGCCAGATGCGCACGCTGCCGTCTGAGATCCTGCTTGATTTCAGCCTTGATGATAAAACCCTGCTGGCCGATTCGCTTTCCGAACTTGCCGGCCGTCGGGTCAATGTACAGACCAAACCGCGCGGCGACAGGGCTCGTTATCTAAAGCTGGCGCGCACCAACGCGGCGACGGCACTGACGACGAAACTGTCTCAGCAATCGACGGTAAGCCAGCGTTTAACGGCGCTGGCCACACTGCTGAAGCTGCCGGAAGTGAAGCGTATGGAGTGTTTCGACATCAGCCATACGATGGGTGAACAGACGGTAGCGTCCTGCGTGGTGTTTGACGCCAATGGCCCACTGCGCGCGGAATACCGTCGCTATAACATCACCGGCATTACGCCGGGAGATGACTATGCGGCGATGAATCAGGTACTGCGCCGTCGGTATGGTAAAGCGATTGAAGAGAGCAAGATCCCGGATGTGATCCTGATTGACGGTGGGAAAGGGCAGCTCGGCCAGGCGAAAGCGGTCTTTGAATCGCTTGACGTCAGCTGGGATAAAAACCATCCGCTGCTGCTGGGTGTGGCTAAAGGGGCCGATCGTAAAGCCGGTCTGGAGACCCTGTTCTTCGAGCCGGAAGGTGAGGGCTTCAGCCTGCCGCCGGACTCCCCGGCGCTGCACGTCATTCAGCATATTCGCGACGAGTCCCACGACCATGCCATCAGCGGTCATCGCAAAAAACGCGCGAAGGTGAAAAATACCAGTACCCTGGAAACGATTGAGGGCGTGGGGCCGAAACGTCGGCAGATGCTGCTGAAATATATGGGCGGATTGCAAGGATTACTCAACGCAAGTATGGAAGAAATTGCAAAAGTGCCGGGTATTTCGCAAGGGCTGGCAGAAAAGATCTACTACTCGTTGAAACATTGAGGACTCTGTAGCAACATAGAGCTAAATTTTACTGACAACAAATAGTTACCGTCACTATGCAATATAATATCCCTACGTTGCTCACTCTCTTTCGTGTCGTACTCATTCCATTCTTTGTGCTGGCGTTTTACCTGCCGGTTGTCTGGGCGCCTTTCGCCTGCGCACTGATCTTCCTGATTGCGGCGGTTACCGACTGGTTTGATGGCTATCTGGCCCGTCGCTGGAATCAAAGCACCCGTTTCGGTGCCTTCCTCGATCCGGTAGCGGATAAAGTGATGGTGGCTATCGCGATGGTGCTGGTGGCCGAGCACTATCATACCTGGTGGGTAACACTGCCGGCGGCAACCATGATCGGCCGTGAGATCATCATCTCCGCGCTGCGCGAGTGGATGGCGGAACTGGGGAAACGCAGCAGCGTGGCGGTCTCCTGGATTGGTAAAGTGAAAACGACCGCGCAGATGGCAGCGCTGGTCTGGATGCTCTGGCGTCCAAACGCCTGGGTTGAATGGGCGGGCATTGGTCTGCTGTGGGTGGCGGCAGTGCTGACGTTGTGGTCAATGCTGCAATATTTGAACGCCGCGCGCGGGGATTTGCTTGATCAGTGATCGTTTCGCCGTAATTTTCAGCAAACGATCCGGGGATGCAAAAAATAACGTTGACTCATAACGTCATATCAGTAGAATGCAACGCATCGAACGGCGGCACAGCAAGCCGGACGATAATGAAATCAAGTGGTTAGACGTTTACTTGATGACATGCGGGAATAGCTCAGTTGGTAGAGCACGACCTTGCCAAGGTCGGGGTCGCGAGTTCGAGTCTCGTTTCCCGCTCCAGATTAAAGACATGCGCACTAGCGGGTGTCACTTTGAAAAGTTTTACGGCGCGTTAGCAAAGCGGTTATGTAGCGGATTGCAAATCCGTCTAGTCCGGTTCGACTCCGGAACGCGCCTCCACTTTCTTCCCGAGCCCGGATGGTGGAATCGGTAGACACAAGGGATTTAAAATCCCTCGGCGTTCGCGCTGTGTGGGTTCAAGTCCCACTCCGGGTACCATGGGAATAAGCAGAATAATCAAAGCAATAAGCAGTGTCGTGAAACCACCGAAAGGTGGTTTTTTTGTGCCTGAATTCTACCTTTCCGCTTTCGACTCAATGACCCGGCGCGGCCGCTATTAAACAGTGGGCGGATTAACCGCCCTTAATTACGCTGTCACACGCTCATTCCATGCATCTGAGTATTGGACGTTTCCATCACAATACTTCCAGGTAATCCGCTCATAGCGAAGTTGTAAACCTTCATTATGATTATGTATCTGAAGCCCTGGCTCTTTGCAGTTATGCATGACGGGGTTAATACTGACTACCCTGACGTTTTCAAGCAGCATGTTAAAATATTCAACCTCTTGTCCCGCATCGTTAATTTTATACCACTTGATCTCAGCACTTTTTAGCGTCTGGCCAGTGGCAACTGCTTTGTAGAGATACGGACTTGAACTATCAAACTCTTTTTCGATTACTAGCGGTGCGTGTAGGCGCGTACCCGTGATTTTACCTGTCCCATTATCGGTTGGTACTAATAATCCGTGACTAAATGAAAGGACTTCAATGCTTCCTTCACGATCCTGTACATCAACTGATCCTTTGATATCCGCGCCGCCGTCGTCCTTTAGCCAGAGATAAGCCGGAATAGCCATTTTCAATACTCCTTTTTGGTGGGTAAAAGGTTATTAACAGCTAAAACGGGTTTGTCTGTAATACAGATTGTGTTATCGATGAGATTAATCAAATAGTATTACCTATTGATATAAATAATAAAATTAATAGTTTGATCTCAAACAGTACACTGCGTAGCCGTTGCCCTTATGTTGCTGGTTTTGCCAGGTCAAAGGAATTAACGATGGCATGCATACCGATTTACCCGCCCCGTGGACTGGAGATTTTGCGGGAACACATCAGGCTCGCGAGGGCACGGCGCGAAGTGCAGGATATGGCCACCCCGCTTACATATATCTGGTTTTATCAGCGAGTCAGAAACGGCGGGTCGTGGGATTACAAACAAAAAAATCGACTGTGGGCTGATTTTGGTAACTTTCATTTTGGCGCAGTTGGTTATGCAGCATGCATTCCCGCAAAAATTCTACATATGGCCGCTGGCGCAGCGCAGTGGAAAGCGGGCACATCACGCGAAGATTGGGGAAATTTCACGCAAGGTCCCCCGTTCGGCGATGACCCGATTGATCAGTTCTGGATAAAACAGGGAATTGACTATGCTAAACAGCATCACTTTTAGAGTGCTGCATTGGATCACTACCATAATTATGGGCGTTGCGATCGCAGGGTACTGTTATTTACAGCATATCGAGCGCGTAACGGTGCGTGACAAACTTTATGAGGTTCGCCAGCTCACACCACGAACATGGTTATACATTACTGAATACGCTGAGCCGGACATGACTACGGGCAACGTTTACCGCTATTTTTTAGCGAGCAAGATTAACGGCGATCCGCTGGTCGGTCTCGAAAAACAGAATATCGCCCCGACCCTCACGGCGAATACTCCGCGGGCAAAGGTTGACGGGATCGGCAATAACATCTCTTTCACTGTTCATGGGACCGTATATGACTTTACTAGCTCAGCATTTTTTTATGATGCTGAGGGAATCGCGGTCGTACCGTCAATCGACTTAACCGCCCGAGGTGAAGGTTGGGATAAAGGAAAATTCAGCAGATAAACAGTGGCGGGCGATCTGTCGGGGCTGACGTCGAAAACCCGCATCCGCCAGTCACACCCCACCCAGATACGCCTTCCTCACCTCCTGATTCCCCAACAGCTCCTCGCCGCTGCCGCTCAGGCGGATCTGGCCGTTAACCATCACATACCCACGATCAGACAGCTTCAATGCATGGTGTGCATTCTGCTCCACCAGAAAAATGGTCATCCCGCTTTGGGCCAGCTCGCGCAGCGTCTGGAAAATCTGCTTCACGACAATGGGCGCTAAGCCCAGGCTGGGTTCATCCAGCAGCAGCAGTTTCGGACGGCTCATCAGCGCCCGGGCAATGGCTAACATCTGCTGTTCTCCGCCGGACATCGTCATCGCGCGCTGTTTACGCCGCTCTTTAAGACGAGGGAAGAGGTCAAACATGGTTTGCATATCGTCAGCGGCAAACTGGCTGCCGATGGGGATGGTACCCATCAGCAGATTCTCTTCCACAGTCATATCGGGAAAAATACGTCGCCCCTCAGGTGCCTGGGCAATGCCGCCGGAGGCGACGTAGTGGGTGGATTTATGGCTGATATCTTCACCACCGAACAGGATCTGCCCGCTGCGGATGCGGGGCTGGCCAAAGATGGACATCAGCAGTGTCGATTTTCCGGCGCCGTTTGCGCCGATCAGCGCCACGGTTTCCCCTTTTTTTACCTCCAGGGAAACCTGTTTCAGCGCCTGAATGACGCCGTAAAAAACATCCACCTCGCGAAAGGCGAGCAGCGGTTCGCTCATAGGGTGACCTCGCTTTCATCCGTGCCCAGATAGGCGGCAATCACCTTTTCGTCATGCTGGATCTGCGCGGGTTTTCCCCTCGCAATTACATCGCCGTGATCGAGCACAATAATGTCGTCTGAAATCTCCATCACCATCCCCATATCATGCTCAATCAGTAAAACCGTGATGTCATGGCGATCCCGCAGAAAACGAATAATGCTGCTCAGCTTATGCGTTTCAACCGGGTTAAGCCCGGCGGCGGGTTCATCCAGGCAGATCATTTCCGGCCCGGTGCACATGGCGCGCGCAATTTCCAGACGGCGCTGCTGACCGTACGACATCTCTCCCGCCAGGCGATTGGCACACTCCACCAGATCCACCACCTCCAGCCAGTAGAAGGCCCTGTCCAGGGCGTCGTTTTCCGCCCGGCGGTAGGCGGGGGTATTTAAGATACCGGCAAGCAGATTGCGGTTTACGCGCATATGCTGTGCGACCAGCAGATTTTCGACGACTGACATCTCGCGAAAAAGGCGAATGTTTTGAAACGTGCGCGCGAGCCCTGCGCGGTTGACCAGGTGGGTTCCGCCAAACATTTTGTAGAAAAGACGTTGCCCGAACCGGGCAGGGTTAATCCAGTCGCCTGGCTGGAATTTCTGTCCGAGTACCTGAATGACGTTGGTCGTTTTACTGCGGGTATTAAATAAAATGTTGCCGCCTGAGGCTCTGTAGAAGCCCGTCAGGCAGTTAAACACGGTGGTTTTTCCCGCCCCGTTGGGCCCAATAAGGGCGGTGATCGATCCGCGCTGAACGTCCAGATTGACGTCGTTTAACGCCTTAATCCCGCCGAAGTGCATCATCAGATGTTCAACGCGTAATATCGTTTCGTTCATGGCGCGACGCCCTTACGCACGGTATACCCGCTGCGGTTAATGCGGATTAACCCGCGAGGACGCCAGATCATCATCACTACCATCAGCATGCCAAACAGCAGGACACGGTACTCAGCGAAACTGCGCAGCAGCTCTGGCGTCACCGTGAGCACAAAAGCGGCCAGCACTACGCCCAGCGTCGAGCCCATCCCGCCCAGCACGACGATGGCGAGGATCAGCGCGGATTCAAAAAACGTAAATGAGGTCGGATTCACGAACCCCTGGTAGGTGGCGAAGAACACCCCGGCAATGCCTGCTGTCGATGCGCCCAGCGTAAAGGCCGACAGCTTGACCAGCACATGATTCAGTCCCATTGAGCGGCAGGCAATTTCGTCTTCCCGCAGCGCTTCCCACGCCCGGCCGATCGGCATCCGCGTCAGGCGGTGCTTGATATAGAGCACCAGCATCACCACCAGAAACAGCACCGCGTAGATAAAGATAAATTTCATATTCGGGTTGTAGGTCAGGTGGAAAAACTCGTGGAAGGGCACGCCCCCTTCTTTTGCCCGCCGACCAAATTCCAGACCAAAGAAGGTGGGGGGAGGGGCCGATACGCCGTTGGGCCCACCGGTGAACGTCAGCCAGTTGTTCAGTATCAGGCGGATGATCTCCCCGAAACCAAGGGTGACGATGGCCAGATAATCCCCGTGCATGCGCAGCACCGGGAAACCGAGCAGGGCGCCAGCGGCGGCGGCCATGATTGCCGCCAGCGGCAGCATGCTCCAGAAGCCTAAGCCGAGATACTGGTACCCCAGCGCCAGACCGTACGCCCCAATTGCATAGAACGCGACATACCCCAGGTCCAGCAGACCGGCCAGACCCACGACGATGTTCAGCCCCAGACCGAGAAGAACGTAGATCAGCCCGAGAATGGCGACGGTCAGTACATATTTGGTGGCGACAAACGGGAAGCAAATCGCAAGGGTAATGACCAGGGGAATAATCCAGCGCAGGCGGCTTTTGTACTCTGGCGGCCGGACATACACCCCCGCGCTGTCGGCCTCGAAGCGAGACTGGAAACGGGTGCCGGCAGGGGTAGCTAAAAACGCGCTTAACAGAAAACGCCCCAGCATCACGATGCCGACCATCCAGGCCAGACGCTGCCCGTCGAAGTTAAAGCGATATCCGTCCAGCACCACGCCCGCAATGGGACCGAAGATAATCAGCGCAATCAGCCCGGAAAAAATCGCGTCCAGAATGCAGCGTTTAAGAGAAAAAGCGTGCGATTCCATTTTATTCTCCCTCACACTTTGGCCACAATCGGGCGGCCAAGCAGCCCCTGGGGACGGAAAATCAGGATCATCACCAGCAGCCCAAACGAGAACACATCCTTATAGTCCGAGTTCACCATGCCGGAGAATTGCGCTTCCGCCACGCCCAGGATCAGGCCGCCGAGCATCGCGCCGGGCAGGGAACCGATGCCGCCCAGTACCGCCGCCGTAAAGGCTTTAATACCAATCACAAACCCGACGTAGAAATCAAAGGTGCCGTAATTCATGGTGATCAGCACGCCTGCCAGGCCAGCCATCGCCGCGCCGATAACAAAGACCAGCGAAATGATCCGGTCGGTATTAATGCCCAGGATGGAGGCCATTTTACGATCCTGCTGCACTGCCCGGCACATTCGCCCCAGCCGGGTATGGTTGATTATCCAGGTGAGTACCAGCATGCCGGTAAACGAGGCGAGCAGAATAAATACCTTGGTGTAGGTTATCTGAACGAACCCATCGCCCAGATGCAGACGAATAACGCCGTCCAGCATGGTAGGAACCCCTTGCTGGCGCGGGCCCTGGCTTAGCTGGGCGTAGTTTTGCAGGATAAGCGACATCCCGATGGCGGAGATCAGCGGGGCCAGGCGCGTGGAGTTACGTAGCGGCTTATAGGCAATGCGCTCGATAGTCCAGCCGTAAACCCCGGTGACCACAATGGTGAACACCAGCGTCCCGAGGATCAGCAGCGGGAACGACTGCAGGCCAAAGAAGGAGAGCAGCGCCAGGCCAATGGCGCAAAGATAGGCGGAAATCATATACACTTCGCCGTGGGCGAAATTAATCATGCCGATAATGCCGTACACCATGGTGTAACCGATGGCGATTAAGCCGTAGACGGAACCCAGCGTTAAGCCATTGATCAACTGTTGCAGGAAGAATGTACTCATTTTAGCGCGCTCGTTTTATAGGCTGCGCGAGCCGCGCAGCCTGATGTTTATTACGCGCCGGCAGGCGTGCCCGCCGGCGTTGAGCGTGACTCCGTCCCGTTACTGCACTTCCTTATATTTTCCTTTGTCGTCCCACTGGTAAACCACATAGTCAGAGACCTTCAGGTCGCCTTTGCTGTCCCAGGCTTTTTTGCCCATCACCGTGTCGACGGAATTGGCTTTCAGCCACTCGCTGGCTTTCGCAGAGTCTTTGCCGCCGGTGGCCTTGAAGGCCGCCGCTATCGCCTGTACGGAGGCATAAGAGTAAAGGGTGTAACCTTCCGGCTCGAATTTTCCGGCGCGGAATTTCTCGATAACCGCTTTACCGTCCGGGATCAGGCGCGGATCTTTCCCGAAAGTCATGTAAATGCCATTGGTGTACTGCGGGCCACCCGCCGCGGTCACCATCTCTTCGTTGACAATACAGTCCCCGGAGAAGAATTTGGCCTGTACGCCCTGTTCACGCATCTGGCGAACCAGCGGGCCGGCTTCCGGGTGACAGCCCCCGAAGAACACCACATCCGGTTTCTGCGCGCCAATCTTGGTCACCAGCGCGTTAAAGTCTTTCTCACCGCGCGAAAGCCCCTCGTACATCACATCCTGAACCCCGCGTTTCGCCAGCGCCGCTTTGGTGGCGTCTGCCAGACCTTGTCCGTAGGTGTCTTTATCGTGAATGATCACCACCCGTTTCGCTTTCAGCTTGTCGATGATGAAGTCGCTGGCTACCTGACCCTGCTGGTCATCGCGGCCGCACATGCGGAACATGTCGCTCATGCCGCGTTCGGTAATCAACGGGTTAGTCGAGCCCGGGGTGATGGCGATGATCCCCGCATCGCTGTAAACCTCGGAGGCGGGCATCGTGGAGGAGGAGCAGAAATGGCCGACCACGGCGTTGACTTTGTCCTGGTCAACTAAACGGTTGGCGACGGCCACGGCCTGCTTAGGCTCGCAGGCGTCATCTCCCTGAACCAGTTTGATCTTCTCACCGTTGATACCGCCTGCAGCGTTAATGTCTTCAGCGGCCTGCGTTGCGCCGTGCCAGTACTGATCGCCGTAGGTGGCATTGGGGCCCGTGAACGGTCCGGCCACGCCAATCACGATATCTGCCCTGGCGGAAAACGCCGTCACCAGGCAACCGGCCAACACGAGAGAAAGCGGAGTTCTGATAAATTTCAGCGACATTATTATGTTCCTTAGCAAAGAGGTTTTTGCACCACGGCGTAAACCCGAACGCCCGACGGTGCAGCCAATCCAAAACACGAGCAAGAACAAAATGCACTAAACGAACGAGATACAGACGGCATCCTGCAGAGTACGGCGAGGTTTCCCTGCGCAGCATCGCGCGAAGAACACTAAGCAAAAACGTTGCCAGAATGGTTAACCCATTGACGGGCTTGTGACATGTTTGAGTATAGAGCGCCGCGTTATGCCGCCTTGCGGGACGAGAAGAAATTACAGCGGAGATCACATATCGTTAACAATAAAGCCCATAAGTTGTGCAAAGGTCACGATTTGCACGTTTTTGCGGCAACAAAGACCTAAACTTCAGCCCGGAGAGGGGTGAGAGATGTGTTAGGATCGTTTTCTTTTTATCAGGAGTGTCAGCGATGACGGAAGGCCCATTAAATGAAAGCGAAATGGCGTGGCTTGAAGAGACATTAATGTCTTACGGTCATGATGATGCGTCCGTACTTGACGTGTCTGAACTGGACGGCATGCTTACCGCAGTGCTTTCCGGTCCTGTTGTCGTTGAGCCAGATACCTGGCTGGTGGCGGTATGGGGTGGCGAGAAGTACATTCCGCGCTGGAAAAACGACCGCGAGATGAACCGTTTTATCGATCTTTGCTTTAAGCATATGAACGATATTGCCGAGCGCCTGAGCGAATATCCCGACCAGTTCGAACCGATGTTTGGCTATAACGACGTTGACGGTGAGACCTATACCGTGGTGGAAGAGTGGTGCTACGGCTACATGCGCGGCGTGGCGCTGACGGACTGGTCAGCCTTGCCGGACGAGTTAAAGGCCGATCTGGATGTGATTGCGCTGCACGGTAGCGAAGAGATCGGCGGCGAGCTGGATGAGCTGACCGAAGAAGAATATGCAGCCAGCATTGAACGTATCCAGCCAGCTGCGCTGCGCTTGTATAACTACTGGGTGAACAACCCGCAGCAGCCGGAAGTGAAGAAGCCGATGGTAAATGGCACGAAGGTTGGGCGTAACGATCCATGTCCTTGTGGCAGCGGGAAGAAGTTTAAGAGCTGCTGTCTGCACTGACAAAAAAGGGGCTAATGATAGCCCCTTTATCGTTAACCCACTTCCGGCAGCATTCCCGCTGCAATCAATACCTGCACCAGAATAATCACCACCCCACAGCCAAACACAACGCACAGCAGCGGTTTCCCCCCAGCCACGCGGTATCCCTGTTGAGGATGCTGCTGGCGACTCTTCCACGCCAGCAGGGAAGGGAGGAGCAGGGCCAGAACCGACAGTGCCACCCCCGCGTACCCCAGCGCCATCACAAACCCGCGAGGATAGAAGAGGGCGAAGGCCAGCGGCGGCAGGAAGGTGATTGCCCCGGTCTGTAAGCGTCCGGCAGCGGTATTGCGGCGCTGGAACAGGTCAGCCAGGTAGTCGAACAGGCCGAGCGCCACGCCGAGGAACGAGGTCGCCAGCGCCAGGTCGGCAAACAGGTGTACCGCCAGCTCAACGTGCGGGGAGGTGACGACCTCCCGCAGCGCCAGCAGAAAGCCGTTCAGACCCGCATGCTGTGCCATCAGCCCAATAAAGGTTGAAGAGTCAATGCTACCCAGCGTAACCAGTTGCCAGAAAATGTAGGCAATAAGCGGGATCGCGCTGCCAATCACAAAGACGCGGCGCAGCTTGCGAATATCGCCGTTCATATAGCTGACAATGCTTGGCACGCTGCCGTGGAAGCCAAACGAGGTGAAAATCACCGGGATCGCGGAAAGCGCCAGCCCTTTTTCCAGCGGCAGCGTCAGCAGATTGACCTTATGAACATGCGGTGCCAGCAGGGCCAGCATGACAACCAGAAACAGAATTTTGGCGCTGAACAGGAAACGGTTAAACAGATCAACCAGCGATGTCCCTACGCAGACCACGCCGCCGCCGATGAGGGCAAAGAAGATAGCCCCTGTCGCCGGGGTAATGTCAGAGCCCAACCAGTCGTTAACGCTGGACGCGATCAATTCCCCGGCTCCGCTGATGTAAGCGGCGGTCAGGGCGTACATCAGGAACATCATGCTAAAGCCGGTTATCCACTGGCCGTAACGTCCCAGGTAGCGCGACGCAAGAGAACCCAGGCCGGTATCGGCGGGCACGTGCTGGTAAACCTCAAGCAGCAGCAGGGCGGTGTAACACATTAACGCCCACAGGGTGCCCAGCAGCAGCAGGGTCATGCCAAATCCCACGCCAGCGGCAGCCAGTGGCATGGCCAGCATTCCTGCGCCAATTGTCGTTCCGGCGACGATAAAAATACTTCCCAGGGTTCTGTTTTTCACGCTTTCCTCTACAACGACTCTTATTCGCGAATAAATCTGCGGCGCAGAGTAAGGCAAAAGCGGTAATTCGTCAAACCACCGTTACAAGGGGTGTAATGAAAGGTTTACGTATTGCGGTGTCATCAATTCGGGGGGAAGGTCAATAAACGCGGTGCCGGAAAACAGCACCGCGGTGATATTAATTTTGTGTATCGAGGGTGGAGAGTTCTTTATCAATAAAGTAGAGACCTTCGCCGGATTTACCCACCAGAGATAATTTATCCAGTACGGATTTAAACAGCTTCTCTTCTTCGTGCTGTTCTGCAACGTACCACTGCAGGAAATTAAAGGTTGGGTAATCCTGGCTGATCATTGCCGCATGCACCAGTTCGTTAATTTTCTGCGTGATCAGCTGTTCATGTTCGTAGGTGGCGCGGAACAGTTCATCGAGAGAATTATATTCAGCAAAAGGGGACGTCACGCTTTCAATGCGTGGCAGGCTGCCTGTATCGGTCAGATAATCAAACAGACGCTGCATGTGGGTCATCTCTTCCTGCGCGTGACGACGCAGAAATGCGGCTGCGCCTTCGAAACTGTGGTAGCTGCACCAGGCGCTCATCTGCTGGTAGAGCAGGGAGGAAAATAGCTCAAGGTTCATTTGTGCGTTGAGCTTGTCGATCATTTCAGTTTTCAGCATGGTGGCGCTCCGGGTTATTATTTCTGGTTCACAATGAGCGACACTATAATTTGTTATTTAATTATTTGCAAAACGTAAAATTATTATTTCTTTATTCAAAATACGAATGGGAATAAAACGCATTGACGATTTTAATATTTATTAATGAGAATTATTTTTGTTCTTAATAAAATAAGTTGCCAGCAGACGCTGGCAACTCTGATTAATACCAGGGATTGTTTGACTGAGGGTTAACGGCATAACCCATACATTTATACTGGATTGTCACGCTCTCATTCAGACACAACGAGCCGCTGATGAGGGTGCAGGTTTTGATGGGCTGACCATAGGCTGAGGCGGTGGCATACCCCATACGCTGACACGCTTTTGCCGCCGTACCGTTATTCACATACTCATCAGAATACGCATTTTGCAGTGCTGCCTGGCCGTAGTCGAGGCGGACGATGCCGTTTGGTGCGTCGAGGCTACTGACTTCAGCCTGGCGGGGGACCGTACACCCCACGAGCAGCAGGATTGCACCAGCTACAATGACTCTTTTCATGGTTCGCTCTGAGTGGATGGAAATACGTTATCGTACCCGCAGATGTCAGCTGCAATGGCTGGAATAGCCGGACAATCTGCCCTCTCTCTTTGCAACGGGTCAGGGATGAATGCATAGGCGCACAAAATCGTGATGCAAATCACAAAAACATTGATTTTTGTGATGATGGTCATATTATAAGCACGTTGACAATAAAGTTGTATAACAAGTTAATGGAGCATCATCGTGAAACTGCGCAAAATCCTGAAAAGCATGTGGACCAATTACTGCCGCACGTTTAAAGACGTGCCGCCGGGCGCCATGTTCTGATAAAAAAACCTGCTTCGGCAGGTTTTTTTATCTCTGCGGGAGATGAAAGGGGCCACGTTTTGTTACTATGGCGGCCTTTCAATAAGGAGAAAACCCCATGACTCAAAACCTGAGCGCCGATCAGGAACTGGTGTCTGACGTTGTCGCGTGCCAGCTGGTTATTAAACAAATCCTCGATGTTCTGGACGTGATTGCGCCGGTTGAAGTGCGCGAGAAGATGTCAACGCAGCTGAAAAATATCGATTTCACCAGCCATCCTGCTGCCGCTGATCCGGTTACGCTTCGGGCGATCCAGAAAGCCATCGCGCTGATTGAACTGCGATTCACGCCGCAGGGTGAGTCTCACTAAAGCGGAAAGGGGCGACGGAACCTGTCGCCCGTTGAAACCGTTAAAAGAAGGTCTGAACCAGCAGGTAGCTCGCCGCACACGCGCAGCTAACCCCAATCAGCCCTGGCAGAATAAAGCTGTGGTTGATGATAAATTTACCGATACGGGTGGTGCCTGACCGGTCAAAACCGATGCAGGCCAAATCGCTTGGATAGGTCGGCAGGACAAAATAGCCGTATGAGGCCGGGAAGAAGGCGATCAGCATCTTCGGATCGATACCCAGCATCAGACCCATAGGTGCCACCGCCGTCAGCGCCGCCGCCTGGCTGTTCACCAGTTTTGACACCAGAAACAGCACAATGGCATAGGTCCATGGGTGGCTTTTCACCACCCCTTCCAGCGCCAGTTTTAACTCGTCGAGATGTGCCTGGAAAAAGGTATCACTCATCCACGCCACGCCGAACACCGAAAAGATCGCGACCATACCCGCCTTGAACACCGCGCCATTAGATATGGCAGAGGCATTGACTTTGCAGGCCATCAGCATCACCGCGCCTGCAATAAGCATCATCATCTGGATGACCAGGTTCATCGACAGCGCCGTCATTTTGCCTTTCAGTTCAAAGGCGGGGCGTAATTCAGGGAACGCCCCCAGCAAAACGACCACGGCAATACCGGCAAAGAAAATCCACGTCGACCAGTAGGCTTGTTTGGGGAAACGTTGATTCAGTAACGTCTCCGTTCCGCCATAGATAAACTCGCGCTGCTTTGGATCCTTCAGTTTTTCCTGAAACTCCGCGTCATCAGCCAGCTCTTTCCCGCGGCGTAAACTCCACAGGGCCGCAATGGCCACGCCGAACAGTGACGCGGGAACCGACACGGCGAGGATCTCCAGAATGCCCCACGCGTGGCCGAGCCCATGCTGCGCCGCCAGGATGGAGACCAGTGACACCACGGCAACGGAAACGGGAGAGGCCGTAATCGCCATCTGTGAGGCGACCGATGCCACGGCCATTGGGCGCTCCGGGCGGATCCCTTTTTTCAGGGCGATATCCGCGATAATGGGGAACATGGTGTACACCACGTGCCCGGTACCGCACAGAAAGGTCAGCATCCAGGTGGTAAAAGGGGCAAGGAGGGTGATGTGTTGCGGGTGTTTGCGCAGCAAACGTTCAGCAAACTGCATCATAACGTTGAGGCCGCCCGCCGTTTGCAGGGTAGCCGCGCAACCAATCACCGCAAGAATGGTTAGCATCACGTCAACCGGTGGCTTACCCGGCTGCAGACCAAAGACAAAACATAAAATGAACAGACCAATACCGCTTATTAACCCCAGCCCCATCCCGCCGTAACGTGTACCTGTCAGCAGGCAGAGGAGAATGACAACAAACTCAATGGTGATCATACTGCTCCCTCGTCAATGATTATGTAACTAAATAAATCATTACACGTTGTGTGGTTAATCATTGGGAGCGAGATCTGATTTGTTAAATTTCAGCAAAAAGAGGAGGTTGGGGATAAGAAGGGGAACCTGCCCCCGGACGGGAGCAGGTTAAAAGACTCAGTGATGCTGCACCGCCACAATATCGAGCAGATGACGGTCGGTTTGCTCGGGGCATAACCCTGCCTGCTGCGCGTTATGGATCTCATCCGCCAGCGTCTTCAGCAGCATGCCATCCTGCTGCTGCTCTTTGTCCATATCGCGTAAGAATTTAAGCGTAGTAATGTCCTGCTGGGCTTTGGCTTCATCGGCCAGCTTGCTGAGCGTATTACAGCGCTGTTCATACTCGTCGAGCGTTTTCTGAAACAGTTCTTCCAGACAAGAGTAATTTTCGTTGATCCCATCAAGAGCTTTCACAACAGGATTTGCCCCTGCGGCTTTCAGGTAGTTAAAAACACGCATCATGTGCGTGACGTTACTTTGCGCCTGAGAGCGAAAGAATGTGGCAGAGCCCGTGAGACTGTTCTCGGCACACCATGCACTCAGGTGCAGGTGAAGATTAGAGGCATAGAACTCAAGGTTCATCTGCGCGTTAAGTTTTTGCATCATCGTTTGGGTAGCCATACTCATATCCTTATTGACTGTGGGACGTGATGTCCGTTGCTTAACCTGTGTGCCAGGCAAATACGAAGAAAAAAACAGAAATAGTCTTTCTGCAGTGACTAAAGTCGACCGAATTCACTTCCTGTGTTCGATATAAATAAGCATACCCTTGTCTTTGGTCTAAGAAAACTCTTAATTAGGCTGTGTTTACCATACATTACAAAGTTTAATATAGTACAGAAAGTCAATTAGCTCGCCATGAAATAACGTATAGTTAACCTTATGATAATAATTGTTTTTTGCTCATGTTATGCCTTGTTACTCTTCCGAAAATAATTAACTGGAATAATGCTCGGTGAAAAATACAAATACAGCTTAATTATTTTTAATTTATGCTGGCGGCGTAAAATTGAGTTAAATCAAATTTTGCAGAATAACGGTATCTCAGCTTCTCAGTTCTTCATGATCTTAAACCAGTTACCCGTTCGTTAACACGCCATGCGATTTTGCCTCCTAAAGGGCATCAGGGATTTCTTAGCTAATCTTATGGATAATCCTGCTTAACCCTTATTCATTTGTCAGACAAATATGCCCTTTTTTATGTCATTTTTCGCTGAATTTATGTACGCAATTACTGTAATTCTGCGGTGTGATGGGGCTCTCTTATGGATGATTAATTTCCCGCTAAAACTATCACCAGCAATAACGCTTATGACGAGGTAAGCGCTAATGCCTTGTTTTAAGTCCGATTAAATTAGAAGCACGCAAATATTCCCTACAGAAAAGAATGCTAAAGCTGGAGTTTACCATGCACAAATTTACTAAAGCGCTCGCGGCCATCGGTCTGGCTGCCGTTATGTCACAATCCGCTATCGCTGAGAATTTAAAACTCGGTTTTTTGGTAAAACAGCCCGAAGAGCCCTGGTTCCAGACCGAGTGGAAATTCGCTGATAAGGCCGGGAAAGATTTAGGTTTTGAGGTGATAAAAATCGCCGTGCCGGACGGTGAGAAAACCCTGAACGCCATCGACAGCCTGGCGGCCAGCGGTGCGAAAGGTTTCGTTATTTGTACGCCGGATCCCAAGCTCGGTTCGGCCATTGCGGCGAAAGCTCGCGGTTACGACATGAAAGTCATTGCCGTTGACGATCAGTTCGTTAACGCCAAAGGCAAGCCGATGGACAGTGTCCCGCTGGTGATGATGGCGGCGACCAAAATTGGCGAACGTCAGGGCCAGGAACTCTATAAAGAGATGCAAAAGCGTGGCTGGGATGTGAAAGAAACGGCGGTAATGGCGATCACCGCGGATGAACTGGACACGGCGCGTCGTCGTACCACCGGTTCAATGGATGCCCTGAAAGCGGCCGGCTTCCCGGAAAAACAGATCTACAAAGTCCCCACCAAATCCAACGATATCCCGGGCGCTTTCGACGCCGCCAACTCCATGCTGGTTCAGCATCCGGAGGTGAAACACTGGCTGGTGGTTGGCATGAACGACAATACCGTGCTGGGCGGGGTACGCGCGACGGAAGGCCAGGGGTTCAAAGCACCTGATGTGATCGGGATTGGCATCAACGGCGTTGACGCGGTGAGTGAACTCTCTAAAGCGCAGGCCACCGGTTTCTACGGCTCTCTGCTGCCAAGCCCGGACGTTCACGGCTATAAGTCCAGTGAAATGCTCTACAACTGGGTAACCAAAGGTGTTGAACCGCCGAAATTTACGGAAGTGACTGACGTGGTGTTGATCACCCGCGACAACTTCAAAGAGGAGCTGGCGAAAAAAGGACTGGGCGGTAAGTAATACGCGGTGATTGTGCCCCTCGCGCAGGGTGAGGGGCCTGACGTACACACTACAGGAATCACGGAGACGTTATGCGACAGTCTGATCCGTATCTCTCTTTTCGCGGCATCGGGAAAACATTCCCCGGTGTTAACGCGCTGACCGATATCAGCTTCGACTGCTATGCCGGCCAGGTTCATGCCCTGATGGGGGAAAACGGTGCGGGAAAATCCACACTGTTGAAAATCCTCAGCGGCAACTACACGCCAACGACCGGCACGCTGGCGATTCGCGGTGAAGAGGTGGCGTTTGCCGATACCACTGCGGCGCTAAACGCCGGGGTGGCCATTATCTATCAGGAGCTGCACCTCATCCCCGAGATGACCGTGGCGGAAAATATCTATTTAGGACAGCTTCCGCATAAAGGCGGCGTGGTGAATCGTTCGCTACTTAACTATGAAGCGGGGCTGCAGCTTAAACACCTGGGTCTGGATGTTGATCCCCAGACGCCGCTGAAATATCTCTCCATCGGCCAGTGGCAGATGGTTGAAATTGCCAAGGCGCTGGCGCGTAACGCCAGAATTATTGCCTTTGATGAACCCACCAGTTCGCTCTCTGCGCGTGAAATCGACAATCTGTTCCGCGTGATCCGCGAATTGCGTCAGGAAGGCCGCACGATTTTGTACGTTTCACACCGTATGGAAGAGATTTTTGCCCTGAGCGATGCCATCACCGTGTTTAAAGATGGGCGCTATGTGCGCACCTTTACCGACATGGAGCAGGTCAACCATGACCAGCTTGTTCAGGCGATGGTCGGACGCGAACTGGGTGATATTTATCACTGGAAACCACGCGAGTACGGGCCTGAACGCCTGCGTCTGGACAATGTGAAAGCGCCGGGCGTGAGAACGCCGGTTTCGTTATCCGTACGCAGCGGTGAAATTGTCGGACTGTTTGGTCTGGTTGGGGCAGGGCGCAGCGAATTAATGAAAGGCTTGTTCGGCGGAACCCGTATCACCGATGGACAGGTTTCCATTGATGGTGAGCGGGTGGATATCCAGAAACCGGCCCATGCAATAAAAGCGGGGATGATGCTCTGTCCGGAAGACCGTAAGGCGGAGGGGATCATTCCTGTGCATTCGGTGCGCGACAACATCAATATCTCCGCCCGCCGTAAGTTTATCCGCGCAGGCTGCCTGATAAACGATAGCTGGGAGTCGAGCAACGCCGACCACCATATTCGCTCACTGAATATCAAAACGCCGGGACCCCAGCAGCTGATCATGAATCTTTCTGGCGGTAACCAGCAGAAGGCCATTTTAGGCCGCTGGCTGTCAGAGGATATGAAGGTCATTTTACTGGATGAGCCGACCCGCGGGATCGATGTGGGGGCAAAACACGAGATATATAACGTGATCTATGAACTGGCAAAACGCGGCGTGGCGGTACTCTTCGCCTCCAGCGATCTGCCGGAGGTGCTTGGCGTGGCCGATCGCATTGTGGTGATGCGTGAAGGCGAAATTGCCGGTGAATTACTTCATGAACAGGCGAATGAACAACAGGCGTTGAACCTCGCCATGCCTAAAGTCAGCCAGGCTGTCGCCTGAGTAAGGAGTTAATGATGTCCTCTGTTACTACATCCGGAGTGCCGAAGTCGAAGTCGGCGTTGAGTGTGGGACGTATCTGGGATCAGTACGGCATGCTGGTGGTTTTTGCCGCGCTCTTCCTGGCCTGTGCGATCTTCGTTCCTAACTTTGCCACCTTCATTAATATGAAGGGGCTGGGGCTGGCCATTTCCATGTCCGGAATGGTGGCCTGCGGGATGCTGTTCTGTCTGGCCTCCGGCGATTTTGACCTCTCGGTGGCGTCGGTGATTGCCTGTGCTGGCGTCACCACGGCCGTGGTGATCAACATGACGGAGAGTCTGTGGATTGGCGTGCTGGCCGGTCTGTTACTTGGCGTTATCAGCGGTCTGGTGAATGGTTTTGTTATCGCACGTCTGAAGATTAACGCCCTGATCACCACCCTTGCGACGATGCAAATTGTCCGCGGGCTGGCCTATATCATCTCCGACGGTAAAGCAGTGGGGATTGAAGACGAGCGCTTCTTTACCCTGGGTTATGCGAACTGGCTGGGCCTGCCTGCGCCTATCTGGCTGACCGTCGCCTGCCTGATCCTGTTCGGCTTCCTGCTTAACCGGACCACCTTTGGCCGTAACACCCTGGCAATTGGCGGTAATGAAGAAGCGGCTCGTCTGGCTGGGGTGCCGGTGGTACGCACCAAGATTATTATCTTTGTGCTCTCAGGGCTGGTTTCTGCCGCCGCGGGGATTATCCTGGCGTCGCGTATGACCAGCGGCCAGCCAATGACCTCCATCGGTTATGAGCTGATCGTCATCTCCGCCTGCGTTTTAGGGGGCGTTTCCCTCAAAGGCGGCATCGGAAAAATCTCATATGTGGTGGCCGGTATCCTGATTCTGGGGACGGTAGAGAACGCCATGAACCTGCTGAATATTTCGCCGTTCTCTCAGTACGTGGTGCGGGGTCTGATCCTGCTGGCAGCCGTGATTTTCGACCGTTACAAGCAAAAAGCGAAGCGAACTGTCTGACCCTTTTTTCTCTCTTTTCTTGCTCAACTAATAACCATAGTTGACCCCTTAACCGGCCCGCCAGTTTTACTGGCGGGCCGGTTGTCAAATGGCGAGCGACGTCACACTGTCTATACTTACATGGCTATGAAAGAGGTAAAGGCGTTTACCTCTCGTAAACCGTAAGGAGGAAAAGGGTGGCTGACTCGTTAACCGCACCGCCTGTACTGCCCGGACATTATGCTTACTTTTTCGATCTCGACGGCACGCTCGCCGGGATAAAACCGCACCCCGATCAGGTGTCTATTCCGGAGGCGGTGTTACAGGATTTGCATCAGCTCTCGCGCATGAATGAGGGAGCACTGGCATTGATATCAGGGCGCTCAATGGCCGAGCTGGACATGCTCGCCAGTCCATACCACTTTCCGCTGGCCGGTGTACACGGAGCGGAGCGCCGCGACATCCATGATCAAACGCATATCGTTTCACTCCCCGACGCACTCACGCAAACGCTCCAGAAGCAGCTCTCTGCTGCGCTGGCTGACCTGCCTGGCACCGAGCTGGAAGCCAAAGGCATGGCCTTCGCCCTGCATTATCGCCAGGCACCGCAGCATGAAGAGGCTGTACTGGCCCTGGCTCAGTCGGTTGCAGATGCGCATCCGCAGCTGGCACTGCAGCCCGGTAAATGCGTCGTGGAGTTAAAACCAAAAGGGATCAATAAAGGTGCGGCCATTGCCGCGTTTATGGCGACACCGCCTTTCAAAGGGCGGACGCCCGTTTTCATAGGGGATGACCTGACCGACGAGGCCGGGTTTCGTGTGGTAAATCAGGCCGGAGGGATCGCCGTCAAGGTGGGGCCTGGTGACACTGTCGCCGAATGGCGGCTGGCGGATGTCGCCAGCGTCTGGCAGTGGATATCTGACATCGCTAACCAGCAACAACAACAAATAGCGCAAAACAAAGGGGGAAACCATTATGGGTCGCTTAGTCGTCGTCTCTAACCGAATTGCACCGCCTGATGATAAAAAAGCCAGTGCAGGTGGCCTGGCGGTAGGGGTATTAGGTGCCTTAAAAGCTGCTGGCGGGCTGTGGTTTGGCTGGAGTGGTGAAATCAGTGAAGAAGAGAAACCGCTAAAAAAGGTCACGCGCGGAAACATCACGTGGGCTTCATTCGCCCTGAAAGAGAAAGATTACGACGAGTACTACTCGCAGTTCTCCAATGCCGTCCTGTGGCCCGCGTTTCACTATCGTCTTGACCTGGTGAAATTCCAGCGTGAATCCTTCGAAGGCTACTCGCGGGTGAATGCGTTGCTGGCGGATAAACTGCTGCCATTAATCGAAGAAGACGATATTTTATGGATCCACGATTATCACCTGCTGCCCTTCGCCAGAGAGCTGCGAAAAAGAGGGGTAAATAACCGGATTGGCTTCTTCCTGCACATCCCGTTCCCGACGCCGGAAATTTTTACCGCGCTCCCGCCGCATGAAGAATTGCTGGAGGCGCTGTGTGATTATGATTTACTGGGCTTCCAGACTGAAAATGACCGCCTGGCGTTCCTTGATTCGGTGTCAGGTAAAGCGCGTCTGGTGACCAAAGGGGGCAAGACCCATACGGCGTGGGGGAAAACATTCCATACCGAAGTCTATCCGATAGGGATTGAACCTGACGAAATCGCAGAGCAGGCTGCCGGTCCGCTGCCGCCTAAGCTGGCGCAGCTTAAGAATGAACTCAAGCACGTCAAAAATATCTTCTCGGTCGAGCGTCTTGATTATTCCAAAGGGCTGCCGGAACGTTTCCTGGCGTATGAAACGCTGCTGGATAAATACCCGCAGCATCACGGTAAAATTCGCTATACCCAGATAGCGCCAACCTCGCGCGGTGAGGTTCAGGCCTACCAGGACATTCGTCATCAGCTGGAGACTGAAGCAGGGCGTATTAATGGGCGCTACGGCCAGCTGGGCTGGACGCCGCTCTTTTATCTGAATCAGCATTTTGATCGCAAGATCCTGATGAAGGTCTTCCGCTATGCGGATGTCGGCCTCGTCACGCCGCTGCGGGACGGGATGAACCTGGTCGCGAAGGAGTATGTTGCGGCTCAGGACCCTGCCGATCCTGGGGTGCTGGTGCTTTCCCAGTTTGCCGGGGCTGCAAATGAACTCACCTCAGCGCTGATCGTAAACCCTTACGATCGCGATGATGTGGCAAACGCGCTGAATCGTGCCCTGACGATGCCGCTCACGGAGCGTATTTCCCGCCATGCTGAAATGATGGAGACGATCCGTAAGAACGATATTAATCACTGGCAGGCGCGCTTTATTCAGGATCTGCGTGATATCGCCCCGCAAAGCCATGAAGGCTACCTGCAAAAAAAGATCGCGACTTTCCCTAAACTCGCCTGATTTTATACCGGGGGGGGTTAACGCCCCCCAAGCGGCACTAACAACACATCAACCTGGCTTGAGGCGACAATAGATTTTGCCGCGCAGGCCGCGCGCGATAAAAAGCTGTGGTTGTGATTTCCGCATATCACTAAATCAATATTCTGTTTACGACACATATCCAGAATATGGGCATTAAGTTCGCCTGTCGCTATAACGGTTTCATAAACAGGATATTGTGCCTTTTCGACCAGCTCACGCAGAAATTGCTGCGTTTCCTCCTGCAGAACCTCACGAATATCCTCCAGCATCGGGGCTGCCAGCTGATTGTACATCTCGGGCTCGGCCGCCAGTGTTATAAGACTGATACGCGCATTGTGGGGTCTGGCAATCGAAACGGCCCGGGCGAGGAGTTGATGGCTTTCGGGAGAAACAGCAACAGAAACAAGAAGATGGGAGTAACTCATGGCGCACTCCTTAGGTGTCTGACAGACAGCGTGTGATCACCATTACCGCGATTTGCCTGGATCTGCAAGAGCGGATTACGACATTAGTGTGAACCTTATCATAATTATTCATTAATTATTCTTATAAGAAGAATAACTGAAAAATGGCCCTAAATGAAAAAAATTAACAACTTAACGTAAATCACACAAATGCACCTTTTCTCTGTTTAATCATTCTTACCCGTTACAAAATCATTTCGAATAGTTTCTGTATGAAACGGTGTTTTTAAGCCGTTTTTATAACTCTATGTTTTTTCACGGTAAGAAAAATGTGTCACGCAGAGGTGTCTGGCGAGAATGTTTCAGACAGACGCCCGGGACAGAGTAAGCACGTTACGTGCCAGTTCTTTTAAGCCTTCTGCATGAGTATTCGTCATTAAAGAATACAAAATAGTTCCAAATGGGCAATAAATGAACAAATTACAAGTCATACTGATGGATTTATGGGTCAAATTCACTTAAATTGTGTGACGTAGATCACATTTTTTTTAAATTTGAGGGTGGCTGGATTGTATGTGGCAAAACTGACGAGTAGAGTTTGCGTCGAATTAGGAAAAATCTTAGTTATTTGTAAGAAATGATAAAACACGTAAGGGACGCATTCGCGATTTCTCTCTTACGCGTTTCAGTGAATACAAACCTAAATTCAACTATGCATTTAGCCTTTTCTTTTTTATACCGGGTGATTTCCCGGCGACATCACGGGGTGCGGTCTTTCCGCATAAAAATAATAGTTGGTTATTCGGGATGGGAACAATGCATACATCCGAGTTGCTAAAACATATCTATGACATCAATTTGTCGTATTTACTGCTCGCGCAGCGTTTGATTAGTCAGGACAAAGCGTCCGCGATGTTTCGTCTGGGTATTAACGAAGAAATGGCAACCATGCTGGGTGGTTTAACCCTCCCACAGATGGTTAAACTGGCTGAAACGAATCAACTGGTTTGCCAGTTCCGTTTCGACGATGCGCAGACCATCACGCGTCTGACCCAGGAGTCCCGCGTTGACGATCTTCAGCAGATCCATACCGGTATTCTTCTTTCCACGCGCTTGCTTAACGAAATCAGCCAGCCTGATGACGTAGCCCGTAAGAAAAGGGCCTAGCAATGAGCGAGAAAAGCATTGTTCAGGAAGCGCGTGACATACAGCTGGCGATGGAGCTGATTACACTGGGTGCTCGTTTACAAATGCTTGAAAGCGAGACTCAGCTCAGCCGTGGTCGTCTCATCAAGCTGTACAAAGAGTTACGTGGTAGTCCCCCGCCAAAAGGCATGCTGCCGTTTTCTACCGACTGGTTTATGACATGGGAGCAGAATATTCACGCGTCCATGTTCTGTAACGCCTGGCAGTATCTTCTCAAAACCGGTTTGTGTAGCGGCGTTGACGCCGTGATCAAAGCGTACAAACTTTACCTTGAACAATGCCCACAGCAGGAAGAAGGCCCTCTGCTGGCGCTGACCCGCGCATGGACGCTGGTGCGTTTTGTTGAGAGCGGAATGCTTGAACTGTCGCGCTGCAACTGCTGCGATGGCAATTTTATTACCCATGCTCATCAGCCTGCAGGCAGCTTCGCCTGTAGTTTATGTCAGCCTCCATCCCGCGCAGTAAAAAGACGTAAACTTTCCCGGGATGCTGCCGATATTATTCCACAACTGCTGGATGAACAGATCGAACAAGCTGTTTAACCCGAACGTGTGGGAAAGATTCCAGCAGCGGTAAGCAATTACCGCTGCTTTTTTTTACCCCGCAAACGGTAAACGCTGCGAGCTGGACGTCCTTGCCATAGTCACTAGCGGAAGGATGATGTCGTGCTTATCTTATTAGGTTACCTGGTAGTTCTCGGTACAGTTTTCGGCGGTTACATGATGACCGGCGGGCACCTTGGAGCACTCTATCAACCGGCTGAACTTATTATCATCGGCGGTGCAGGGGTAGGGGCTTTTATCGTTGGTAACAACGGTAAATCGATCAAGGGGACGCTGAAAGCTATTCCATTGCTGTTCCGTCGTTCGAAATACACCAAAAGCATGTATATGGACCTGCTGGCACTGCTCTATCGCCTGATGGCGAAGTCGCGTCAGCAGGGGATGTTCTCGCTTGAACGGGATATCGAAAACCCGAAAGAGAGCGAAATTTTTGCCAGCTATCCGCGTATTCTTGCAGACGCCATGATGCTGGATTTCATCGTCGATTATCTGCGACTCATCATCAGCGGCAACATGAACACCTTTGAAATCGAAGCGCTGATGGATGAAGAGATTGAAACCCACGAAAGTGAATCTGAAGTGCCGGCCAACAGCCTGGCGCTGGTGGGCGACTCCCTGCCGGCATTCGGTATCGTTGCTGCGGTCATGGGGGTGGTTCACGCTCTGGCGTCGGCAGACCGCCCGGCAGCCGAACTGGGTGCGCTGATTGCCCACGCGATGGTGGGCACCTTCCTCGGTATCTTGCTGGCGTACGGCTTCATCTCTCCACTGGCCAGCGTCCTGCGCCAGAAGAGCGCGGAAACCACCAAAATGATGCAGTGCGTGAAGATCACGCTGCTCTCTAACCTCAACGGTTATGCGCCACCGATCGCGGTTGAATTTGGCCGTAAAACGCTTTATTCCAGCGAGCGTCCGTCGTTTATCGAGCTTGAAGAACACGTGCGTGCGGTGAAAAACCCAAACCAACAGACGACAACTGAGGACGCATGAAAAACCAGTCCCATCCGATCGTCATCGTAAAAAAACGCAAGCACAAGGGCGGGGGTCATGGCGCACACGGCTCCTGGAAAATCGCGTACGCTGACTTTATGACCGCAATGATGGCATTCTTTCTGGTGATGTGGCTCATCTCCATCTCCAGCCCGAAAGAACTGATCCAGATTGCCGAATATTTCCGAACGCCGCTGGCGACGGCGGTGACCGGTGGGCCGCGTATCTCTAACAGCGAAAGCCCAATCCCCGGTGGGGGCGATGATTACACCCAGCAAAAGGGTGAGGTGAAAAAAGAGCCGAACATCGACGAGCTGAAAAGAAAGATGGAGCAGGCGCGGCTGAAGAAACTGCGTGGCGATCTCGATCAGCTGATTGAAGCGGATCCGAAGCTGCGCGCATTGCGCCCGCACCTGAAAATCGATCTGGTGCAGGAAGGGCTGCGTATTCAGATTATTGATAGCCAGAACCGCCCGATGTTCAAAACCGGGAGCGCGGAAGTTGAACCGTATATGCGCGATATTCTGCGGGCCATTGCTCCGGTGCTGAACGGCATTCCTAACCGCATCAGCCTGTCAGGACACACGGATGATTTCCCGTACGCCAGTGGGGAGAAGGGATACAGCAACTGGGAGCTTTCTGCCGATCGTGCCAACGCCTCGCGTCGCGAGCTGGTGGCCGGTGGGCTTGATGATGGCAAGGTACTGCGCGTGGTCGGCATGGCAGCAACCATGCGCGTTTCCGACCGCGGGCCGGATGACGCCATCAACCGTCGTATCAGTCTTTTAGTGCTGAACCAGCAGGCGGAGCAGGCCATCCTGCATGAAAACGCCGAAAGTCAGAATGAGTCACTGGACGATTTAAAACAGCCTGGGGCCGTTCCTTCGGCTGCCGTTCCAACATCGCCACCAGCCAATCCGAGGTGATAGCGTGAGCATGGATATTAGCGATTTTTACCAGACATTCTTTGATGAAGCCGACGAATTGTTGGCCGATATGGAGCAACACTTACTCGATCTGGTGCCCGAAGCACCGGACTCCGAGCAGCTCAATGCCATCTTCCGTGCGGCGCATTCCATTAAAGGCGGAGCCGGAACGTTTGGATTTACCATCCTGCAGGAGACCACCCATTTAATGGAGAACCTGCTTGATGAAGCACGACGCGGTGAGATGCAGCTCAATACCGACATTATCAACCTGTTTTTGGAAACCAAAGATATTATGCAGGAACAGCTCGACGCCTATAAAAGTTCGGCAGAGCCTGATGCCGCCAGCTTTGAATACATCTGCAATGCGCTGCGCCAGCTCGCGCTGGAAGCGAAAGGTGAGGTTGCCGCAGCCGTGGTGCCGGCCGCAAAGCTGAGCGTTGTCGATGCGGTTGCCGCACCTGCGTCTGCCCCTGCCGACGCACCGGCGGGCAAACTGCGCGTGGTGCTGTCACGCCTGAAAGAAAATGAAGTCAACCTGCTGGAAGAAGAGCTGGGTAACCTGGCGAAATTAAGCAACGTGGTAAAAGGTAAAGACAGCCTGGCTGCGACGCTGGATGACGGTATCAGTCAGGACGACATCGTGGCGGTGCTGTGCTTTGTGATTGAAGCCGACCAGATTGCCTTTGAAACCGAAACTGCTGCGGTTGAAGCCCCAGCTGCAACGGAAGAGGTGGCGGTCGTCCCTCAGGCGGCGGCCCCGGCTGTTGCGCCTGCGGCCCCGGCATTAAAAGCGGTGCCAAAAGAGACTGCCGCGCCGGGCCGTGGTGAAAAACCTGCCGCGCGTGCCAGCGAGTCAACCAGTATCCGCGTTGCGGTTGAGAAGGTCGATCAGTTGATTAACCTGGTGGGCGAGCTGGTTATCACGCAGTCGATGCTGGCGCAGCGTTCCAACGAACTGGACCCGGTTACGCACGGCGACCTGATTACCAGCATGGGTCAGCTGCAGCGTAACGCCCGCGATCTGCAGGAATCAGTGATGTCCATCCGTATGATGCCGATGGAATATGTCTTCAGCCGCTTCCCGCGTCTGGTCCGCGATCTGGCCAGCAAGCTGAATAAACAGATTGAACTGACCCTGATGGGCAGCTCAACCGAACTCGATAAGAGCCTGATCGAACGCATCATTGACCCGTTAACGCACCTGGTGCGTAACAGCCTCGACCACGGTATTGAACTGCCGGAAAACCGCATTGCTGCCGGGAAATCCCCGGTCGGGAATCTGATCCTCTCTGCGGAGCATCAGGGCGGAAACATCTGCATTGAAGTGACCGATGACGGCGCGGGCCTTAATCGCGAGCGCATCCTGGCAAAAGCGATTTCGCAGGGGATGGCGGTTAGCGAGAACATGACTGATGAAGAAGTGGGGATGCTGATCTTTGCCCCGGGCTTCTCTACCGCAGAGCAGGTGACCGACGTCTCCGGGCGCGGCGTCGGCATGGACGTGGTGAAACGTAACATCCAGGAGATGGGCGGCCACGTTGAGATCCAGTCTAAACAGGGTTCCGGCACCACCATTCGCATCCTGCTGCCGCTGACGCTGGCGATCCTGGACGGCATGTCAGTCAAAGTGGCGGACGAAGTCTTTATCCTGCCGCTGAACGCCGTGATGGAATCCCTGCAGCCGCGTGAGGAAGATCTGCATCCGCTGGCGGGCGGCGAGCGCGTTCTCGAAGTGCGCGGTGAGTATCTGCCGCTGGTGGAACTGTGGAAAGTATTTGAAGTGGACGGGGCGAAGACAGAGGCCACGCAGGGTATCGTTGTGATCCTGCAAAGTGCGGGCCGCCGCTACGCGCTGCTGGTTGATCAGCTGATTGGTCAGCACCAGGTGGTGGTGAAGAACCTCGAAAGCAACTACCGCAAAGTGCCGGGTATTTCTGCCGCCACCATTCTGGGTGATGGTAGCGTGGCGCTGATCGTCGATGTGTCGGCGCTTCAGGGATTAAATCGTGAACAACGTGTGGCGTACACAGCCGCCTGATTAAGTAGAAGGTAATAACATGACCGGTATGAGTAATGTAACGAAACTGGCGGGCGAGCCATCAGGGCAGGAATTCCTGGTATTCACTTTAGGCGATGAGGAGTACGGCATCGATATCCTGAAAGTGCAGGAAATCCGTGGTTATGATCAGGTTACCCGCATCGCTAACACGCCTGCTTTTATTAAAGGTGTCACCAACCTGCGCGGCGTGATTGTGCCTATCGTTGATCTGCGCGTGAAGTTCAGCCAGGGCGACGTTGACTACAACGACAACACCGTGGTGATTGTCCTGAACCTGGGGCAGCGCGTGGTGGGTATTGTGGTGGACGGCGTCTCTGATGTGCTCTCCCTGACGTCGGACCAAATCCGCCCTGCGCCGGAGTTTGCAGTCACGCTGTCGACCGAATATCTGACCGGTCTGGGTGCGCTGGGTGAGCGTATGCTGATTCTGGTGAATATTGAGAAGCTGCTGAACAGTGAAGAGATGGCGCTGCTGGATATCGCGGCGAACCATGTAGCGTAAGTTAATGCAAAACGGCAACCCAGGTTGCCGTTTTTTGTGTTTGCTTCCTCTCCCTTCGGGGTGAGGGAGCAAACACAAAATAATGTCTGCTCCGACGACCCCCTCTCCCTTGAGGGAGAGGGCTGGGGTGAGGGGGAACATACGGCTCTGGTGGACATTCCGTTCACTTTATGTTCCTTGCTACTCTGTAACGGCATGACCAGTGAACGTGCCAGGGCGGCTCAATCGCCACCGCCCTGGCGACCCGGGCTCCCGGCGGTAAGTCGCCGCTTCGCGGTACCCTCAGCTTATTCCTCCAGGCTATCGGGTCGGGCATGAGCCTGC